>SFCB01000004.1 GCA_004367505.1 Chloroflexi bacterium OHK40 | reverse complement strand
CTCGCCAACGGCCTGAACCCAACCGACGCCGCCGACGCCGCGCAGGATGCCGATAGCGACGGGCTGAGCAATGCCCAGGAATCTACCTGGGGCACCAACCCGCAGGATAGCGACAGCGATAATGACGGCCTCTCGGACAGCGCCGAGGTCAACACCCACGGCACCAACCCCCTCGTCGCCGACACCGACGGCGACGGCATGCCCGACGCCTGGGAACTGAGCTACACCCTGGACCCCACCAACCCCAGCGGTGAGAATGGCGCCGATGGTGACCCTGATGGCGATGGCTTCAGCAACTTCCAGGAGTACCTGGCTGGCACCAATCCACGGCAACCGCAGTCTGGAGATCCATCTGAGCCGCAGCACATAACCCTTCACCTACCCCTGATCGTCCGCTAGCCCATCAGGAGGTTATACCAGTGCCTCCTGGGCATGCCGCATGACCGACCGCATCCCTCATCCCCCGCTTCGCTACGGTTGAGCGGATGGCAGGTGCCTGGTCGCGACCATCAGGGCTGGCGCTCAGGGCTGAGCCAGAGCGCCAGCCTGCTGCGATCGACGATAAACAGCAATTTGCCGTGGTGATCGCCGTAGTGAGCGAACAGGTACAGAATGCAACCGGCCATATAGCCGGAAATGACGGCGCACAGCACCAGACCAGCTGCGGCGAACAGGGCCGCCCACGTCGCGAAGTAGGCGCAGAAATAGAGCTCAGTCAGGACATAGGGACGATGGATTTTGACTTTATAGGGTCGGCTGGGCGCCGGTTCGCGAACAGCCGGCGACGCGGATCGCCCGGCCGATGCCGAGGCCCCTTTGGGCGTACGCTCGAACTCGCTGTGCATCGGGCCGAAAAGCCCCTCGCAGAAGGCGCTGAACTGGTGGGGCAGCATGCCGCTGCTGATGATAGCATTGGGGATGGCACGGGCAACCCGCTTGAGGAAGGTGGCGATCGTCAGCGGCTCCGTATAGGTGTGCCTTGTCTCGATCGAGGCGAGGATTGCTGAGAGCCCGAGCCAGATCAGGCTCGGAAGCAGGTAGATGGTCACCCCCGCGACCGGGCTCAGCGCGCCGTACCAGTGGCCCGTATAGACCAGGATCGGCAGCACGAGCATCCAGAGGGCCCAGAGCGGCCACTGCCACGGGATGCAGATCATATACAACAGGTGTACGCGCCGCAGCAGCGACGCGGGGTAGTCGAACAACATCGTGGGTAGATGCATGCGCTGGAGCTGAACCCAGCCCTGCGTCCAGCGCTTCTGCTGCGCTTTGTACGCTGTGACAGTTGCCGGCAACTCGGCGGGCGCCACGATCTCCTTGACAAAGCGGGTGCGAAAACCAGCGAAGAGGACGCGGAAGCTCAGTTCGCAGTCTTCAACGAGGCTACGGGCCTTCCAGCCGCCGGCAGCCTCGATGGCGGAAGCACGCCACACGCCGGCCGTGCCGGTAAAATTGACGAACTTGTGCGCCGCCGAACGCCACGCCATCTGCAGGGTATGATGATCGTCCACCCAGAGCGATTGCGAGCGTGTCAACGCCCACGCATCGTGGTTCAGATGGCCCCATTGGGCCTGGACGAGCGCCAGGTCAGCCTCGGGCTCGCCGTCTGGCCGGTAGAAGTATGGCATCACGCGCAGCAGGAAGTCGGCCGGGGGCACGAAGTCGGAGTCGAAGATGGCCAGGAACTCAGCCTCGGTCTGCCGGCGACCGACTTCCAGGGCGCCTGCTTTGTAGCCCTGGCGGTCGGTGCGGTGCAGCACCCGGCAGTCGATTCCGCGCGCGCGGATCTGCGTGCCGACGTGTTCCACCAACCGGCGGGTATCCTCGTCCGTAGAGTCGTCCAGAACCTGGATGATCAGCCGGTCAGCCGGCCAGACCATGCTGGCTGCCGCCTCGATCACCCGGCGAGCAACGGCGTGTTCGTTGAACATGGGGAGCTGTACGCAGACCGTCGGATAGGCCCCCGGCAGGCGACCCGGCACCTCCGGGGCGCGTCCCTTCCAGTAATAGCCGATGCGCTCGATGACCCCCATCATCAAGAAGAACAGAATGGCGGCGAAGGGCAGGTGCAGGAGCGTCGTTACGATCCACCAGCGCATGCTGCCCGCGGGCAACCAGGGTCCGTATGGTCCGTGGCTGACAGCGTAGAGCAGCGGAATCGCCGCACACAGGAACAGCAGCGCGCCGGGCATCCACCAGCGAAGGACGGGGCGCGGCGTGCGGGGCTGCACGCCGGTTCGTGTCAGGTTCATCGGGGATCTCCTGAAGCGACTATCGTTGGCGCTAAGGAAGTGCATGGAGCGTCCCCGAAAATACGCAACGCCGGCCCCTCGTTTCTCCGAACCAACCGCGTTATCTCTGGGCGTCGCCAATCACGGTGTCGAACGATGCGCTCGTCAGCGTGCCCGAATACGCGATCTTCGACCCGCGCTCATGCTCGCTCGACCATGACCGGCTCCACTCGCCGGGACGCTACGATGGGCCGCAGACGCTCGGCGAGGCGGAGGTGGTGCGCTTCGCTTGCCTGCCAAACATCGCGCTGCCCGTGGGTGCGCGACGCGCGACGCCATCGGTCGCCGCCCTCAGGGCCGCACGCAGCCCGTAAGGGCCTCGACGGCATCGAGATCGAAGCCGTCGTCGTGGGCACCGAAACGCCGCGTTTCGCTGATGTCGGTGAGACGCACGAACTGCGCCCGTGGCAACACCAGGTCGTAGGCCTGGTCCTTGTCGGTCGTGCGGCCGATCTCCGTCCAGGTTCGCCCATCGAGCGAGACCTCAACCCGTACCGCTTCGGGGTAGCGGCGCCAGAGCCGGTTGCGGTCGCCGAAGCTCGTCTCCCAGATCCGCAGGTCGGCCCTGGCCGTCCCGTCGTTGATCAGCGGGTTGGCGAAGCGCAGGGTCAGGCTCCCGCCGAAGCCGAGGCTGACGAAGTTGAGCCTGTCGTTGCGCTGCGGTAGGCCGAGGGCCAGGTCCGGGTTCGAGCGGCGGCGTGGTACGGCCGTGCCGTTGCGCCGGGTGCCCAGAGCGAAGTCCTGCCATGTCTGGGCGCCGTCGGCGTAGCACAGGGGTACGTCGGGCTGGTTCGGCTCGGGCGCGGCGCTCACCGTCAGCGTGGCGCTGTAGGTATTCGACCCGCCGTCATCGTCGGCGACGCTGGCCCGCACGGTGAGCGTTCCGGCGACGTTGGGCGTGCAGGTGGTGCTGGGGGTGCCGCCCGGGGGGCCGAAGCCCGTGCCGCAGTCGAAGGCGAACTGAAGCGGATCGCCGCCCGCGTCGCTCGCCTCGCTCAGTGTCAGCGTGAAGGGTTGGCCAACCGTGGTCGTGCTCGGCGCCACCATGGTCGCCGTGGGTGCCAGGTTCTCCACGGCCACCAGGGCCGTGCTCGTCGCACTCAGGCCGGTGGTGGCGTCAGTCGCGCGCACCCGCACCAGGCGGCTGGTTGGCCCGTCGATGCTCGCCGCGCTGAAGCTCACGCGCTGGCCCGCCGTCTCGTAGCTGCCGTCGCCGTCCAGGTCCCAGGCGTAGCTCAGGGCCGCAGCGCCCGTCGCGCTCACCTGCACACTGCCGCCTTCAGCCACCGTATAGGGGCCGCCCGCGCTCACCTGGGGCGGAGTGACCGGCGCATCGGCGCCGGTGGTGAGCACGACCGGTACCAGGCGCTTGCCAGCGCTGCTCTGCACCGTGACCACGGCGAAGTGCAGGTCGTCGCCGCCGACCCGGGCGGTGTAGATGCCGTCATTGGCCGCACCGTCGCCACTTTGCCCATCGTCGCGCAGGGTGATAGGAGCAGTCGCGCCGGGGAACTGGAGGGTTACATCAGCCCTGGTTACCGGGGCGCCGCCCTCGCTCACTGTCGCTGTGATCCGCCGCGTGCCGTCGGCGGCCGGGGCGCCAGCCTCGGCGGTGGCCAGCAGCGCGCTGCCGATCAGTTGTACCAGCGCGACTACGCGCTGCGGCGTAGTGCCGGTGCTGCGGAGGCGCAGGGTCCACTGCCCTGCCAGAGGGCGTTCCACCCGCAGGCCAAGGCTGTCAGTCTCAGCCACCGTGGCGCTGGCGACCACTTGCCCATCGGGACCCACCAACTCCGCCGCGAGCGCCCGGGCAGAGGGGAGACTCACGCCCAGAGTCGTGGCGGTGGGCACAGTGATGGTACGCTCCGCAGTTGCGCCGGCGGGCAGATCCACGGGCAGCATCTCGGCGATCGGGGCGGACTGGACGCTCTCGGCTGGCTGGGTTGCGGCCTGCGCAGCCTGCGCGGCCTGACTCGGCAGCACCCTCTCCACCGACAACGAGGCAAGCCAGGCCGTCGCCTGCTCATGCACGGCAGGGTCTACGATGTAGAGGGTGTGGGTGCTGCCGACCTCGAACGTCTGCTCGCTGCCATAGATGGCGCTGTCGTAGGGAACGAGCCTGTCGCTCGGCGGATCGCCCGGATCGTCTCCGAGGTAGGGGCTGGTCAGACAGGCGAGCGAGTCGGCCGAGCCACCGATGGCGTAGGTGGCGAAGGCTTCCATACGCCCGCGCACCCGCTCGTTGAACGCGCGCACCTCACCTGGTAGCTGATCGACCCACACCTGCGGGTTGATGCTGGAGTCGAGGATGCCGGCCAGACCGTAGGCGAAGGCGCAGGGCGTACCGAGATTGGGGGTACCGAGCGTGATCAGTTGGGTGACGGCGGGCAGATTCTCGCCGAAGGTGGGCTGATAGGTGGCGATGTAGTTGCGCGCCACCAGGCCGCCGTAGCCGTGGGCGATGATGTCGAACTTCCAGGCGTCGAGGGCAGCCCGCTGCTGCTCGACAAACGAGTGGAGCACGGCGGCGTTTTCGTCCAGGGTCGCGCTGTCCTCGTCACCGTTGGCGCCACCGGCGCGCATGCCAGTGACGGTAAGGAAGGTCCAGCGGGCGGGGTGGTCGGCGAGGATCGTGGCCAGGCTACCGACAAAGGTGGCGGGCCGATCGGCGGTGCTGTTGACGGTGGGAATGAGGAAGACGGGGCGAGGGCGCACCGTGATCGGCGTGTCGAGGGTGCTAGCTGTGCCACCGACGGGAGCCAGCGTGACGCGCAGAACCCGGTTGGGCTTCGGCGTTGCCGCGCCGTTCTCTGAGAAGGGCGCGCCGAAGGCGTAAAGCGACGTATTCCAGATACACTGCACCTCGTAGGGCGCGCCCGTGCCGGTGGGCGGCACGTTCACCCGGTCGGGGCAGGTGAAGCCGATCTCGGTGTTGGTAGTGGTCTCGGCCACATCGAGCAGGGCCTCGACCGGCTGGTCGCCGGGGTTGCGCAGCCTGATCGTCACCCGGACCATATTGCCGTCGGTGGTAGCCGCAGTGCCGTCATAGGTGGGCAGCGCGACCCAGGCCCCCGCAGGGTAGTCGCCGTGCTCCAGGGCGACCGAGTCGATGGTGAGCTCTGGGCGTTCCTCGGGGGTCAGGAGGTAGAAGCGGGGCTGCCGGCCGGCCGGGGCGCCCTCGACGAGGATCTGGCCGGCGTTGTTGATGCTCACCACCCGCGCAAGATTGAGCTGTAGCTCGGCGGGCAGCAGTTCGGCCAGGCGGTAGAGCACCCCTCCACGCCAGAGCACCGGGCCGACGCCCCGCAATTCGCCAATGATATCGCCGTTGTCGTTAATGTCAATCGCTCGCCCGCCCGAGGCCGTGCCGATGGGCAGATCGGCAATTGTGCCATCGGCCTGCCAGACCACCGGTCGATCCATGCCCTGGGTGGTATAGGCGATGCCAACGATCTGGCCCTGACTATTGATCGCCTCGGGCCGCGTGTAGCTGTTGTTGGGGGCAGTCAGCACCTGGACCTGATTGTTGACATAGCGGAAGCCGGCTATGACGGAGCCGTTGCCAACATCAAGCAGATAAGCGCCGACGGCCTGGTTCGCATCGTTCAGATCGGTGGTAATCACCGCGCTGGTGTTGCTCGGTGCGGGCAGGAAGCCGAAGGCGCCGCTGCTCCAAAAGACCGCCGTTCCTCGATTGGGGTAGGTGCGATAGTCGATAATCGGGGCGTAGACAACCCCCCGATTGTTCAGCGTGGCCGCAGAAAGATAAGCGCTGCTCCAGTAGTAGGGCTCCGGACGGGTTAGTGTGACATACGAGCCCCCGATCCAGATGTGGAGGCCGCTGCTGTCACGCACCAGGACATGGCCGGCATCGTTTAGCGCGTTGGGCTGCGGATAGAATGGCTCCAGCTCGCCGGCAAGCATGGGCAGCCTGGTGAAGCGGCCATCTTCCCACAGCTCGGGGATGTCGTTCGGGCGGGCGGCAAAGGTGCCGATCACCTGCCCGTGGTTGTTGAGATCCACGGCGCGGAAATACTCGCCCTGTGGCCCTTCCAGCACCCGGGCCTGGTAGCGTGGGGGTGGCGGGGGCGGCAGTGGTTCCTGCGCCCGCGCCAGTGGCGCAGCCGGCACGAACAGGCTCAGCAGAACTGCCGGCAGCAGGATCAGGCTCAACAGCCTGCGCAGCCGGCGGACGGACAGGCGCGATGCAGTGGCGAACATGGTTCTCGCTGCTCCTTTGGTGTGTCAGGTCTGTGCGACAGACCCATTGAAGCAGCAAGCGCCCGCCAGTGGCAGGGACAGAGCGGGACAGCGACCCGGACAGGATCGGCTGTCATAGTCCGTGTCACGGTCGCCTTGTCGCCACCTCGGGCCTCTGCTATCATGAGGATACGCTCCAGCTAGTCGTGTAGACGAGAGTGCCCCCGATGGCCGCGCCAACCACATTGGGCAGCGTGCTCCGGCTTCGCCGTGCCGCGCTCGACCTCACCCAGGAGGCGGCGGCCGAGCGAGTCGGCTGCGCCGTGGATACGTTCCGGGCCTTCGAGAGCGGTCTCCGCCGTCCCTCGCTCCCCATGGCCGAGCGGCTCGCCATGGCACTCGCGATCCCGGAGGCCGAGCGGGCGGCCTTTCTCCAGCTCGCCCGCGCTCAGCCCGCTCCTGGCCGCGCTCAGGTTGCCGCGCCCGCGCCTCCGCCCCTGGCAGCCCTGGCGCCGCTGCCGTCGCCGATCGCTTCGCTTATGGGCCGTGAGGCCGAGCTCACCAGAGTGCTGGCCCGGATCCGTGAGCCGGCCTGCCGGGTGTTGACTCTCGCCGGCCCCGGCGGGGTCGGCAAGACGCGCCTCGCGCTCCAGGCTGCTCACGATCTCCAGCAGGCCGGCGATTTTCCCGACGGTGTGCTCTGGGTGAACCTCGCGCCCGTCGCCAACACGGAGGAGGCCCAGCAGGCCCTCGCCAACGCTTTGGGGGTTACGCTTCGCGCCGGCGCTGCCGTGGCGGGCCAGCTAGCGCACGCCCTGGCGTCGCGGCGGATCCTGCTGGTGCTCGACAATCTGGAGCACGTCCTGCCGCTCGCCATCCTGATCGACGAACTGCTCCGCCAGGCACCAGGGCTGCGCGTGCTCGCCACCTCGCGCGAGCGGCTGCGGCTCCAGGCAGAATGGGTCATTGAGCTCGGCGGGCTGGCGGTCGTCGCCGGAAAAGACGCCCCGATCGCCCCCGCCACGCTGCTGTATGTCGAGCGGGCGCGCCAGAGCATGCCCGACTTCCGGCTGACACCCACGGATCAGACGGCGGTCGACGCGATCTGCCGCGAGCTGGCCGGCGTGCCCTTGGCGATCGAACTGGCCGCCGCCTGGACGCCCGTGCTCACGCCTGCGGAGATCGCCGCCGAGATCCGCCGCGATCTCGACTTCCTCGCCACGCACGAGCGGTTCGCTGCCCCACACCACCGATCACTGCGCGCGGTGTTCACGCGCTCCTGGGCGCTCCTCACGCCTGGCGAGCAGGCCGTCTGCGCCCGCCTGGCGCTGTTCCGTGGCGGCTGCACCCGCGAGGCTGTGGCAGCGATCGTCGCCGAGCTCCCCGATGGGCTGCCGCCGGTGTCTGCCCGGCTCCTGCCCACACTCGCGGCGCTCGTGCAGAAATCGCTCGTGCGCCGGGTGAGCGATAGGCAGGGTGGGAGCCGCTATGAACTGCACGAACTGGTGCGCCAGTTCGCCATGGAAGAGTTGCAGCGCGACCCGGCGGCGCTGGCGCAGGCCCGGCGCTTGCACGCGGCCTATTTTCTGGACCTCATGCAGCGGTGGGCCGCTGCGCTCCAGAGTGGGGCGGCGGCGGCGATGCAGAACGATCTCACCCTGGAGGTGGACAATCTGCGTCTGGCCTGGAATTGGGCCGTGGAACAGTGCGACACGGCAGCTCTCAGCCGGAGCAGCACCGCGCTGATCTTGCTGTGGAACCTGCGTGACTGGTTTGAGGATGCCCTCTCCTTGTTCGGCGCCAACGCAGCGCAGCTCCGCGCGCGACTGCGCTCACCGGCCGATCAGCCTGAGCTTGCCCACGCCTACGCCTTGATCCTGAGCCTCCAGGGCTTCTTCTACTTGCGCGCGAACAATCTGGCGCAGGCGCGGGCGGTGCTTGAGGAGAGCATCGCGATCTACGCTGAGCCCGGGCATCTCGCCACGACCGGGGCGCGGCGCGTGCTCGCCCTCGTGGAAGGATTCCTCGGGGATCTGGCTACCGCGCGCCGGCTCGCCGAGCAGGATGTGGCCCAACTGCGCACGCTGGAGGAGCCGTTCCAACTGGGTGTGAGCCTGATCTACCTCGCCATTATTGCCTGGCTCCAGGGCGACTATCCAACGGTTCGCGCCGCCTGCCGCGAGGTGTTTGAGGCTTCTCCGATCCCCGGGGAGCCCCGGAACTATGCCCTGGCGCTCAACTTTCTTGCCGCAGCCGTGCTCGCCGAGGGCGAAGTGGACGAGGCGATTGCCCTCGCTCAGCGAGCCCTGGCCGTGAGTGTGCCCGTTGCCGACCGCTACAATCAGCTCTCAGCCATGGCATTGCTCAGCCGGGCGGCGCTGCAAAGGGGCGAGCTGGACGAGGCCCGCTACCTGAACCAGGAGGCGATGGATCTGGCAAGGCAGACCAACGATCACTGGTCGCTGACTGTCTGGCAGTCACTCTACGCGCAGCTGGCCGCGGCTCAGGGCGATGCGCTTGCGTCCGAACTGGTGTTGCGGGAGGTGGCCCCGATGGCGCTGGCCGACCAGAACATGCCCGGTGTGCTGGCCGTAGGACAAGGGCTTGCCACCCTTCTCGCGCGCCGGGGCGAGCCAGAGGCGGCCGCGCCATTGCTCGCCCTTGTCTGCGACCATGCGAGCGCCACGGGTGAGACGCGCGCCCTTGCCGCCAGGCTCCGGGCCGAGCTCGCGATGCAGCTGACCCCTGAGGCCTGGACCACCGCCGAGGTCGAGGCCCGCACCCGGCCATTGGGCGAGCAGATCGATACTGCCCTGCGGGCCTTGCAGCGATGATACTCCACCGCTGCGTAGGCCGTACAGGTTCGTCTGTCACGCTTTCTGTCCCGCCTGTCACTGGCGACGGGCGCTCTCGCTGTGGTTCAATCGGCACAGAGCCGCAACCACAAGGAGCACGTGCCATGAGCCACGCACACGCCGAGGGGCAGGACGAGGCACTCTCACCCATCCAGATCATCCAGGCCGCCACAACTCCCGACGACCTCGGGCTGGTCACGCACCTGTTGCGGCCCTTCGACCAGGGGCCGGCGCCCCATCAGCACCCGGGGCGGCGCGAGCTCTGCTACGTGCTGGAGGGCGTGCTGGCGGCCCGGCGCGCCGACGAGGTGGTGGTGCTCCATGCCGGCGAGGTGCTCAACACCCAGGCCGGTGTCGAGCACACCTACTGGAACCCGACGGCCTCGCCGACCCGGCTCCTGCTGATCTACACTCCCGGCGCGGCAGCGGAGACGCTCCACCACCTCGCGCAGGGGGAGGCATCATCACGGCCTGGCCCGTGGGATACGAGCTGATGCGCGAAGGGCGATAGCCATTCATCCTCCAGGTGCCGTTCGTGGCACGCGGCGGCCAGCAGGCACGCCGCCGGCATCAACGCCTCGTCCGTTCGCGAAGGCCACCGTCGTGGCTGCACGAGCCGGCGCAGGCCAACTTCGCAGAGCCTGCTCGTCGGCGTTGAGGAGGCGGGCCGTGGGAGCGCAACATACACCTGGAGGACTAGCCCTCGTGCTGCGCGAGGGCGATCGCCTCGGCCAGGCTGAGCCGCCGGCCAGCGGCCAGCGCTGATTCCCAAGCGACGGCATCGAGCGGACCACGGGCGAGCGCCGCGAGGCGCCGGTGCATCGACTGGATCCCGGGAGTGACGACCAGATTCCGGGTGACCCGTAGCTGCTCCGCCGCGCCGTGGAGCTGTCCGGCCCGCTCGTGGTTGCCACACATACCGGCGTGGGCGGCCAGGGCCTCCAGGGTATAGGCGACCAGAATGCCATAGTCAACGCGCGTGTTGACGGTGAGCACCTCGCGCAGCTCCGCGCCCACCGTATGATCGCCATCCAGGAGCGCCATGACACTCAGCCCGTAGCTAGCATAGAACGCAATAATTTCCACGCCAGCCGCCTGTGCCTCGACGAGCGCCGCCTGGTAGTACTGGCGAGCGGCGTCTATCTCCCCGGCGAAGAAGTACGTATTCCCGATCAGCGCGATGTTAGAGCCCTTGAACGAGAGCCGCCTGGTGCGCTGCTCGATCGCCAGGCTCTGCTGATGGTAGGCCCGGGAGCGCGCGAAATCGCCCTGATCGAGCGCGGCGTTACCGGCGCCGAAGAGCGCCAGGCTGCGCACCTCATCATCGGCATCGCCGAGCAGGGCGAGGGCCTCGTCGATCAGCGAGAGCGCCTGTTGCCAGCTGCCGAGGCTTTGCAGCAGTGGAATACTGACGCTGAGCAGCCGCCCACGGTCGAGCGGGGACAGCTCGGGCAGGCGCAGGAATTGCTCGCACCAGCCGAGTCCCTCGCGCAGCAGCCCACGCACGGCCCAGAACAAGTAGAGGCTGGTGCACAGGCTAGCGCCGGCCGTGCCCTGCCTGGCCACGAGCGCAAGACGCAGCGCAGCGCGGAGGTTATCGGCCTCGTGATCGAGCTGCACGATCTGCGTGAAGCGCCCGTGCTCACCGAGTGCGGTCGCAATACTGGCCGCCAGGGCACGGTAGAAGTCTACAAAGCGCTGCGTTGTGGTCTCAGCCTCGCTCCCCACACGCAACTGCTCGGCGCTGAACTGGCGGATCAGCTCGTGGAGAAGGTAGCGCGCGCCCTCACGGCGCACTAGGGACTTCTGCACCAGGGCCGCGAGCTGGGGCAGCCGGGCGCCCGCGACAAACTCGGCAGCCTCGCGGGTGAAGCCGCCACGGAACAGCGCCAGGCGGGCCAGCAGGCCCTGCTCGTCGGCGTTGAGCAGGCGCCACGAGCCCTCGAACACCGCCCGAACACTGCGGTGGCGGGCCGGCAGATCCCGGGCATCGCTATCGAGCAGATCGATGCTACGCTCCAGTTCGGCGGCGATCTCAAGCGGGCTCAGCGTGGGCAGCCAGCTCGCCGCCAGCTCGATCGCCAGCGGTGTACCGCCCACCAGCCGGCAGATCTGATCCACCGCAGCGGTGTTGGCCGGCGCGAGCGCGAAGTCGGCCTGCAGCCGCCGCGCCCGATCCACGAAGAGCAGCGCCGCATCGGAAACGGCTGCCGCGCCGGTTGTAGCCAGCCCGCCTACGGGGTAGACCCACTCATGGGCCAGGCGGAGCCGTTCGCGCGAGGTGACCAGCACACGCACGCCCGGCGCGCCGTCGCGCAGGGCGGCGACCAGCGCCACAAGCTCGGGGCCAGCGAGCAGCTGCTCCAGGTTGTCGAGCACGAGGAGTTGCTGGCGCGCGGCGAGGGCCGCGATCGCCTGTGCCATCGCCGCCTGCCCGGCCTCACTGCGCAGGCCGAGGATCTGGACGATGGCGCTCACCGCTTCGGCGGGGTGCTGGACACCCGCAAGCTCGATCGCGAGAACACCATCGGAAAAACGGGCGCCGACACGGTCGGCCAGGGCTCTTGCCAGGCTCGTCTTGCCGATGCCGCCCGGCCCGGTCAGGGTCAACAGGCGGCAGGCCGGGTCGCTGAGGAGCTGGATGAGCGCATCCAGTTCGCTGGCGCGGCCGATGAGCGGCGGGGCCAGGAGGGTTGGCGGTGCTCCCCTGGAGGGTGGGGGCGCTGGCTCGGCAGCGGTGGCACGGGCGCGATCGAGAAAGGCCTGGCGCTCGGTAGCCGGCACGTGCAGGCGCGCGGCGAGGATTGCAGCCAGCTCCCGGGATGGGCGGCGCCGTCCGCTCTCGATTGCCCGCAGCGTGTCTACGGCACAACCAGCCGCTTCGGCCAACGCTTCCTGGGTGAGACCGTGGGCGCGCCGCAGTCGGCGCAGCTGCTGGCCGAAGCTCTCGTCGTGCATCGTAGGCGCAGACCTGATCGCGAAACAGGGTTCGCCCATTGTAGCACGACACAGCGGTCGCCGGCAGCGATCTATTCGCTCACGGCCGGCTTGATCCCATGCAGCGGCGGGGAGGCGTGGAGGGAGCGCGGTCCCCTGCGCAACTCAATCACGTAGGCACGGCTACCAGCGCAGCCGTCCGGAAGGCCCTTGCGGGTTGCCGGGAGTGTGGGTGTCGCGCCCCCAGGGACTGGATGCAGGCAGGATGCCCGCGCTCCCAGGCCGCATCGGGAAACAACCATCCGGCGTGGTTCACTCCTGATGCTCCATCAGCCGGGCCGTGCCGGAGACACGGATCGAACTGCCAGGAATGGGCGGGATCTGCGCGTAGAGCAGCGAGCGCCGGCCCATATCCTCGCCCTGGACAATCTCGATCGCGCCGCCATGTGGCCAGCCGAGATCGCGCAGGTAGCCACCGAGGGCGGCCGTGGCCGCACCGGTGGCCGGGTCCTCGTACACGCCTCCGGAAGCAAAAGGGTTGCGGGTGTGAAAGCGCCGCGACGTCTCGGCAAAGGCCAGCAGCACCGTCACCAGTCCGGCGGCCTGCATCAGCGCACGGCCTGCCTCCAACTCGTAGCGCATCGCCGCCAGTAGCTCCCGGCTCCGCAGCCCGAGTACGAGGTGCTGGGCACCGGCGTTGATCAGCGCCGGGGGCAGGGTCGGGTCGAGGTCGCCTGTGTGGTAGCCAAACAGGTCGAGCGCCTGTGCCACGAGCTCAGCCGGGGCGGGCGCGCTCCAGGTAGGCGGAGATTGCAGCGCGGCGGTGATGGTGTCGCCATCACGGCGCCCCTCAACCGTAATCGTCGCGTCGTTCAGCTGGAGGGTGAACTGCCCGTCGCCGAACCGGAGCGCGAGTGCCGCGCCAAGCGCGATCGTGGCGTGGCCGCAGAAGGGCACCTCCATCGTCGGCGCGAAGTAGCGCACCCGCCAGCCCGTGCCCTGCGGCGCGGCGAAGGCCGTCTCGGAGAAGCCCACCTCGGCCGCGACGTGTTGCATCTCGCCGGGCTCGGGCAGCACATCGACGATCACCACACCGGCCGGGTTGCCGCCGCGCTCGCCGTCGGCGAACGCCGCGATTCTCTGGACGTGCATCGAAGACCCCTCAATCTACCCAAAGCTCTGCCCCAGGGCGTTCATCGCCACGTGGGCAACGCTGGGGGCAACCAGGTTGCCAGTGCGGCGGAAGACGAGCCCCAGGCAGAGACCCGAAACCGCCTGCGAGGCGACACATACCGCGAGTCCGGCGAGCAGGTCGCCGTCCATCATACGGGTATTGGCCACGATGTGCCAGAGTCCAAAGGCCAATGCCTGAAAAACGAGCGCGTCGGCAGGCGCGAGCAACCGCTCCAGCCGGGTCTGCAAGGCGCCCCGCAGCAGGAACTCCTCAAAGAAACCGTTCTGAAGGGCATTGCCCAGCAGACGCCGGATGAGGGTCTGAAGCGACAGCGCACCGAAGGCGAGCAACGCCAACCAGATGACCACCGGCAGCGCCAGCCAGACCAGGCAGACGCGCCCCACCCGCCAGCCGCGTCCCAGGCCCAACTCAGCGGGCCGCGCGCCGAGGAGCAGCAGGGCCACCAGTGGAACGACGAAGTACTGCAACGGGTTGGCCAGGGCATTGCCGCCATCGCCAACCCACGCGGCCGGCAGCAACTGATCGCCCAGGGCCGCGACACGCTCGACCGGGGCCGTCCAGAACGGTGGGGCCAGGGCGGGCAAGCCAGTGCACAGCAGCACAGCAATGATTACCGCGAGCTGGAGCCCGATGGGCCACGCTGCCACGGGCGCCACGCCGGGCCGATCAGGCACGGGGACGGTCAGCCGCGCCGAAAGCCAGGTGAGCAGCCCGGTATACGCGGCGTAGGCCAGCAGCAGCGCCACGCCCGCTCCCTCACCGATCGCCAGGAGATAGCCGACGGCGAGAACCAGCAGCCCGGCGAAGAGCTTGAAGCTCGCGGGCACGGGGTCAGCGAGCGGCAGCAGAGTATCACGAACCACGATGCACGTCCTCTCAGTGGAATGCCATCCAGTGCCTCCACGGCGATCGCGGATGCCGATCGCATGCAGACACTGCCTGGTCACGGCGTTTCCCTCGCGTTCTCGCCCAGTAAACCAGGCCCGCCGCGCAGCGGGGAGTGACCGGGTGGGACAGAAATCGTGACAGCCAGCCGTGCGACTCGTTGTCCCGCCTGGTCACTTCGTGGCGAGGGCTGAATATGGTTTGCTAGCGCGGGGATAGTCGCTTCGCCGCAACCAGGGAGGATTCGGGATGTGTCACGACGAGCTCGCTGCCCGTGCCGCAGGGCTTGTTGGGTTGCTCTTGCTGACGCTGGGCCTGCTGGCGCTGCTATACAGTCGTACCACGCTCGTGTTCGATGGCAACCTTCACCTGACCCCGGCCAACCGCACCCGGGGCGACCTGATCATCCTGTCGGGCAACGTCCACCTGCAGGCGGGCGCACAGGTGGACGGCTCGCTGCTCATGCTCTGTTGCAATCTCATGGCGAACGGCAGCATCGGGGGCGACCTGGCGCTGCTCTCCGGCAACCTTACCCTTGGCCCGCAGGCCCACGTGCGCGGCGACGTGGCCCTTGGCGCGGTCAACATCGCGCAGGCGCCTACGGCTCAGGTCGAGGGATCGCGCGGAGGCCTGCTCGGGCTGTGGTTGGTGCTGGCCCGTTCACTCCTCCTCGCCCCGGCGCTACTGCTCGCTATCGCGCTGGTGCTCGCCTGGTGGGTGAGGCGCGCTCGCCGCCCCAACACGATCGCGACCGCGCACCATTGACGGCGACCCGAGGAGTTATCGTGATAGAGCATCCTCGTGTCACGTTGCCGGGTGTGCTCGGGCGATCTGGCTGTACCGCTTTTTGTCCAGCTCTGTCACTGTCGCTTGAAAGCAGGGCGTGATTTCATCAAGACCGGCAACCCTCCCGTTACCCGCGTGTTGCCCCGAGATCTTCGACCAGGAGTATGCCCATATGGCTCCTTTTCGCTCCCATCGCGTCGCGAAAGCAGGCCTCACCGCCCTGCTCGGCGCAGTCTTGCTGAGCGGCTGCGCGATAACCGCCCGACCCGCGCCCACGGCGCAGCCGACCATCCAGCCGACCGTCCAGGCCACGAACCTGCCCGCCACCGTCGCGCCGCCCACCATAGCGCCCGGCACCGCCGTTCCAGCCACACCCACGCTGCTGCCCACCCTGCCACTGGCGACCGCGATTCCACCTACTACCCGGCCCGCCCTCGCCCCGCTACTCGGCCCCGAGTGGCGCGTGCTCGGCCAGGGCGACCTGTACGGCACCGGCGTGGAGACGGTAGTCGCCTACCTGCCCTCCAGCGTCGTCGCCACTCCCCGGCTCCAGCCGCCCTACGTCGGTTATGGGGTGGCCGCCGAGCAGATCGTGGTGGTGCAAAGAAACCCTCAGGGCCAGCCATGGGTACGGCTGCAGATCAGCCTCAACGGCCTGTTCTTCAACGGCGATAACCGTACCGCCACCACGTTCCCCGGCGTTCCCGACAGCCGCACGAGCGCGTTCGCGATCGCCATGGAGCATCAGTCGGCCCCCGTTCGCGTCGTCCCGATCGACCGTCAGGGCAACGCGGTGGCGCAGGGCTTCGCCGCCCGCTGGGCCAATGGTGGCATGGTCGTCGAGACCCTGATCCTCCCTGGCCAGCCCAACCCGAACCCCATCCCGCCCGAGCCGCTGCTCGGCCCGGAGTGGACGATTGTTGCCCAGGGCGACCTGTTCGGCCTGGGGGCTGAGACAGTCGTGGCCACGCGCCCGGCGGGCATGCCGGTCGGGCCGATACAGCTGCTCCCCGGCTATGACGGTTTCACGCAGGTGGTGGGCCAGTTCGTGGTGGTGCAGCGCAATGCTCAGGGGAAGCCATGGGTACGCCTGCTCGTCGCGCCGGGGACCATCCAGCTCAACGGCGACGACCGCAACCCGGTGGTCGTGCCAGGCGGGCCAAACGCTCGCACGTTCGCCTTCGCGCTGGCCGTTGATGGTGCCGGTGGGCCGTACCGGTTCGTCCCGCTGGGCGCCGACGGGCGGCCCGTCGAGGCAGGTTTCGCCACCTCGTACACGGCGGCCACTGGCGGTTTCACCTTCAGCCCGCTGCTGATTGGCCAGCCTGTGCCCCAGCCGGGCACCCTGAGCGGGCGCGTAGGCTACCCGTCGAGCGGCAACCCGGTGCTGGACGTGTTCGCCATCGATGCCGACGATCCGAGCCGCTTCTATGTACAGCAACTCACCATGAACCAGCCCTTCTGGAGCCTGCGGGTGGCACCGGGGCGCTACTACCTCGTGGCCTACACCGCCGAGCCGGGTACCTTCACCATCGCTGGCGCCTACACCGAGTACGTGCGCTGCGGGATGCTTGCCGGGTGCCAGGACCATAGCCTGATCGCTGTGACGGTAGGTGAGAACCAGAGCGTCCCGGATATCAACATCGGCGACTGGTATGCCCCGGAGGGAAGCTTCCCGGCGCGCCCCCAGGGCACGCCCCAGCCACCGCTGTAAGCACCATGCAGCGATCGCTGTGAGGTAGAATGCCATGCAGCCCCGCTTTCCACACCGACGCCCACAGCGCTGGCTCCAGGGATGGCCTACGTTCGCAGCCCTGCTCCTGGTGCTGGCCTGTGGTCAACCGCGCAGCGCCGGCGCCTGCACGCGCGGGCCCGATCCGCAGCCTACGCCACTGCCGGTAGCGGAGCTTGTCGCTCGCGCCGACCTGCTGGTGCTCGGCACCGTCAGCGCGCTCGCCGACGGAGCGGGCGGCATGCCGGGGGCAACGGCGACGGTCGCGGTCGAAGCGTACCTCAAGGGCAGCGGGCCGGCAAGCCTCACGATCGGCGGATTCGGGCCTGAAGGGATCTGTCTGGCTCCGGTGAGCCTCGGGGCCAGATACCTCTTCGCCGCTGTGCCGGACGGGGCGGGAGGCTACCGTGGCCTCTACCTCGGCCATTTCAAACCGGCGCTCACCCCGCAGCCCGAGCTGCTTGCCGCAGTTCGGGCTGCCCTGGGCGAGCAGGCTCCTGCCACAACGACCCCGGCGATCGTTCCCGCGCCCCCGCGCAACAGTGGAGGCGAGCCGCAGATCACCTGGCTTCCTAGTCTCGTCGCGGCGGGCCTGCTGGCCGGCCTCTGGTTCCTCGGCCCGCGCCGAAAGCGCCGGCGCTGAGTGCCGGCCTGCCACCCATCGTTATCGCGGTGTCGTACCAGCGAACATTGAGCAACCCGCATCGGCCTCCAGATAGGGCAGAAAGTCACATGCACATGATCCGTCACGTCCTGCTGCTGGCGCTTGTCGCCGGCATAGCCCTGTTCACGCCCGCCCCGTTGGCTGCCCAGCTCGGCGAGCGCTGCTTCCCCGAAACCGGTTTCTGCATCAGCGGGCCGATCCGGGCCTACTGGGAGCGCAATGGCGGCCTGCCCGTCTTTGGCTACCCGATCGGCCCCCAGCGTGAAGAACTGGCCGAGGGCCGCGCCATCCAGGTGCAGTGGTTCGAGCGCGACCGGCTGGAGATCCAGGCCGACGGCACGCTCACCGCCGGTCGCCTTGGCGCCCGCTACCTGGAGCTCACCGGCCGCCCGTGGTCTTTCAACGAAGCCGGGAACCCGCCGGCCATCGGCCCCTGCCGCACCTTTCCGCAGACGGGCTACCAGGTGTGTGGGATGCTGCTGGAGTACTGGCAGGCCAATGGTGGCATCGAGCGTTTCGGCTACCCGCTCACCAACCTGATGAGCGAGCGGCTGGGCGATCGCGAGTACCAGGTGCAGTACTTCGAGCGACGGCGGATGGAGTACCACCCCGAGCACGCCGGTACGCCCTATGTCGTCCAGCTCGGGCTGCTGGGCCACGCGATCGCGACCGCCGCCGTCTGTCCGCAGGCCGTCACCGCGCCGTTGCGGGCGGCGGTGCGCCACTACCTCGCCGTGATGGGCTGCCCGATCGACCCTGGCCGTAGCGGAGCAGTGGCCTGGCAGCGCTACGAGCGCGGGGCGATGTACTGGGTAGCGGCCAGTTCCAGCGCCTCGCCGATGATCTTCGTGGTGATCAATGACGACGCGGCCCAGCGTACCACCTGGCTGGCCCGCAACGATACCTATCGCGAGGGTGAACCGGTGGGTGGCACCGTGCCGCCGGGGCAGATCGGGCCGCTGCGGGGCTTCGGGAAACTCTGGTGGGGCGAGGACGACATCCAGCGGGCGCTGGGCTGGCCAATCGAGCCAGAGCAGGGCGGTAGCGGCGCAGCGCTGGCATTCAACAGCGGTGGCTGGATCTTCCAGCGCGATCAGCCCGACCTCATCGTCGTGATGCAGCCCGACGGTACGGCCTTCGGGGTACGCAGCAGCTTGCTGCCACAATAGGTAGCATCAGGTTGACACAGGGTCACAAGGAGCCGCTCAATGATCATCTACCAGGACTCACTCGCAGGGATCGGGCCCGAGCAACTGCGGGGCGGTTTTTTCGTGGGCTGGCCGAACCCGCCAGCCCCGGAGGACTATCACCGCCTGCTCGCCGGCAGCGCGGCCGTCGGGCTGGCCATCGCCCCCGACGCCACCGTAGTCGGCTTCATCACCGCCATCAGCGACGGGGTGTGCAGCGCCTACATCCCGCTGCTGGAGGTGCTGCCAGCCTACCAGGGTCAGGGCATCGGCAGCAAACTGGTGCGACGCATGCTCGCCCGACTGGCCGACTACTACATGGTTGATCTACTCTGTGACCCCGAGCTCCAGCCCTATTACCAGCGCCTCGGGATGCGCCCGGCGAGCGGGATGCTCCTGCGCAATTATGAGCGGCAAAGCTGCACACCGCTGACGGGTCGCCAGAAGAGTGGAGCAACGCGGTCATGAGCGAGCTCGTCTACACATCGGCGTCGGCTCTGGCACGCCAGATTGCGACTCGTGAGCGATCGGTGGTCGAGGTACTCGAGGCCCACCTGGCGCGGATAGCGCGGGTCAATCCACGGCTCAACGCCCTGGTGGCACCGGCGGGTGAGCAGGCGCTCGTCCAGGCCCGCGCCGCCGATGCTGCCATCGCCCGTGGCGCGTCCCTCGGCCCGCTCCACGGTGTACCCTTCACCGTGAAGGACTGGATCGACGCCGCCGGGCTGCCCTGCACCGGCGGCGATCCGCAGTTCCGCGACCGCGTCCCCACCGTCGATGCGCCCGTGGTGGCACGGCTGCGGGCGGCAGGGGCCATCCTGCTTGGCAAGACCAACGTCATGGTCGAGAACCCGGTCTACGGGCGCACCAGGAACCCCTACAACCTCGCCTACAGCCCGGCGGGGAGCAGCAGTGGCGAGGCGGCGCTGATCGCCGCGGGCGGCTCGCCTCTGGGCCTGGGCTCGGACTCGGGCGGCAGCATCCGCCAGCCGGCGCACAATTGCGGTATCGCCGGCCTCAAGCCCACCACCGGCCTGCTGCCGCTCACCGGCCACTTCCCGTTCATTAGCGCCCTGAATGACCCGCGCACCACCATCGGCCCCATGGCGCGCTTCGTCGAAGATCTCGCCCTGGTATTGCCGATCCTCGCCGGGCCGGATGGACGCGACCCGAGTGCGGTGCCGGTACCCGTTCGAGATTGGCGGGAGGTGGAGATCGCCGGGCTGCGCGTGGCCGTCTATACCCACCACGCCGAGGCCGTGCCCACCCCCGAGACTGCCGCCACCTGTCGCGCCGTCGCGCGCATGCTGAGCGAACACGGGGCCGATGTGGTCGAGGCAGTGCCGCCGCGTATCGAGGAGGCGTACGAGCTCACACGGCAGTACTGGCGCCGCCCCGAGTCGGCTGCGTCCGAGGAATGGGTTCCGGACGGTCCGGCCCAACTCAGCAGCGAGGAGGTCGAGCGGCACCTGTTCCACTGGGATCGCTTTCGGCGCGCGTTGCTGAGCTGGATGGCCGACTACGACCTCGTGCTAACCCCGGCCGCCGCGCAGCCCGCCGTGCCACACGGCGAGCCTGATGGTGGCATCCCTTATACCTTGCCCTACAGCCTCACCGGCTGGCCGGCGGCAGTGGTGCGCGCTGGCACCTCGCCCGAAGGGCTACCGATCGGCGTGCAGCTGGTGGCGCGGCCCTGGCGCGACGACGTAGCCCTGGCAACGGCCGCGCTCGTTGAGGCCCACTGCGGCGGGTGGCAGCGGCCAGCGCTCTAAGGCAGCGAGTCGCGCTGGGCAACGGCTAAGCGCCCGCGACGAACGGTCGCGCTCGTTTGGAGGCTGCCCTCCGGCGTCGAGCTCAGCCATCGCCGAGAGCGATACGGGCGCGAATGAGCGCGGCCATCGCGGGGTCAACGGTCCAGTGCGACTCGAGAGCATCGAGGATGGCGCTGGCCGACTCGCGGCTGCGGGTGTAGCCCTGGACGAAGCCCGGTAGCTGCCGCGCGAGCCACGGGTAGCGCTGCTCGACGCGTCGCTCTGGCGCGAAGGGGTCGGCGCGGCCCGTCTGCACCGGCCAGGTTGCCGCAGCCAGGGCCAGCACCCGGTCCACGGCGTAATGCTGAATGAAGCGCTGTGCCGAGAGAAGTTCACCTCGTTGAAGCCGCCCCAGCCCGACATAGAGGTTCGTTAGCGCCTCGCCCAGTTGCCATGCGGCCTCGGGCGCCACAGCTGTCGGCGTTGGCGTCCCCAGGCGCAGGCCGATTGCTTCCCGCGCCCAGACAACCCGCGCCGCACTTGAGGCCGCAGTCCCGAGTTCGCTCAGGGTGAAGACCGCAAACTCACAGAAGACCCCATCGGCATAGAGCAGCTTGTAGCCATCGGCGGTATTGCGGAAGCGGTAGGCGATCGGGCCGACGTCGGCAAGCCAGTCGAGGTCGGCGAGATAGCGCGGCTTGGCCTCGTCGGCAACGACGGCGTAGAAGTCCAGGTCGGAATAGGCGTCGAGCCGCTCGGGTTCAGCGCCCACCGAGCCCAGGGCAATGAGGCCGAGCGCGTCGGGGCGACTGGCGAGGCTCTGGCCGATCGCGGCGAGGCGCTCCAGGAGAGTGGATGGTGGCACCGTTGCGGGGATCACGCCAGCCCACCATGGGCGTCACCGCCACGGCACGCGAGCGGACAGGGGACAGGGGACAGGGAGAGCAAGAACATGCGGCACATCGATAACCACTCTGTCACTTGACGCAGGGATTATCCCCAATTATACTGCCTCTGGGCCATTCTTGCGGCCCACAACGTGCGCCTGCCGGCGCGACGGCCACCGGGGTCGTCACGCGGATTCGCTTGAAGAGGGCAGCGAAGCCCCTCCGCGGCCGCTGGCGCGTTCACCAGGGATATATGGAAGGCAGTCACCAACAGCAGCGTTGTGTCCCGATGCGGCGCGCCAGGCGCGCCCTGCTGGGAGCGGCTGAGCCCCTGTTGCGCTGACGGCGCGCCTCCTGTGCGGGGCGCCCGTCGCGCCCTGCTCACCGCCCCGGCACCCCGCCGGGGTTTTTTGATCCCCCGCGCCCATCGGGCCCTCCCGCCTGTCGCGGCCACGCCGCCGCGGCCATGCAGCCACCAGGAGGCACCGATGATCGCGTTCCGCACCGCCACCGAGCGCAGCACGCTGCGCACCCCGGTCGTTCGGCCCACCGTGCACGGCACCCTACCCGCCGGTGATCTGATCTACGCCCCTGCCCTGAGCTTCCCCAGGCACGCCACGGCCCAGCAGGTGATCGACGCCCTGCGCATGATGCGCCCCGGCGACGAGAGTGTCTACTATCTGTTCGTCACCGGCGAGGAGGACCGCCTGGTTGGCGTGGTCAGCCTGCGCCAGATCGTCACCGCCGCCCCCGACACGCGCATCGACCAGATTATGAGCTCCGAGGTGATCAGCCTGCCGGCCAGCATGGCCCCTGAGGAGCAGGCCCACATCCTCGGCGACTCGGGGCTGCTTGCCCTCCCGGTGGTCGACGCCGAAGGTCGCCTGGTCGGGAGCCTCGACGCCACCGAGTTGCTCGATGCCGTAGAGGATGAGGCCACCGAAGATATGTACCGCCTTGCTGGCGTCGCTGGCGACGAGGAGCTTGAGCGGCCAATCGCCCGCGCCGCCCGCGACCGGGTCTTCTGGCTGATGATCAATATGATCACCGCCTTCTTTGCCGCTGCCGTCGTGAGCCGCTTTGAGGGCGTGATCGCCCAGGCCGCGATGCTCGCCGCCTTTATGCCTGTAGTGGCTGGCCAGGGGGGCAACGCCGGCACCCAAACCCTCACCTTCATTGTGCGCTCCCTGGCGCTTGGTGAGGTGAGCTTCGCGAACGCCCGTCGCACACTCATGCGTGAACTGTTCATCGGCCTTTGCAACGGCCTCACCATTGGCCTGCTCGTGGGTCTGATCGGCTGGCTCTGGCAGGGCAGCGTTGCCCTCGGCATGGTGATCGGCGTAGCAATGCTCGGCAACCTGATCCTCGCCTCCGTGGCTGGCGTACTGGTGCCCCTCGCTCTCAAGGCCATTCGCGTGGACCCGGCGCTGGCCTCGTCGATCTTTGTAACGACCGTCACCGATGTATGCGGCTTCGCCCTTTTCCTCGGCCTCGGCGCGCTTGCACTGGGGATGGGATACCTGTAGGGGACGCAGCCTGGTGCGACCCTCCGTCGCGCGCCGCCGGGGACAACACGGGCGACACGGCAGTAAACAGCGCACGAGCCCTGCCTCGGACTTTGGGCTGATCCCAGGCTGCGGGACGGCATGATAGGATTGGATCGGCGCCGGGCGCCTGGAGACGCCGGCCCGCTTGTTACTGGTGTGAACGGCTCGTAAGACCACTGCGGCGAAGATGCTGCTGGTGGCCGGCCGTTCGAGTCACGGAGCCTTTGTGCTTAGGATCATCGCCGCGCTCATGCGCATGTTGCGCGGCTCAGCGCGGATGCACCCGCTTGTCTTTAGCGTAACCCCCGCTGAGGACCGGGTGGCTATTGCCGAGCCTCGCATCTAGCGCCGCGCCCAACCGCAACTCAGCAGCCCCGTGGCGTTTGTGCCACGGGGCTGCGCGCGTTTTCGGCCCGAGCTAGGAGCGCCCGCGCAGGCGGGCGTCCAGGGCGTGACGCCAGTAGGCCTGCCCCGCGCACGTGGGGGCCTGCCCGCGTCATTGGGCGCTGGGTTCCCGCGTGGGCGGGAACGACACCACCGGCGTGCTTCTGTCACGCCCGCGCAGGCGGGCGTCCAGGGTGGGACGCCGGTAGGCCTGCCTCCGCGCACGCCCCGCCAAAGCGGGGCGCTGCCCTCGCGAAAGCGAGGCACTGCCCTCGCGAAAGCGGGGGTGAGGAGCCAATCCGCTGACAGCGCATCAGTCGGCCCCCCGCAAGCGATCCAGGCAGCACACACGGTATAATGGACGTATGGACGAACTGCTACTCGATGAGGCGGAGCTGCCGGAAACCTTGCGGGAGTGGCTGGCGACAGCGCCCGAGGCCGCATTCGCCCTTGCCGTGGAACGCCTGCCCGGTGGTCGCGTGCTGCTGCGGCCCCTGCCTGAGGCCAGCCCCGAGCTCATCGCCCGCCTGCGTGTGACGATGGCCAGGTACCGCGAGGCGCTCATGAATCTCACCTAGTGGCGCGATACGCTGAAGGTGCTGCCGGCGCGCCCCGTCAGGGCGCAGCGTACTGCGTCCCGACGGTTCCTCATCCTTACGGTGTCAGACTACGAGCGCAAGCACCGAGCACCAGGAACCGGAGCACCGCACGTGAATGGCGGTCTGACGCGCTCCAGCTCTTCCCTGCCTAAGCAACCTTTCCGAGAAAGGCACCAGGCGGGCTGACCCATCGGGGAGCACGCCTGCCCGCCTCAAGGTCGCTATGCGCTACCTCTCAACTGAAGAGTTGCTGCTCATTCACCAGGCGCTGATCGAACGCTTTGGCGGTATGCCCGGGATCACCGAGGCAGGCTTCGCGCGGCTGGAGGCCGCCGCCGCCGCGCCACGCCAGAGCGCCTTCGGCGAAGAGCTCTACCCCGACCTGGCGGCCAAGGCGGGCGCCCTGGCCCACGCCGTGGTACGCGGCCACCCCTTCTCCGACGGGAATAAGCGCGTGGCCGTAGCGGCCCTCGATCTGATGGCGACCCTCAACGGCGCCACGCTTACCGCCGACAATGATGAGGTCTACGCCATGGCGATGGCCGCCGCCGAAGCCATGGGTCGCGAGGAGTTGATCGCCTGGGTACGCGAACACCTGGAAGATTCCGGCTCTGTGGCTAGCCTGCCTGCGGAGCCGCCCCCAGCCGAGACGCAGCACCTCACCCTCGGCGATATCGTGGACATCCGCGATAGCTTTGCGACGAATGACCCCTGGCGCTTCGAGATTGTCAATTCGGCCGGGCTACTCACGGCCCTCACCACACCATTCCAGGGCGCCTTTGGGCAGCAAGCCTTTCCCGAACTGGCCGATAAGGCCGCAGCCCTGGTCTTCCTGCTGATTGCCAACCACCCCTTCCGCGACGGCAACAAACGTATCGCCGGGGCCGCCCTGCGCCTTTTCCTTGAGCGCAACGGCGCCACGCTGCGGGCCGATGACGCCGAGCTCGCTCACCTTACGCGCCTCGTCACCACACTCCACCAGCCCCGTGACCCACGGCTCGTCGGGTGGATTACCGAGCGTTGTACGCGCCGGGAGAGGAGATAGGGGACAGGAGACACAGGGCACGTCGTCGTCGTAGGGACGCAGTGTGCTGCGTCTCCTGAGTGCTACCGGAACGCCGCTGGAGCTGCGCTCGAAGCGCCGGATTCCGATTAGAGCGCGCGCCCGAGCCGTACCACCAGGCCCCAGAAGAGAGCCGAGAGCCCCACGCCCCACAGTAAGCTCAGACCGATCCAGAGCAACCAGCCCAGGTTGCCGGCCAGCGGGCCGCTGTCTGAGGATGGCAGCAGCCACAGCGGGAAGGTCAGCACGTTCAGGATAAAAATCAGCGGCCTGTTGCTACTCTGAGTTGTCCCCGTGATGAACCCGAGCATGAACGTGCCGAAGAAGTGCGCGACTCCCAGCACAATTGCCAGCATCACAAACCCGAGCCGCATGCGCGTGTACCTCTCACGTTAGAGGCCTCGGCCACACGCCAGCCGCTGCTCACGCCACTGTCGTACCATACGGCCCCGGGGCGCGGCAGCGGGCGAGCGTTGGCATGGCGTGGAGACTCTCTGTTCTGCCTCACGAGGGCGATTCTGCCGTCAGGCGGTAGATGGTGCTGTGCCGATAGATCTCACCGGGCCGCAGCACGGTGGAGGGGAAGGCCGGCTGGTTGGGCGAGTCGGGGAAGTGCTGGGTCTCCAGGCAGAAGGCGCAGTGGCGAGCATATGGCTGACCACCGCGCCCGCGCAAGCTACCATCGAGGAAGTTGCCACTGTAGAACTGCACTCCGGGCTGAGTGGTGCGCACCTCCAGCACCCGCCCACTGAGCGGATCGACGGCGCGGGCGACGATCACACCAAGGTCACCGCCGTGGTTGAGCACATAGCAGTGGTCGTAGCCGCCAGCCTGGCGTAACTGCTCTTCGTCGGCGTTGATCCGTGCGCCGATCGGCGTGGGCGCGCGGAAGTCCAGTGGTGTGCCTTCTACGGGCCGCAACTCGCCGGTGGGAATGAGGGTCGCATCCACTGGCAGGAAGTGGTCGGCGCTGATCTGCAGCTTATGGCCGAGAATGTTGCCGCTGCCGGCCAGATTGAAATAGGCGTGGTTGGTGAGGTTGAGGATCGTCGCGCGGTCGCAGCGGGCCTCGTAGTCGAGGCGCAGGGCACCATCGGCGCCGAGAGTGTACGTCACGCTCACGTCGAGGGCGCCCGGGTAGCCCTGTTCACCGTCGGGGCTATGGTAGCGCAGCCGCACCGCATCATCGCCGGCCTCGGCCTGCCAGAGCACCGCGTGGAATCCACCGGGGCCACCGTGGAGGTGGTTGGGGCCATTGTTCACCGGCAACTGGTAGCTGGCGCCATCCAGACTGAAGCGCCCGCCAGCGATGCGATTGGCGAAGCGGCCGACGAGGCTGCCAAGGTAGGGATGGTGCCTGAGGTAGGGGGCCAGGCTGTCGAAGCCGAGCACCACGTCGGCCATGGTGCCACTGCGATCCGGCGCGCGCAAGGCAACCAGGGTGGCGCCGTAGGTGATCACGCGGGCCTCGACAGAGCCGGCCCGCAGGGTGTAGCGCTCCACCGGGTGGCCGGCGGCGGTGGAGCCAAAGGGCTCGGAGGTGACTGACATCGGCGGCCTCCTTCAATGCTGCGCCTGGCGGCGGGCCTCCATCATAGCACGAGCGGCCCCACTCCTGGCAACGCTCGATGGCGCGACCGAAGATGACGAATTTGATCGGATCGCTGGCGCCCTCTTGCCGCACAATAGGGGTACGATACAGCGACAGCCCCAGGAGGCAAGATGCAGATCACCCTGAATAGCGAGGAGCTGACGACGGACGCGCCGCTGCCGCCGCTCTACCGGGTTCGTCAGCGCTGGGAGACCCGCCCGATCGCCGATATCCCCGGCGCGGTTCGCGCCCAGCTCGACGCGGTGGGCCTGCGCGGGCGGATCACCCCCGGGATGCGCGTCGCCGTAACCGCTGGGAGCCGGGGCATCCGTGATATCGTCGCGATCACGGCGGCGGCTGTCGCCTGGCTACGTGAGGCCGGCGCCGAACCATTCATCGTGCCCGCGATGGGCAGTCACGGCGGCGCCACCGCCACCGGCCAGCTCAAACTCCTCGCCTCGCTCGGGATCACTGAGGCGAGCATGGGCTGCCCGATCCATGCCACCATGGACGTTGTGGAGCTCGGCCAGATCGCCGATGGGACGCCGGTGTACATGGACCGATTCGCCGCTGAGGCCGATGGGGTGCTGGCGATCAACCGCGTGAAGACCCATACCTCCTTCGAGGGTCCGATCGAGAGCGGCCTGGCCAAGATCTGCGCGGTGGGCCTTGGCAAGCGTCAGGGTGCCGAGACAGTCCACCGCACAGCGGTCTACGGGCTCAAGCAGCAGATGGTGCCGATGGCCCGGGTGGTCGTCGAGCGCGGCAATGTGCTCGCCGGCCTCGCGATCGTGGAGGACGCCCGCGAGCAGACGGCCGAACTGGTGGCGCTGCCTCCCGAGGAGATCGGCGGCCCGGCCGAGGCCCGCCTGCTCGAGCGCAGCAAGGCGCTGATGGCGCGCCTGCCCTTCCACCAGCTCGACGTGCTGGTGGTTGACGAGCTGGGCAAGAATATCAGCGGCACCGGCATGGATACCAATGTCATCGGCCGGCTACCCATCCCTGGGGAGCCGCCCCCCACCAGCCCGGTGATCAACGTGATCGTGGTACTCGACCTTACCCCCGAGACCCAGGGCAACGCCAACGGTATGGGCCTTGCCGATCTGACGACGGCGCGGCTGGCCAGCAAGGTCGACTTCCGGAGCACCTACGTCAATGTGCTCACCGCGGGCCTGGTGGGCCTCTGCAAGGGCGGCCTGCCGATCGTGCTCCCCACCGGCCGCGATGCCGTCGCCACCGCCGTGAAGGTTTGCGGCCGCGCCAACCCCGCCGATGCGCGCCTGGCCCGCATTCGCAATACGCTGCTACTCGAGGAGTTGCTGGTGAGCCCGGCCCTGCTCCCCGAGGTGGAGGCTCATCCCGGGCTCGAGCTGCTTGGCCCGGCGTCGTGGGAGGGGCTCGACTGATCGGAGCCGCCGGACGGCAACCAGCGGTTCTGGTGTACAATGAGGGCCACGCCGTTGCCGCCTTGGCGATACAGCTATGCCCTTCCCCCACACCCTCACCCGCTGGGACGCGGGCGCCATCGCCGGCTGGCGACAGGAGGCGCCCCACTCGAACGACGAGCCCCTGGCCCGCGTAGTCCTGCTCGGCCCGGAGCTCGCCACCTGCGGCGCCACCGAGGTGATCCCGAGCTGGGGCGCGGAGACGCCGCCCGGCAGCTGGGTTGAGCTGCAACTCCGGGCCCGCTTCGGCCAGCGCTGGAGCAAGTTCTTCCG
>SFCB01000214.1 GCA_004367505.1 Chloroflexi bacterium OHK40 | reverse complement strand
CCGGCCCCGGCCGCAAGCCGCACCCATTGTTCTCGAACGAGAGGTATACTTCGATGGCATTTAAAGCTGTTCCATGTACGTTGTGAATCGCGCGCCGCGTCGTCTTGCAACCGATCCTGGTTCTGCTAGGGTCGCACTACCCGTGATGAAGGGTGTGCTCGGATGCCGCTGATGTTCAGCCTGAGCGCGAGGAGCCAGGGCTATGGATAGAACACCGCAGGGCCGGGAGCTCAGCACAACCCTGGAGGCGAAGCTGACGCCCTTCGTGGAGCAACTGGTAGCCTCGTTCGGGCTCGCCGGTGCTGCCGTCGGCGTCGTCCTGGCCGGCGAGCTCGTGTACGCCCGGGGGTTCGGCACACGGAACCTCGACACCGGTGAGCCGGTCACACCGCGCACACTCTTTCACCTCGCGTCGGTCTCCAAATCGTTCGTCGCAACGGCCGTCGTGCAGTTGGCCGAGCAGGGAAAACTCGCCCTGGGGGCGCCCGTCGTCAACTATCTGCCGTACTTCCGGCTGAAGGATCCGCGCTACCGCGCGATCACCATCCAGCAGATGCTGAGCCACACCAGTGGGATGCCCGATGCGGTTGATTACGCCTGGCACGCATCAGAGGACGATGATGGGGCGCTGGAGCGCTATGTTCGCAGCCTGGCCGACCAGGAGTTGATTGCCGATCCGGGCGAGAAGTTCGGCTACAGCAATATCGCTTTTGAGGTCCTTGGCGCCCTGATCGCCCGCGTGTCGGGCCAGCCCTTCGAGGCCTACGTCGCATCGCACATCCTCACCCCTCTGGAGATGCACACCAGCACGTTCATGCGCCGGGAGGTGCCCCCCGATCTCGCCGCTACGCCGCACCTGGGCGCACCGCTCCGCGTGCTCGGAAACGCCTACCCCTACCACCGCGCCCACGCTCCGAGCTCGTCGCTCCACTCCAGCATCGTAGAGTTGAGCCACTGGGCCAGCGCAAACTTCAACCGTGGGCACTACCACGGCAGACAGATCCTGCGGCCAGAGAGCTACGAACTGATCTGGCGCCAGCATGTGCGCACCGGCAACGAGGGCTGGGATGAGGCCACGGGCCTGGGCTGGTTCTTCGGCACCTACCGGGGCCAGCAGATGATCTACCACAATGGCAGCGACCCTGGCTTCAGCTCCGAACTGGTGCTCCTTCCCGAGCACGACGCAGCCGTGATCGTGCTGGTCAACGCCAACACCGCCGCTACGGGCCACATCACCGATGGAACGCTGAGTCTCCTGCTCGGCCTGGAGCCACAGCTCCCCACTCCACCGATCACGCTCCCCGTCGGCGCTGCCCTGGCGGCAGAGGGCCCTGACAGGGCGAGCGCTCTGTACCACGAGCTGCTGCGGAGCCAGCCAGATGCGTACGATGCCAGACCTTCACATTTCCTCGATGCCGTCTGGGGCGCCATCGAGCTCGGGCGCGCCGATGCGGTGCTCCCGCTCGTGCGGCTCTGGGTTACGCTCCAGCCTGATGCCTCACCGGCCTACGAGGCCCTGGGCTGGGCGCAGCTCGTTCAGGGTGAACTGGACGAAGCGGCCAGCAATCTGCGCCAGGCCCTCAGCCTCGACCCGGATAACTGGCACGCCAGGCGCTTGCTCGCGCAGGCCGGGCTGGAGTCAGTGTGAACGGCCAGGCGCAGGGCACGCGCCCGCCCCAGGGCGTCTTCACGCAATGACGTTGCACCTGCCTGCACTCCGCTCACACCAGCCCTTGACAGCACGGTTCACGCGATGTACAATGACCATGGTCACTGACCATGGTCATTGTACATGAGTACCCGACGCCAGCAGCAGAAGGAAGCGACGGCCCGGCGGATCTTCGAGGCCGCCATGCGGCTCTTTCGGGAGCAGGGCTACGCCGAAACCACGGTTGAACAGATCGTGCAGGCGGCAGGCGTCGCCAAGGGCACCTTCTTCACCCACTTCCCGAGCAAGGACGCGCTGCTCGACCATATTGGCGCCATCCAGATGGCGCGCATCACGGCTACGATCGCGGACGACGCCTCCTTCACCGATCGCCCGACCCACGAGCAGCTCCACGCGCTGTTCGGCACCATGGCGCGCGGCCTGGCAGCACAGCCGGCTGAAGCCCGCGCTCTCACCGCTGAGATCCTGGCCCGCCGGAGCCTGTTCGAGGTGGACCCGCAGCATATCAGCGCTCTGGATCGCCTGATCGAGGCGGTCGTGGCCACCGGACAATCCCGGGGTGAGATCCTGGCCAGCGCCCCCGCAGCGCGGATCGCCATCCTGGTACGCGGTGCCTACTTTCTGGGGCTCTTTGAGTGGGTGCAGCGCCCGGAGCTCGACCTGCCCACGCTCGTCGCCCAGTACCTTGACCTCGTCCTCCACGGCATTACCCCCGGCCCGGACAAACCAGCAAGCGCGAGCCTGCAGCCGGGCGTGTAGCCCGGGGCGTGCTTCAGCCGGCCTACCAGTCGAGCCAGCCCCGGCGTGCGTTCCCACGCTCACTACCGGTCGCGCGATTGCCTGCTTGCGCTTCCCCACTCACACAGGAGTAACCTGACCATGACGACCACTGCCCTCGACGCATCGCGCGTCCCCCCCGGCCCGAGAGGCCACCCGGCCCTCGGCATCCTCCGGCCCCTGCGGCAGGACCCGCTCGGCTTCCTGATGCAGACTTTTACGACCTACGGCGACACGGTGCGCTACCGCATCGGCCCGATCCGCTCCACGCTGATCGCCCACCCGGACGGTGTCAAGCACGTCCTCCAGGAGCGCGTCAAGAACTACACCAAAGACCATCTCAGCTACACGATGGTGCGCTGGGTCGCTGGCGACGGCCTGCTCACCAGCATGGGCGACACATGGCTGCGCCAGCGCCGCCTGGCCCAGCCGGCCTTCCACCGCCAGCGCATCGCCGCTATGGGCGAGATGATGGTTCGCCGCAGCCAGGAGACCCTCGCCGAGTGGGAGGCCCTGGCGGGCCACGAAGTCGACGTCGGCGATGCCATGATGCGCCTGGCGTTGCGGATCGTGGGCGACGCCCTCTTCGGCACCAGTGTCGACGCCCAGGCCGAGGCGATCAGCCATAACTTCCACCTGATCAGCGACCAGGTGGTCACGCGCTTCCGCTCCTTCAACCTCATCCCACCGGTACTCCCGCGCGCCCGCGACCGCGCATGGCGCCAGGCCAGAGCGGCCCTCGATCGGGTGATCTATGGGATGATCGCCGAGCGCCGCGCGCGCGACGAGGACCGGGGCGATCTCTTCTCAATGCTGATGCTCGCCCGCGATGAAGATACCGGCGAGCGTATGAGCGACCGGCAGCTGCGCGACGAACTGCTGACGATGCTCGTTGCCGGCCACGAGACGACGGCCACGGCGCTCACGTGGGCCTGGGGCCTGCTCGACCAGCACCCCGAGGCGGCGGCGAAGCTCCACGCCGAGCTCGACAGCGTCCTCGGCGACCGGCCACCGACGGTCGCCGATCTACCGCGACTGGCCTATACGCGCATGGTGATCGACGAGACTCTGCGGCTGTACCCGCCGATCTATATCTTCAGCCGGGCGGTACAGCACGCCGATAGCATCGGCCCCTACCACATCCCCCGGGGCAGCTCGGTGGACATCTCGGCCTATGTGACTCACCGCCACCCGGCGTTCTGGCCCGACCCGGAGCGCTTTGACCCGGAGCGCTTCACGCCTGAGCGGGTGGCCGCGCGCCACAAGTTTGCCTACATCCCCTTCAGCAGCGGGCCGCGGATGTGTATCGGTAACACCTTCGCGCTGATGGAGGCCACCCTGGCCCTCGCCACACTCGCCCGCCGGCTCACCCTGCGCCGGCCCGGCGGCACACTGCCCGCCCCCGAGCCCCTGCTGACGCTGCGACCACTGGGCGGGCTGCGGATGCGCGTCGAGCGCCGCGAGCGCGGTGCGTGGAACGGTTGAGCCTGGATGCGCGCTGCTCGGCGCGCCGCCCGTTGCGCTCACTCACGCTGCGCTTCGCGCGAGGCCCCCGACGGCGCCAGGGTGGCGCGGGCCAGCGCGGGCCGGTTGGTAATGATCCCGGTGGCTCCCAGTGCGGCCAGGGCCCGCATCCGCGCCGGGTCGTCCACCGTCCAGACATTGACCTGGTAGCCGGCACGCCGTACCAGGGGCAGCACCCGATCGAGGGCGGGTAGATCGTGGTAGGGGTGCCAGGCTACGGCCTCCACCGCGCGGAGTGCCAGGAAGGGCCACAGCTCCCGGACGCGCACGTCGGGCCGGTAGGTATCGGTGCCCATCAGGTAGGCGCGGCGCACCGCTGGCGCGGCCACCCGGAGCTCGTGGAGCGCGGCCGGCACAAACGACGAGACGATCACTTGCTCGACGACGCCGAACTCGCGCAGCAGGGCGGCGCAGCGGGCACCCATCCCGGCGGCCTTTAGCTCCACGTTCAGCGCGATCCCCGTCTCGGCGGCAAAGGAGAGTGCCTCCTCCAGCGACGGCACCCGCTCACCGCCGATATCGAGCTGTTGCAGCTCGGCAAGGGTGCAGGCGGCCACAGCTCGGGGGCGCCCATCCCAGCGCTCAGTGGTATCGTCGTGGAAGATGGCGAGGCGCCCATCGGCGGTGGGCTGTACATCCAGTTCGATCATATCGGCGCCCTGGCGCCAGGCCAGAGCGAAGGCGGCGAGCGTGTTCTCCGGGGCCTCGGCCGAGGCGCCCCGGTGGGCGATGATCAGCGGCATGGCGGCTCCAGGTGCGTGCGCCGGTGGCGTAGCCGGCAACAGAAAGCGGCGGGGGATCCCCGCCGCAGTATCCGCGAGCCTGCCGCTTGCGTCAAGCCTCGGCCGCAACCGGCTCCTCAACGAGAGCGCCCCGTGGGTTGAGGGCCAGTTCGGCCTGGCGGGCCTCGTCGTTCAACATCGGGTTGAGGATGCGCTGTAGCGCCATCACGTGGGCGCAGGTGCCCCAGCCGTGGAAGAACGAGCAATCGCAGCTCCAGTGACCATCTTTAAGCGCGATCGCGTGGTTGCTGTTCCCACCGTGGAAGGTGACGGAGAGGTCGTCGAACTTGATCCGCTCCGGCTCCGCGGCGTAACGGCGAGCCTTCTCGATCTTCCCGATCAGATCCGAGTGCATAACCCAACCTCCTGTCGTGCCTGAACTACCTTGTCCAGTCCGTACTGTTGGCTCCGGGAAAACAACAGGGGCGGCAGCAGGACATATCCTGCGCCGCCCCTACGAGCTACCCCCAACCAGTGTCGTTTTTGCCCCCATACCAGCTCCTTTACCACGGGTTAAGGGGTTCTTAATAGTACATATTATACGCTCCACTGGGGGCGGCGTCAAGGGATGTGTTCCCGTTGCATGAAAGACGATCTGGCGCATTACAATGCGCCAGATCGTCTTTCATCCACCATGCGGAAAGGTGGAGATTCGGCCACCTACGACAGACGGTCGTTTATCCCGACCGCATGCGGCTCGCCAGGCTAAGGATGCGCTGGCCATACTCGGTTCCCGGTACTGCCCAGCGCCCATTGAGATCGGTGATCGTCAGGGCGACGCCACGCAAAGTGTCTGGCAGCGGGCGCACCAGGAGCGCGCCGTCGATCAATGCCTGCTGCGCCGGCGTGCCCGCTCCTGGGGGGAGCGCATAGGCCAGCAGGCGGCCCAGGTGGGCGCGCACGGCGTCGCTGTCCCATGCCGCGAAGCTCACCCCCTCCCGCCACGCGCCGATCCCAGGGTCCCAGGCCCAGCTCGGGCCAGGGGGTGCGTCCGGGGAGGTGTAGCGGATCTGGCCGGTAACACCGATGCCCGCCGGGTTGCGCCGGGGCCGATCGCACCACCACGAGGTGAGGCTGCCCGTCTCGTGGGCGCACTGGGCCAGGGCCAGGAACCAGTCCAGCCCGGCCTCGTTGCCCACGCGGGCGTAGGCGCCCACGATCTGCTCGATGTCATAGGTGGTGTAGATGGTTGAGCGGGCCGCCAGCCAGCGCAGCGCTTGATCGCGTGTGCCGGAAGGCCCAGTGAGCAGGTAGCCCATGTCGTTGGGCCAGGGCTCCGGCTCCGGCGTCGGCTCCGGCGTCGGCTCCGGCGTCGGCTCCGGCGTCGGCTCCGGCGTCGGCTCCGGCAGGCCCACGATCAGCGGGAGGCTTACAGTGTACGGCGGGCCATCCTGGGCCCGGGTGCGGCCGAGTTGTGCTGCGGCGCCAGTTGCGGCAGCAACGATCGTCAGGCGGAGGAACTGGCGTCGGGTTGGCATCGGAAAGACCTGTGGGAGGTTGCGAGTAGCCGCAGCGCGCTGCGGCTGCCAGGGCGGCGAAGGCGACAGGAGCTTCAGGGTTCTGCCCAGGCTGCGGCGAAGAGGTCGGTGGTGGCACCAAGCAGCAGGGTAGGCTCGGCATCGCCTGCGGGCAGCCAGAAGAGGCCAGCGTCACCCATGGCGGGGAAAAGCTGGACCACCGCGCCGGCTCCTGCCGCGTCCCAGAGTACCAGGCCCGGCGTCTCCTCCAGCGGGGGTCGGAGGGCCGTGCGCGCGCCGGTCGCGGGGTCGATCCGCGTCATCACCGAGGTGAGTAGGGGCGGCTCGTCGGCGAAGGCCGGGGGCAGTTCGTCGACCTCGGCGGTAAAGGCGCGCAGCGAGCCGTCGGGCACGGCGAAGGGGGAAGCGTAGAGCGTCAGCGGCGTCCCGGCATCGGGCGATGGGAGCGGCAGACTCTCACCTGTGATCGGGTCGGCCTCCCAGATCGCCGGGGTACCGCCGGGCGCGCCAATGCGGAGCGGCGCAAAGTAGATTGTTGCGCCATCCGGCGACCAGACCCCCGTACCGCAGGTCATCGTCCGGTCGCCATCCGTCGGAGCCGGCGCCTGGATCACGATCGTGGTGCCGTCGGGAACAGAGACCACGGCGAGGTCGCAGAGCTCCAGGCTGAGCCCGAAGCGCGAGGTGAGCAGCCGCGAGCCATCGGGGGCGAAGGCCTCGGGTGCGTGGCCGAACCCGGCGTTGTCGCGGTCGCCTTGAAGTTCGTCGGCGACAAGCAGCCGGGGCGTGCCGCCCGCAGCGGGGATGAGATAGATCCCGCTCACGAAGCGCTCTGCTTCGTCGATGGGGCCTTGCAGGCGCACCGCCACATACTGGCCGTCGGGTGTGAAGAGCGGCTCGCCAGGCGCCACCAGCGGGTCCTCGAAGAGCCGTACCGGCTCCGAACCGTCGGGCCCGGAGCGCACCAGCACCGGCGGCCCCTCCCGCTGGACGATGTAGGCGAGGCTGCCATCGGCGGGCGAGACGGCGAAATCGGTGACTGCCGCCGCATCGGGCTGGAAGGGCACCTCGTAGGTGATCTGGCTGCGGGTGGTGCCGTCCCGCTCCAGGCGGAAGATCTGGCCGGCCTGTAGCAGGTAGAGGGGCCGGGGCAAGAGGGCGTTTGCGGGGGTGGGCGACGCTGGAGCGGCCCCCGCTGGCGTGGCCTCCGCTGGAGCGGCCCCCGCTGG
>SFCB01000256.1 GCA_004367505.1 Chloroflexi bacterium OHK40 | reverse complement strand
GGGGGCAGGGGGCAGGGGGCAGGGAATAGGCCACCGCAATCTCTGCGACTCCCCTGACTACGCTGGAAGCCAGCGCTGCGACACCGGCCCTGTATTATACATGCTGGCCCGCGTGGCGATTGTAACCAGCATCGCTGCACCTGCCCCGGGTGTGCCGGACTTCCGGCTAGAGATCGGCGCCATTGCTGCGCTCGCGCTCCTTGGGGGGGCGCCCAGTGCGGATGTTGCGCAACGAGTGGATTGTCGCGGCAATCGCCCGGTCGGCCCAGCCGTAGATCGTCGGCCGGCTCTTCTGCAAATCTTCAGCAATCTGCGTCACATTCGTGCGGTACTCCGGATCGAAGGTAGCAAGGTTAATGCGCGCCGAGGCCACAATCTGTTGGATCTCTTCTTCGGTCAGACCGTGCTCGCGGATCAGCTTCTTTGCTCGCTTGCTTGACAGGTCGAGCTGCATGGTCTGCTCCTTGCCAACAGCCTGATAGCTCATGACGCGTTGCGATGCATTTCCAACCATTTTGATGTGTAAGTCTTTATACTATAGCATGGCCCGGCATGCCTGTCGAGTCCTGTTTGTAAATAGTATCTCCGGCCTTGCCGCCCCTGATGCCTCAGCCGGCCCATCCTCCGGCTTGCCGCATCCACTAGCAAACACCTGTGCGTGTACGACGACCATGCATACTTCGCCCCTCCCCATGCTATCCACATGATAATGTTTGACATGTTCGATCATGGGCATGCATGGCGCTGTAAAGCCTTGTTAGCAGGAAGGCATAGCAGGCGGCCTATGGTACAATGCCAGCGGAGGGCCCATGATCGACCCGAGTGACCACCGCCTGCGCCAGCGCGAGTACCTGCTGCAGATCAGCCGCGCCCTCACCGCGCAGCTCGACCTCGTGAGCGTGCTGTCGCTGGTGATCAGCTACGCCGTGGAGATGACCGCAGGGACCTCCGGGCTGATCGCCCTCTACGACGAAGAAGGAAGCGACGAGCTACGCATCCGGGCCTCCGCCCGGCTCCCCCGTGAGGAGTGGCCCGCCTTCGCCCGGCTCCTCACCCTCCCCCTGAGCGACATCCCCCAGCGCGGCGAGCAGATCCTGCGCGAGATCGCCGCCGATACTGGCCTCACCCTGCGCCAGATGATCGCGCTCCCCCTGGTCCTGCGTGATTCGCCCGTTGGGGTGATCTATGTTTTTCGCGCCGCGTTGAACGTGGCCTTCTCCAGCGACGACCGCCACGTGCTGCAAGACTTTGCCGATCAGGCGGCGATCGCGGTGAGCAACGCGCGTCTCTACCAGAGCGTGCTGCGCGAGAAGCAGCGCCTCGACGCGATCATCGAGCAGTCGGCCGATGGCGTGATGATCATCGACAGTCGCTGGCGCATCACAACGTTCAACCGCGCCATGGAGCAACTCACGGGCTGGAGCCGCGAGGAGGCCATCGGTCGCCCCTGCGCCGAAGTGCTCGGTATCGAGAATGGCCAGGGTGTCAATATCTGCCTCGCCGATTGCCCGCTCCAGCGCCTGCCCCTGGCGCCCAACCCGGTGGTGGAGGGCCGCATCACCACGCGCGATGGGCGCCAGCTCTATGTGCAGAGCCGTTACGCACCCCAGCGCGGGCCCCAGGGCCAGTTCCTCGGCGCGATCGCGAATGTCCGCGACATTACCGCCCAGAAGCAGGAAGAAGAGCTGCAGAATACCTTCATCTCGGTGATCTCGCACGAGCTCAAGACTCCTGTGAGTATCATCAAGGGCTACGCGAGCACGCTCCGCCGCGACGATGTGCAGTTCACTACCCAGCAGTACCGCGAGGGCCTCGAGGTGATCGAGGAAGAGGCCGACCGCCTCGCCCGCCAGATCCAGGATCTGCTCGATGTGTCGCGCCTCTCCGCCGGTGGCCTGCGCCTCGATCCGGCCGACTTCTCGCTGGCGGCGCTGGCCGCCAATGTCGTGCGGGGCTTCGCTCCCAGCGCCGGCGAGCAGTTCCAGTTCGAACTGCGCTTCCCCGACGATATGCCCCCCGTCCACGCCGACTATGAGCGCACCCGCCAGGTGTTTGCCAACCTGGTCTCCAACGCGATCAAGTACAGCCCGGAGGGTGGTACCATCCGCATCGGCGGCTGGCCCGAAGGGGATGTCGCCGTCTGCTACGTCTCCGACCAGGGCGCCGGCATCCCGCCCGAGGAGCAGGAGGCGATCTTCCGGCGCTTCTACCGCGTAGACAACCGCCTGGCCCGCGAGACGCAGGGCAGCGGCCTCGGGCTCTTCCTCACCCGCGCGATCATCGAGGCCCACGGCGGCCAGATCTGGGTGGAGAGCCAGGTGGGCAAGGGAAGCCGTTTCGTCTTTACCCTGCCGCTCGGGCGGCGCAAGCTGCCTGAAGAGCCAGGCGAGCACTCCCCTCACGGAGCCGTAGGTCCGGCCGATGCCGTGATCGACCGTTGATGCCGTTGGGGCCACCGGGGCCCCCGGGCGCGCACACGGTGCGCCACTCTCTGTCGCCTGTACGCCAGACCACGCTACCGTGTTCCAGCGAGCCACACTCACGGGCCTGGCCCTCATCCTCCTGATCGCCGTCGCCGTTGGCCAGACGGCCCTGGCACTGATCTGCGCGCTGCTGCTGGCAACCGCGAGTGTCGCCGCGCTCTGGAGCCGCTGGGCACTGGCCCGCGTGAGCTACGAGCGCCAGCTGAGCCAACCCATGGCCTTCCCCGGCGATGAGCTGGAGCTGACGATCCGGGTGACCAACCGGAAGCTCCTGCCCCTTGCCAGCCTCCAGGTGCTCGACCGGCTACCCACGGGGATCGGGCTCAACGCCCCGCTGAGCTTCAGCGCCACGCGCCAGGCCCAGCTGCTCCAGCGCCGTACCAGCTTGCGCTGGTACGAGAGTGTTACCTGGCGCTACCGTGTGCGTGCCCAGGCCCGGGGCGCCTACCGGATCGGCCCGGTGGAGCTTCGCAGTGGCGATCCCTTCGGACTCTTCGCCGCCGAGGCTGAGCTCGCCCAGTCCACCACCCTGCTGGTCTATCCGCGCCTGCTTACCCTGCCTGAGCTGGGTTTGCCCGCCCACCATCCGATCGGCGATACGCGAGCGCCCGCACTGCTGCGCGATCCGCTGCGGGTCATCGGCGTACGAGATTACACCCCGGCCGACCCGCTCAAAGATGTGCACTGGGCCGCCACGGCCCGCACCGGCACACTGCAGAGCCGGGTCTATGAGCCCACAACTAGCCGCACACTCGCGATCTTCCTCGACCTCGACACCTTCGAGTACTATTACGAGGGGATCGACCCGCAGCAGGTTGAGCGCATGATCAGCGCGGCCGCGACACTGGCCCGCGAGGGGCTCGCGGCCGGCTACGCCGTCGGCTTCTATGCCAACGGCGCCCCCGCCGAGCACGAGCACCTGGCACGGCTACCGGCTGGTAGGAGCCCCGCCCAGCTCGGGCAGATCATGGAGACCCTCGCGCGCCTCAGCGCCTATTCCGTCACTACCATTGGCCGCGTCCTCATGCTGACGGCGTCGGAACTGCACCCCGGCACCACCCTGCTCCTGATCAGCTCGGTCAACAGCGAGGCAACCCGCGCCAGCCTTCTGCGCCTGCGGGGCCTGGGGTATCGGGTCGTCTGGCTCTATCTGGGCCCTGGCCTCCCACCGTCCGTTCCCGGCGTGACCGTTCACCGAGGCCATAAGGAGGTGGGATCAGGATGATTCGGTCGCGACCGGTCAATGGTGGTCCACTCGCTCCCTGATCGGGATCGTTCGGAACTCGCGCACCAGCTCCACGAAACGCTCGACGGTAAGGTCAAACATGCGCCGACCGAACTCAGCTGTCGCGGCGGATGCATCACCACAGACGCCGACCCGGGAGAATCGGCTCCACCAGTCCTGCCAGGCATAGGCCGAAGGCTCCGGGTGATCCCAGTTGAAGTACTTCAGCTTGAGCTGGCTGATATCGCGCTCGGCGAGGCTCATGTCCACCCTGGCGGGGTCGATGTGCAGCATCATCGCCGTTTCGTACTCGCATGCGTGGCCCACCGAGCCCGGCCCGCCCCGCCGCTCGGCGTCGAGTACATCGGCCACGAGGGCGGGGTTGACGGCAGCGTTCACGGTGGTGGCGGCGCAGATCATCCCGGTGGCGAGCACCACCTTGCGGGCCGCCAGATCGCAGATCGACTGGTTGGAGCCATGGCCGTTGACGATCAGAATGTGGTGGAAGCCGTGACGCGCTACTGAGGTGGCTACCTGGGCCAGATAGGCCAGGGTTGTCTCGATCTCTACGGCGATCGTGCCCGGGAAGTCCATGTGATGCTCATCGAGCCCGAAGGGGATCGTCGGCACCACCAGCATGTCGCCCTCGGCCCGCTCACCACAGGCCGCCAGGACCCCCTCGAGGATGTCGTTGTCGGTGGAGAGACTCATGTGGGCGCCGTGATCCTCGACCGCGCCAATCGGCACGCACACAACGGGCTGAGGGTCCCGCGCGATGGCCGCGCGCAGCTCCGGCCAGGTCAGATGATCGTAGCGCCAGGGGTGCTTTGCCATGGTCGGCCTCCTTGCAACTCCTCGAATCCGGGTAGAGGTATTGTAGCCGCGCAACCTAGAGGACAGGGGACAGGGTGCAGGACCATCCGGCACACCCTTGCCCGTGGCGCGGACTGGGCACCGGCCGCTACCGACGGCTGCCGGAGCCCGCGTAGGCGGGCTTCGCGTTCCCGTAGCCGCGCGACTCAGCGCCACGGCCCGCGAGGGCTCAGGGTGCAGGGGAGGCCGAACGGTAACCTGTCCCGGATCACCGCAGGGGCGTGTTGCGTCCCGCTGCAATGGCCCACCAGCCCGGGGTATCGTGGCTCCTGGCGGAGGCCATACCATTCGTTGTCGCCGTCAGGTACCCCTGTCACCAGCCGGGGTCGCGCGGTGAGCTAGCGTTTCGCCAGGCGAGCCTTACCGCATACCCCCGGGGGGTAATCTGGATTACAGACGACCGCTGTGGGCCATGGTATACTGCGCTCAGGACACCACGGGGGGGTATACGTCCCGTGTGATCGAGCGAGTGGAGGAGCAGCATGCACAGCAAGGTCGTGATCATCGGCTCGGGCCCCGCCGGGCTTACTGCGGCACTCTACGCCGCCCGCGCCAACCTGGAGCCGCTGGTGGTACGCGGCCTGCAGCCCGGCGGCCTGATCGCCACTACCGCCGAGGTCGAAAACTACCCCGGGTTTGTGGAGGGCATCGGCGGCTTCGAGCTCGCCGACAATATGGAGAAGCAGGCCGCCCGCTTCGGTGCGCAATTTAAGGATACGCTGATCACCAGCATCGATGCGAGCGCGCGGCCATTTGTGCTGCACACCGACAGCGGCGAGCAGCTCACCGCCGATACCATCATCGTCTCTACCGGTGCCTCGCCCCGCAAACTGGGTGTTCCCGGCGAGGAGCAACTCGCCAACCGTGGCGTGAGCTACTGCGCGACCTGCGACGGCTTCTTCTTCCGGGGCAAGCGGGTGGTTGTAGTAGGCGGCGGCAATAGTGCCCTGGATGAGGGCCTCTTCCTTACCCGCTACGTCGACGAGCTGGTGATTGTGCATCGCCGCGATACCCTGCGCGCCGACCCCATTCTCCAGGAGCGGGCCTTCGCCAACCCGAAGGTGCGCTTTGTGTGGGACAGCACAGTAGAGGCCATCCTGGGCGATGAGAAGGTCACAGGCGTGCGGCTCCGCAACCTGAGGACCGGTGAGACGAGCGAGCTCGCGGTGGACGGGGTCTTCCCCTATATCGGCCACATCCCCAACACCGGGATCTTCAAGGGTCTGCTGGAGCTGGATGAGGGCGGGTATATTCTCACCGACGGGCGCCAGCGCACCAATGTGCCCGGTATCTTCGCCGCCGGCGACGTGGTCGATCATATCTACCGCCAGGCGATCACTGCCGCCGGCGAGGGATGCAAAGCCGCCATGGAAGCCACCTGGTACCTCGCCGAGCAGGAGCATGCCGCGCGCAAGCAGCCGGCACCCGAGGCAGTAAGCTCACCGGCACTGGGTCAATGGTGAAGCAGCGCCGCGAACGCCAGGGAGTGAAGCCGGGCCCATGGCCCGGCTTTCGATTCGGGTGGAGCAAGGGGCGCCCAGTGGCCCGGCGGCCCTGCCCACGCCCTTAAGGGCTTGCAGGATGGCGCTCCACCCTGGCCCCTCGAGTACCGTGGCGCTGAAGCGCGCGGGCAGAGGGAGGCGAAGCCCGCCTACGCGGGCTCCGGCAGCCGTGCCGCCCACGGCCTCCTGGCGGGCAGAACGGGACGCCACACCCTGCCTTTAACCTTCCCTTGACAAGCGCCGGCTGCTCTGCTATCTTCCTCAGTATCCCCTGGGTTCTGTACACAGCGGCAATGCTACTGGCCGCCTGGCCCCGCTCGTGGGCCGTGCCTGGCTGTGCCGCGCCAGGAGCAACCATGCCTCCCGCCTGGGCTCTGCCCGATTATCTCGACCGCAAACGTATGCTGCTGGAGGCGTACCGCGCCGAACTCCGCTCGCCCGCCGCCGCCCCGGCCCCGCTGCGCGCCGTGGTGACGGTAGCCGCCGGCTCGGGTGTGCGGCCGGTCCGCATCCGCGACCACACCGTGATCACCGACTCGGGCGCGGCCCTTGGCGGCTTTGGCCTCGGCCCCAGCGCCCCGGAGCTGCTCCTCGGCGCACTGGCGAGCTGTATCGCCCATTCGGCCCTGGTGATCGCCGCCGACCACGGGGTGCGCTTCGAGCAACTCGACGTAGAGGTGACGGGCCAGCTTGACTATCGCGGCACCCTCGATGTTGACGCCAGCGCCAGCGTGCCCCCCTCCAACCTGGCCTACACCCTGCGCTTCGCTGGCCCCGTGACCGACGAGGAGGTCGCGACGGTGCAAGCCGAGATCGCGCGCCTCTGCCCCGTGCTGCTGGCCCTCACCCGCCCGCTGGTCGTCACCGCAAACGCTGAGCGTCTTGGCGCCTAGCGGTGGGGGGAACGGTTAAGCCGGCATGCCGGCCACCCCACCTCGTGGTGCGCTTCCGCACGGTGCTCAAGCGCTTTGCGATTCACTAGGTGTATCCGCCGCCCAGCGCAGGAGAATCCGCGTATGTGTCCACCGCGTACCCTGGAATCCATGCAGAGCCCGGATCTGAGCCGCCGTGGGTTTCTCGCTTTTGGCCTCGCCGCCGCCGCCGCCGCCCTCGCGCTGCCGGCAAACATCCACGCCGCCGCCGTCCGGCGCACCACCTTCAGCCAGGTAGCCGACCTGACCCACGTGGTCGGCCCTGGCTTCCCACTCTTCCCCGGCGCCGCGCCCTTTACCGTTACGCAGGTTGTCTCCTTTGAGGAGAACGGCTACTACGGCAGCGTACTCAGCTACTGGGAGCATACGGGCACCCACATGGATGCACCGGTGCACTTCGCGCCAGATGGCCTCTTCGTCGATCAGCTGGCGGTGGAGAACCTGGTGGTGCCTGCGGCCGTGATCAACATCACCGAGAAGGCCCGCCAAAACCCCGACGCCGAAGTCACCCCGGACGACATCCGGGCCTGGGAGCGGCGCTACGGCCGTCTACCCGACAACGCGGCCGTGCTGATGGCGAGTGGCTGGGGCGCCAGAGCCGGCTCGGTGGAGGCTTACCGCAATGCCGATAGCAGCGGTACGATGCACTTCCCGGGCTTCGGTAAGGACGCGATCGACTTCCTACTCACCGAGCGCCGCATCGCCGGCATCGGCGTTGACACCCTCAGCCTCGACCCGGGCAATTCTACGACCTTCGCCGTGCACTATACGTTGCTCCCCACCAACCGCTGGGGCCTCGAGAATATCGCCAACCTCGAATCCATCCCCCCGAGCGGGGCGACGCTCTTCGTTGGTGCTCCCAGGGTGGCCGCAGGCTCCGGCGGGCTCACCCGGCTGATGGCGGTGTGGTGAGGCTTCCTACCAGCCATGCCATCCTGGAGCCTGTGAGGCTGGCGGAAAGGAATGAGCCCCGCTGGCGCGGGGCTTGGCGCATCCCGTTCTGCCCACCATCACGCCGTGGGCGTCAACGCCACGTCCCGCCCCGGGCGTCACGCCACGCCGGAGCTCGCCCCTGGACGCCGGTGCTATACTGAGTCTGTCCCACCACTGAGCCCCGTCCGCTCCGCTGAGCAGCGATGTACGTGGACTGATGGCTTCGCCGGAGGGAGGCATTCCATGAGCACCGAGCAGCAGGATGACACAACGGCCCGCAGCCCCTACGCCACTATGGAGCGCGCCTATATCGAGGAGTATCTGCGCGGGCTTGGCCTTTCACTCGCGCAGCTCCGCGAGCTCCCCGAAGCGCGCGCGCGGGCGATTATGGCCGAGGCGTCGCGCTTTGCTTCCATGAAGCTCTCCGAAGTGGAGACACGCTCGCACCTGATCGAGGAGATGCACGGCGGTCCCCAGCCGCTCTAAATGGAACCACGTTGCGCGTTCGGTAGCTCCTGGACGCGGCACGCTGCGTCCAGGAGCTACCGAACGCTAGGTGTGGTGCCATTTAGAGCCCCGCCACCAGCTGCACGCGACTGAAGACGTTCAGCACCAGGTTCGGGAAGAGTCCCAGCACGACGATCCCGGCCACCGCCAGCGCCACCGCCGCCGTAATGCCGGGAGGCGTCGTAAGCGGGGTGTTCTCCGCCGGGGGCTCGATGAAGATCGCCTTGAGCAGGCGCAGGTAGTAGTACAGGCTCACCACGGTGGTTGCGAGCGCCACCACCACGAGCCAGGGCGCGCCAGCCTGCCACCCGGCCATAAACACATAGAACTTGGCGAAGAACCCCGCCAGGGGCGGCACCCCCGCCAGCGAGAGCACACAGAGCGTCAGCAGCACCGCCAGCGGTAGGTGGCGCCGCGCCAGACCGTTCAGGTCGGCGATCTCGTCGCCCCCCACCGCGAGCGCCACCGCCGCAAGCGCCCCGAAGGCCCCCAGGTTGGTGAGCGTGTAGACCACAAGGTAGTAGAGCAGCGCCGCCACCCCCTGATCGCGGTCGAACTGCTGCGGCGCGGCCCAGGCCACCAGCGCCAGCAGCATAAAGCCCGCCTGGGCCACACTGGACCATGCCAGCAGGCGTTTGGCACTCGTCTGCGGCAGCGCCGCCAGGTTTCCAACGAGCAACGTCAGGAGTGCCAGGAGCGCCAGCAGGCTCGTCCAGCCGCCCAGGTCCGGCCCGAGGGCCGCCGATCCGGCCAGCGCGGGGAAGGCGCTCACAAGCAGCCGCAGGAGCAGAACAAAGCCCGCCGCCTTGGAGGCCGTGGAGATGAACGCGGTAATCGGGGTGGGCGCACCCTGATAGACGTCAGGCGCCCAGCCGTGGAAGGGCACCACGGCGATCTTGTAGCCCACGCCGGCGATCACGAAGAGCATCCCCAGGGTGAGCACACCTCCTCCAGCGCCACCCTGCCCCGCCAGCTCGGCGATCCGCGCGAGCTGGGTGAGGTCGTTGGCGGTCACGGCGCCGGCCATGGCGCTCGCCGCAGAGCCGTAGGCCAGACTCATGCCGTAGAGCAGGATGCCCGAGGAGAGCGCGCCGAAGAGAAAATACTTCATCCCCGCCTCGGCGGAACGGGCGTCGTTGCGGAAGTAGCCGGCCAGAATGTACAGCGGGATGGAGGTCAGCTCCACGGCCAGGTAGGCGAGCACCAACTCGGTGGCGCCTGCCATCAGGCACATGCCCGCCGTCGCGAAGAGGATCAGCGCATAGAACTCAGCCGGATGGGCATTGGGCCGGTAGTCCAGGCAGAGCAAGCTGGTGAGGAAGGCCGCCCCGATCAATGCCAGCCGGGCGATCATCGTCAGATGATCGGTGGCGAAGGCGCCAATGATCGGCGGCAGCGTTTCCGCACCGGTGGGTCCGGCTGGCCCGCCGCTCTGCAGGTTGCGGATGATATTGGTGAACAGATTGGCTGGCACGTCGTCGGGCAGCCGGAAGACGTAGCCACTCTGGAGCAGCGCGATCACAAACACGAGCCCCAGGCCGATGCAGGTGAGTGAAGCCGAGGAGCGCACCCGCTCAAGCTGGGCCTCTGGCGTGCGCCCCCAGCGCTCAAAGATGTCGGAGCCGAGCACCAGCAGCGCCAGCACCAGCAGCAGGATCTCCGGCAGCAATCGCGGAATGTCGGTAATCTGGAACATGCGCCTCTCTCACCCCGTACAGTCACTCGCCCGGCCTGCTCACCCGGCTAGCGCCCCGCCGTGACGATCCCGCCCAACTGCTCGGCCACCGGCCGCACACCCACGTTGATCAGCTCGGTGAGCACGGCCGGGTAGAGCCCAACGCCCACCAGAATGGCCGCGAGGATGATCGCCCCGGTATACTCCTGCCAGGTCAGTCGCGGCAGGCGAAGGAAAGCCGGGTTTTTCACCTCGTCGTAGAAGACCGCCCACACCGCCCGGAGGACGTAGGCGCCGGTGATCGGGATCGACAGGGCGGCGATGATCGCGATCAGCGGGTAGCGCTCCCAGACGCCGAGAAAGATGCTGAACTCCGCCCAGAATCCCGCCAGGCCCGGCATGCCCATCGAGGAGAGCCCAGCAAGAATGAACATCACGGCGGCGAAGGGCATCACCCGCCCCAGGCCGCCGAGCTCCGGCAACTGGCGCGTATGCGTGCGCTCATAGATCATCCGGCCCACCACGGCGAAGAAGAGCGCCGTCATCACCCCGTGGGCGAACATCTGCAGCACGGCGCCCATGAGCGCCAGCTGCGTCCCCGCCGCCAGACCCATCACCACCAGGCCCATGTGGCTCACCGACGAGTAGCCGATGATAAACTTGGCGTCGCGCTGGGCCATGGCGATTGTTGCGCCGTAGACCACGTTCAGCAGCGTGAGCAAGGCGATCGCCGGTAACCACCGCTGCGCACCAACAGGCATCAGCCAGAGCGCGGCCCGCAGGCAGCCATAGGCGCCGAGCTTCATGAGCACCCCGGCGTGGAGCATGCTCACCGCCGTCGGCGCGGCCACATGGCCGGTTGGGCTCCAGGTATGGAAGGGGAACATGCCCGCCAGGACAGCAAAGCCCAGGAACATGGGCAGGAAGAAGATCTGCTGCAGATCACCGGCAAGGGTGACGCTCCGCGAGAGCACAATCATGTCGAAGGTGCGCAGGCCGGAGCCGAAGTAGAGCCCAAGCATGCCCACGATCGTCAGCGCGCTGCCCGCCATGAGGAAGAGCGTCAGCTTCATCGCCCCGTACTCTTTGCGCGTGCTGCCCCACACACCGATCAGCAGGTACATCGGCAGCACGGCAAGCTCGTAGAATACGAAGAGCAGGAAGAGATCGAGGGCCACAAACACGCCATAGACGCCGGTGGTGAGCAGCAGCAGCAGCACCCAGTACTCTTTGACCCGCTCCTCAATGTTCCAGCTCATCAGCGCGCCAGTGAAGATCACCACGCCGTTCAGCAGCAACATCGGCAGGCTCACCCCATCGACACCCAGGAGGTAGGCGATCCCGAGCTGGGGCAGCCAGGGCACCCGCTCGACGAACTGGAAATCGCTGCGGGCCGGGTCGTAGGCCAGGAAGACGAGCAGCGCGAGCAGCAGCGAGGCGAGCGCAAAGCCCGTGCCCACCCAGCGCATGGCTTCCTTGCGCTCGCCGGGGATGAGCGCGATCACGACGGCGGGCACCACCATGCTCAGCCAGATCAGGCTCAGCCAGGGAACAGTGGTTGGAAGGGTGATCAGGCCCATCGTATGCCCTCGGGGCCGGGGCGTCGGCGCAGCGCGCCGGACGCTTCGGTCTCGCAACACCAGACCACGGAAACCGCCTTCACGTCAGCAGATTCTGGAAGATCGCCACGAGCTGGGTGGCCGTGGCGTTCGCGAGGTTCATCACCGGCGCAGGGTAGACGCCGAGCAGGAGCAGCAGACCGAGCACGGGCAGCATGGTCCCCAGTTCGGCGGGCCGCAGATCGGGGACGCGGCTCAGCCCCTCGCGGAGTGGGCCGAGAAAGAGCTGCTGGAACATCAGCAGCAGGGCCAGTGCGGTGATCACCAGCCCGATCAGCGCGAGGGCGGTAAAGAGCGGCATGGTGGCCCACGCGCCACGGAAGATGAAGAACTCGCCAACAAAGCCGGCCAGGCCAGGCAGCCCGAGGTTGGCAAAGAGCGCCGTGCCCATCACCCCCGCGAAGGCAGGGGCAGCTACCCGCAACCCGCCGTAATCGGCCAGCAACCAACTCCCGGTGCGAGCATGGAGGCAGCCCGCCAGAAAGAAGAGCGCGCCCGTCGAGAGCCCATGGGCCACCATCTGCATCACCGCGCCATTCACGGCGATCGCCCGGCTATCGATCGTAGCGCCGCCGGGAGCGGCGGCGGCCGCAGCGATCGCGAGCATCACGTAGCCCATATGGTTGATCGATGTGTAGGCGATCAGGCGCTTGATATCGCCGCCGATATTGGCCAGCGCACCGAAGGCGCCAGCAACAATCCCCGCCAGGGCCAGGGCGCCCAGCACCGGCGCAAAGTACTGGCTGGCATCCGGCACAAGCGGGAGCATGATCCGCAGCATGCCATAGGCACCCATTTTGCTCATCACCGCGCTCAGCAAGATGCTGGCGGCCGTGGGGGCCTCGGCGTAGGCGTCGGGGAGCCAGGTGTGGAAGGGCCAGACGGCCAGCTTGATCCCGAAGGCCACAAAGATCGCCCAGAAGGCGATGCTCGTGTAGAGCAGCGGGTAGCGCCCGAGCGCTCCGGCCACGCCAAGGCGCTCCATGTAGGCGAAGAGGATCTCGCGCAGCGAGCCCTCCACCCCCTCTACCGGTAGGCTTCGCCCGAGCCGTCCCAGGTCGATCAGGTTGAAGGTGGGCAGACCAGCCTGCCGCATCGCCAGGTAGATCACCTGGAAGAGCAGCAGCAGCCCGATCGAGCCCGCCATGGTGTAGACGAAGAACTTCAGCGCCGCGGCCCGCCGGTCATCGCGGCCCCAGCCCTGAATGAGGAAGTAGGCCGGAACGAGGCTGAACTCCCAGAAGATGAAGAAGAAGAAGAAGTCGAGCGCCAGGAAGTAGCCGAGCATGGCTGCTTCGAGCAGCAGGAGCAGCGCGTAGTGAGCCCGTGGCCGCTCCACCACGCCCCAGGAGGCGATCGCGGCCACCGGGGCCATCACCACGGTGAGCAGCACCAGCGGCAGGCTCAGCCCATCGACCCCGAGGAAATAGTCGACCCGAATGGCAGTGATCCATGGCACTCGCTCCACCAGTTGCACCACGCCCTGCCCGGCAGCCGTAGCCCCCGGATCGAAGCGCGACCAGACCACAGCGGCCAGGGCGATGGGCACACCCGTCCAGGCGGTGGCGCCGAGACGCAGGGTGCGTTCGTCCAGCCGCAGCCAGCTGCCCAGGCCCACCAGCAGCAGGCCAGCCAGAGGCGAGAGCATCAGCAGGGTGAGCCAGGGCACCCCATCGGGCGATGGCAGGAGATACGCTGGAAGTGTCATGGTTCGGTTGCCCGGTATCGTCGCTCGTTCCCCGAGGCCCCTGATCCGCCGCTGCACGCGCGCCCACGGCGCTCGATGCACCTCATGGCCGGATCAGGTACAGATACACGAGGGCCATCACCACCACGCCGCCGAAGAGGTAGCCGAGGTAGTCCTGGGCCCTGCCCGTCTGCAGGCGACGAGTGCGCCTGCCGCTGGCCACCGTGCCGCTCGCGAGGGCGTCGGGCCCGTCGTTGAGCAGCGTATCGTCGATAATGAAGTTTAGCCGGCCAAGGAAGAGGGTCAGGCGACCCACGCCACGTACCACCCCATCGAGCACGTGGCGATCGATCCAGGCCCAGGCCAGGGCCAGCAACGCCACCAGGCGCCCGAAGCTCGCCGCGTAGAGCGCGTCCACCCGGTATTGCTGGTACAACAGCCGGAAGAGGCCGGGCGCACGCTGCTCCAGCGGGTCGGTCTCGCCTGCGGTATGGAAGGCCCGGCCGTAGAGCACCCAGCCCGCAGCGATCCCGCCGAGCGCGACGAGCAGCGAGATTGCCGCAACCAGCGGGCTAAAGGTTGCCGCCTCCTGGCCCCAGAGATCGCTCAGCCAGTGGCCCCCCGGCCCGCTGAAGGGCAGGTTGAAGAGCCCACCCGTCACCGCGAAGCTCGCCAGCACCACCAGAGGTGCCACCAGCAACGGTGATTCGTGCCAGTGGGCGTCGTCTGCGGTGGCGTGGGGAGAGGCGCCATGGCCCGTGGCGTGGTCGTGGTGGGCGGGCGGCGGCTTCTCTGGATTGATGAAGACCACGGGGTGCTCGCCACGGAAGGCACCAAAGAAAACCAGCCGCCACTGCCGCGTCATGTAGAAGGCGGTAAGGAAAGCGGCCAGCGCAAGCACCACAAAGACCACCGCGTGCCCACCCTTGAAGGCGTCCGCAAGGATCTCATCCTTGCTCCAGAAGCCGGCCAGCGGGAACACCCCGGCCAGCGCCAGGTAGCCGAGCGTATAGGTCCAGAAGGTCCAGGGCAGCCGCGTGCGCAGCCCGCCCATATTGCGAATATCCTGGGCCGTCTGCTGGGCCGCGTACTCATCGGCGTGGTGGAGCCGCGCGATCGCCGGGGTAGCCTCCATCGCGTGGATGATCGAGCCGGCGCCGAGGAAGAGCAGGGCCTTGAAGAAGGCGTGGGTCAGCAGGTGGAAGAGCCCGGCCACCCAGCCACCGATGCCGAGGGCCGCCACCATAAACCCGAGCTGCGAGAGCGTGGAGTAGGCCAGGATGCGCTTGATGTCGAACTGGGCCAGCGCCACCGTAGCGGCGAAGAGCGCGGTGAAAGCCCCGATGAAGGTCACCACCCCCAGTGCTACGCCGCCGTCGGCCTCGAAGATCGGGAAGGTGCGGGCCACCAGGAACACGCCCGCCGCCACCATCGTCGCCGCGTGGATCAGCGCCGAAACCGGGGTGGGGCCTTCCATGGCGTCAGGCAGCCAGACGTGCAGGGGGAACTGGGCCGACTTGCCGATCGTACCGCAGAAGAGCAGCAGCGCGATTCCGGTGGCGTGGGTCAGGCCCAGGGGACCATGCTCATCGCCGAGGCGCGCCAGAAGCGCCGGGTTGAAGATCTCACCCTCGCCAGTGCCCAGCGCCAGGCTGCCCGTCAGGGTCCACAGGTAGACCAGCCCGAGCAGCATCAGCACATCACCAATGCGGGTGACGATAAACGCCTTCACGGCCGCGCGGTAAGCCTGCGGGCGCTGGTAGAGGAAGCCGATCAGCAGGTAGGAGCAGAGCCCCATCACCTCCCAGGCCATAAAGAAGAGCAGCAGGTTATCGGCCATGGTCATCAGCAACATGGCCGCAGTGAACAGAGCGATGAAGCTGAAGAAGCGGCTCTGGCGGGGGTTGGCCGCCATGTAGCCCAGCGAGAAGATGTGGATACAGAGCGAGGCCACCGTGACCATCGCCAGCATTGTGGCCACCGGCGTGTCCACGTAGAGGCCCATCGCCAGCACGCGCTCGCCGGCAGGCGCCCAATCGACTCGCTGCACCAGGTTCGGCTCTGGGAAGGTGAAGCCCGCCTCGCCGTGGGCCCCGTGCCCGCGCTCCAGGGTCGTCAGTTGCCCATCGCGCAGCGCCAGGCCCCGGGCCGTTGCCCCCAGCAGCCCCAGGGCCAGCAACGTAGCCAGGGCCAGCAGCCCGATCGCCGTCCAACCGCTCGCGGCATTGCTACGGCGCAGTGGCGTGAAGGTGATCAGCGCGCAGGCGAGCAACGGCAGCGCGGGGATGAGCCAGGCATTGGCCAGAAACACTTCCATTCTACCCTCGTAGCGAGTCCACACTGTCGGCGTTCACGGTCTGCCAGCTCCGGTAGATCGCAATGATCATTGCTAGCCCCACGGCGGCTTCGGCGGCGGCCACGGCGATCACGAAGAGCGCGAAGGTCTGCCCGGTGATAAAGCGCGGCTCCAGGTAGCGCCAGAAGGCCACCAGGTTGATATTCACCGCGTTCAGCATGAGCTCCACGCCCATCAGAATACCCACCATATTGCGGCGCGAGAGGGCCCCGAAGAGCCCGATGCAGAAGAGCGCCCCGGCCACAACCAGCACCGCTTCGAGCGGGATTGCGTTCGTCATACGGGCACCTTCTATCACCACGAAGGGGTTACGGCCAGGGCCAACGAGCGGCTGTACACGCACTGGTCACGAGCGGGAAGAGGCGGCCACGGGTGTTCCTCGGCGCCCTGTGGATGGTTGGGCTAATCACCGGCGGGCTGATCGGAGGCTGCGGCGCGCTTACGCAACTCGTGCTCCTCGGCGAGGGTGAGCACCCGCCGCCGGCGTGCCCGCTCCTCGTAGGCCACCACGATCGCGCCGATCAGCGCCACAGTGAGCAGCACCCCGGCCACCTCGAACTGCAACAGAAACTCGCTAACGAATCCCCGCCCCAACTCAGCCGGCCCGGCCAGCGGCTCCGGGGCACCCTCCGGCCCGAGCGGAGGCGGCACGTTCCACTGCTGCGAGGCCACCGTCGGCACAATCACCACGGCGAAGAGCAGCGCACTGATCGCGACCGTCAGCCAGAGGCGCCAGCCACCCACCAGTTGCCGCACGCCCTCGCCCGTTACCTGGCGCGTCAGCATGATCGCGAAGAGGATGAGGATGGAGATCGCGCCAACGTAGATCAGCACCTGCACCACGGCGAGGAACTCGGCCTGGAGCAAGAGGTAGAGCGCGCCCACCCCGAAGAAGCAGGCGATCAGCCAGAGCGCGGCGTGGATCACATTGCGCACGAGCACCACCATCATGGCTGCGCCGATGATCAGGGCCGCCACGAGCCCGAAGATAAGTTGGATGACAAGTGTCATACAGCCACTGCTGGAGCGGGCGACGTGCTCACGCAGAGGTCGGCACCGACCCGACAAGCTCTTCCAGATCCACCCGGCCCCGCGCGGCCTGGGCCGCCGCGTACAGCCGCGCCAGGGTGAGGTAGGCCACCACATTGATCGCCATGGTCAGCGCAAAGGCCACTCCCCAGCGTAGCAGCGGGCTCCACTGGGCCGTGAAGTCCAGCCCCTCCTCCGGCCCCCAGCGAGTGATCCCCACCCACACCGCCGCGCTCACGACATTCACCAGCGTGAGGGGGATCAGGAACTTCCAGCCGAAGTCCATCAACTGGTCCACCCGCAGCCGTGGGAAGGCCCCCCGCGCCCAGATCATCACGAAGAAGAAGAAGTAGGTCTTCGCCAGGAAGTAGAACACGCCAAGCATACCTGCGAACAGATTGAAGACCCAACTGCCGTCCGGGTTGGCCGGCGAGAGGCCCTGGGCAGCAAGCCAGCCTACGCCGGGACCCTGCCATCCGCCACAGAAGACCACGGCAGTGATGGCGCAGAGCAGAAAGTTCAGCACATATTGCGCCAGGTAGAAGAGGCCAAACTTCATGCCGCTGTACTCGGTCATATAGCCGGCCACGATCTCCGAGTCGGCCTCGGGGATGTCGAAGGGGGTACGCTCACCCTCGGCCAGGGCGGCAATGAAGAAGCAGAGGCAGGCCAGCAGCCCCACCGGCGTAAAGATGAACCAGCCCAGCCCCACATCCGGCACGCCCGGCAGGTCCGCCGTGCTGATCACCAGGCCACCCTGGGCTGCCACGATCTGCACGACCGAGAGGGTACCGGTGAGCATAACGATCGCGATCAGGCTGAGCACGGCGGGAATCTCGTAGCTCACCATCTGGGCCACGGCGCGCATGGCACCCAGCAAGGCGAACTTGTTATTTGAGGCCCAGCCGGCCATCATCAGGCCCACGGCGCTGATCGAGGAGATCGCGAAGAAGAAGAGCAGGCCAACGTTCAGATCCACCGGCACCATCCCGGGGCCCCATGGCACCACGGCAAACATGAACATGGTGGGCGCCACCACCACAATCGGCGCCAGCAGATGCACATACCGGTCGGCCGCAGCGGGAACGATGTCCTCCTTGGTGAACATCTTCACGCCATCGGCGATTGGCTGCCAGATGCCCTCGGGGCCCACCCGGTTCGGCCCGATGCGGTCCTGCATGCGAGCGATCGCCCGCCGCTCGTAGTAAGTGAAGAAGAGCATCTGCACCGGCGCCACCAGGAAGAGCAGCGTGGCAACGGCAACATGGCCGAGCAGCGCCACGGCCCAGCCCGGCCAGCCGAGGCCCAGCCTGCCATTGATCAGCGCATCCAGCAACTCGTACATAGCGGGCAACTCCGCGCCCTGCGCCGCGCTAGCGCAGGACGAAGCTCGCGGCCAGGAATGCCAGATAGACCACCAGCGCGCCGAGGCCCAGGCGACTACCCCAGACGTCGAGTTCGGGGCGACCGCTGGCGCGCAGGAAGCACATCGCGGCCAGGAGCGCCCACGTGAGCATATGGCCCCAGCGCATTAGAAAGAACCGCAGCGGACCCGCACCGGCGGCCCGCTCCTCAGGCCAGACGACGACCCAGACTACGGCAATGGCGAGGCAGATTGCCCCCCATACCACCAGCGGTACACCCAGCCAGGAACGCGCCATCTTAGCCCTCCGGCTCATCAGTTCGGGCCCGGGAGGCCGGCGGCGCGGGGGGCTCGGGGGGGGCCTGCTCCTGCGCCCGGGCCGCGTTGCGCGCCCGGATCGCCGCCAGCCGGGCCGCCTTCGCATCCGCCGGGTTCACCGCCGGCGGCACATCGGACGGAGCCGGCTCGCCGTGGCCATCCCGCGCCCCCGCCGGGGCGGGCGGCGGGGGCGCATCAGCGGGCGCTGCGTCGTTACGGGCCCGGATCGCCGCCAGGCGGGCCGCCTTCTCCTCGGGGCTCAAGCGACCCGCCGGCGCCGAGGGGCCGGGCGGAGTGGTCGGGGCGGCCTCTACCGGGGCCGTGGTCGCCAACTCCCGAAGGCGGGCGGCGATCTTCTCCGCCAGGTTCGGCGCCATCCCCAGCACCCCCGGCCGGCGCTTGATATTCCCCTGCAGCTTCTTGAGCGCCTGCTCGCGCACCTCGGCCCACATCGTCGGCGCGATCCGCTCATAGTAACCGATCGGCCGGTTCAGCTGCTCCTTGGCCACCGTCAGGCTCCCGTGATCCGCCGTAGAGAGCTCGAACTCGTGGTCCATCTTGATCGCGTCGAAGGGGCAGACCTCGGCGCAGAAGCCGCAGCTCATACAGGCGTCGTACTCGATCACAAACTCGGCGACGGCCGGTACCGGCTTGCCGGTGGCCGGGTCCTTCGCCTGAGTCATATGGATCACCTGGGGGGGGCAGATCCGCTGGCACTGGAAACAGGAGGTGCAGAGCTCGTGCCCCGTCTCCTCATCGTAGAGCAGAATAGGCATATTGCGGTACGCCTCGGGGAGCTTCGGCCGCTCCTCGGGGTACTCCAGCGTAAACGTGCCGTGGATCTGGCTGAAGCTGCGGTTCTTGCGAAACGAGCCCTGCCAGTGGCGCCACACCACCGCCATGCCCTCGAGCAGCCCCGACCCGGGCAGGCGCTCCTTGCGCCGCCCCCGCTCAACGATGATGACATTTCCGCGCTCGATCGCCATGCCGTGTACGATGGGCGACTGATGCGCTACCAATCGACGACTGATACAAGCGTATCGATCATCAATCACGCATCAACCGCATAGAGAGCAACTCCAGCAGAACCAGGAACCGAGCAACGCCACCGCTATCACGCTAACGATCAACCTCACCCATCACAATATCGATACTCCCAAGGATCACCACAACATCGGCCACCTTATAGCCACGGCACATATCGCCCAGCGGCGTGAGGTTGATGAACGAGGGTGCCCGCACCTTGTAGCGGTAGGGCCGAGTACTCCCATCGCTCACCAGGTAAAACCCCAACTCGCCCTTGGGCGACTCGATCCGGGCATAGGCATCGCCCACAGGGGGCCGCACATTCTGGCGCGCCTTCGGATTGATATGGCCCCCCTGGGCATCGGGCAACTGCTCGATGATCTGCTCGATAATCCGCTTACTCTGGCGCATCTCCTCAATCCGCACCAGAAAGCGGTCATACACATCGCCCACACTCCCCACCGGCACATCAAAGTTGAAGCGATCATAGACACTGTACGGCTCGGCCTTGCGCACGTCGTAGGGCACGCCGGAGCCGCGCAGCACCGGGCCAGTAACACTGTAGGCCAGGGCCAGATCGCGTGGGAGGATGCCGATACCCTCAGCGCGCTGCATGAGGATCTCATTCTCGCGCAGCAGCCGCTCCAACTCGTCCACGAAGGCCGGCATGGCCACCAGCAACTCCTTGAGCTTCGGCACGAAGTCGGGCGGCAGATCGCGGGCCACCCCACCGAAGCGGAAGTAGTTACACATCAGGCGGGCGCCCGAGGCTGCCTCAAAGAGATCGAGGATCTTCTCACGCTCGCGCATGCCGAAGGCCAACTGGGTCTGCCACATGCCCATATCGTTGATCAGAAAGCCCAGAGCGCCGGCATGGTTCAGGATGCGGGTGAGCTCCACCATCAACACCCGAATGTACTCGGCCCGCTCCGGCACCTCGATCCCAGCTAGCCGCTCCACAGCCATGGCGTAAGCGTGATTATTGGCCATGGAGTTGAAGTAGTCCAGCCGGTCGGTGTAGGGCATATTCTGCAGGTAGGTATTCTGCTCGGCAATCTGCTCGTGGTTCCGGTGCAGGTAGCCGAACACCGGCTTGAGATCGGTAATCGTCTCACCGTCCACCGTCACGATCATCCGGAACACACCGTGGGTCGAGGGATGCTGGGGGCCAATATTGATTTGCAGTTCTTCGGTCTTTAGCATCTCAATACACAACGCACAACACCCCGAGGGCATTGCGCACTTACTCGTCCTCGCCGATATACTTGTCCCCCTGTTTGGGGAAGTCTTTGCGCATCGGCCAGCCCTCGAACTCGTCCCACATGTAGATTCGCCGGGGGTAGGGATGCCCTTCAAAGACGATCCCGAACAGATCAAGGGCCTCGCGTTCGTGGAAGTTGGCGCCGGGCCAGTGGGGCGTGAGCGAGGGCACACGAGGATCGGCGCGGGGAACCCGGGTCTTCAGCACCAGGGCGGGGCCGCCGCCCGCGTGGTAGAAACGGTAGACCAACTCGAAGACCCCGTCGGCCAGATAATCCACCACGGCGATATCCGAGAGGAAGGCGTAGCCCAGCGTATCGCGCAGGTAGAGCGCCACCTCCACCACGCGCTCCGGCAGCACCAGGGTATCCCCGGTAGTGAAGGGGG
>SFCB01000223.1 GCA_004367505.1 Chloroflexi bacterium OHK40 | reverse complement strand
GGGATCTACACCCGTGCTATGGGGGGCATCCTCTTCGATGACTTCAGCGTCACCGGCCCGTAACTCCCCGTTCTGGCGAACGATACGCGGGCCGGGCTTGCATCGGCCCGCGCATCAATGAGCGACCACGTTGCCCCGACTTCGATCTGAAGATCATCTGACGTACCGGCGGCGGGCGTTCGCCCACGGCACCGCAGCCGCGCCCGCCGCTTCGAGGAAGCCATAGCCATGTTGCGAATGACCATCATCGCGCTCTGTACGCTCGCGATGCTCGCCGCCACGCTTGCGGCCCCCGGTGCCCCGCTTGCCCGCGCCCAGAGCGACTCGGGCCTGCAGCTCCAGACCGAGTTCCTCGTCCCGGGCTCCCGCGAGGTGAAATTTCCCCACGTTGTCGCTGGCCGTGGCCTCGTTCACGTAACGGGGAACGCCAATCGCGCCACCGCCTTTGCCTGGTCGAAGGCGGCCTCCGCCGGCGCCTTCTCTTCGCCGGTCGATCTTGGCCCTGCCGAGGATCAGCCCGACTATTCAACAACGTCGGTAGCCATCGGCCCCGATGGGTCGGTCTGGGTGGCCTGGATCAATCAGCCGGCCCGCACGATCTACCTGCGCCAGCGCAATCCCCAGGGCCAGTGGGGCGCCCGCCGCACGGTGGATAGCAGTTCCACGTTCCCTGTCGCGGTTGAGGTGACCGTCTCCTCCAACAACCAGATCTTCGTGGCCTGGCGCGACCCCGACCGCCCCGTGCGCTATCGCTTCTCGAGCGATAGTGGCGTCAACTGGTCCAGCCGCCGTGATGTCTCCGATGTGACGGCTTACGCCTCGCCGATCAGCCTGGCTTCCGGCCCCAATGGCCGGGTCGGTGTGACCTTCACGGCGGGCGCGGGTGACCGCCTCCAGGTCTTTGTGGGTCTCTGGAACGGCAATAGCTTCACTACCACCCGCATCACCCCGAGCAGTGCCGACTGGGCCGATTCGAGCCTGACCTTCGCCGCCAACGGTCGGGCCTACGTCGCCTGGCGCGGTGTCGCCACCAGCGGCGGGAACGCCGGCGCCTTCTTCGCCGAGCAGCAGGCCGATGGGAGCTGGCCCCGCTCGCGGCTGGTGGGCGGGAAGGTAGACGGGACGGTCAGCATTAATGTGGACGAAGAGGGCAACATCCATATGTCCTGGATCGCCGAGCCCTCCGGCGGCAAGACGGTCTTCTACGCCTTCAAGCCGAGTAGCGACTCGTTCCGTGGCCCGGTGGCCTCCGGCGATACCGGCGCGCTCTTCAACTCGCGCGGCTACGGGAGCGTAGCCGATGGCACCTATAACCACGTGGTCAGCGAGGAGTTCAACGGCAGCAATCTGCGCACGCGCTACTCGCTCTTCGCTGCGGCGAGCGGTGGCTTCGGCGGCGAGCCTGTCGTCGGCGGTGGCGCCAGCCGGGTAGCCCCCGCCAGCGATGGAACCGTCGCGCTGACCTTCCGCAACCTGCGCGGTAACCCGAATGAGGTGCGCTGGCGCTGGGGCGCGCCTCCCAGCGATACCGCGAACGACTCGGGTAACTGGCAGCCGCTCGGTAGCGAGATGCGCGTCGCCGTTCCCGACACGATCAGGAACAATACCAGCTGCCAGCCAAGTGTGCTCTACACCCAGCTGCGCAACACCGCCACTGGCACGACCGAGGCTCAGGCCCGCTCCGTCAATGTGAATGTCGATGGCGTTGTCGAGGCACGGACCTACCTTCTCAACCCCTTCGAGGACCCCTCGCCGCAGGTTCCGCAGCTAGCCGCTGTGGCTGGAGCGCCGGGCGGCGCCCCGAACTACACCCGCGTGCCTCTCACCCGGCTCAATATCATCGCCGATACCGACTGCAGCGGCATCACTACGGCGAGCGTCGGCGCTTCGCCCACCGATGTGGAGACTACCTACGAGATCAACGATGTCAACTTCTCTGGCGTGGTGGCTCTGCCCAACCTGGCGAATATCCGGCCCGGGCCGGTGCCCGTCTTCGTCAGCGTGAACGACGGTGCAGGCAATACACGGGTCTTCGAACTCGAGGTGATCCTCGACGAGACGAAGCCCGTGCTCAATGGTGGGAGCGTTACCGCGACCCCCGATCCCAGGGGCGACCTCTTCCAGATCCTGGAGTTCAGCGGCGTTGACGTTGACGATACCCAGTATCCCGGTGGCTTCTGGGGCGTCTGGATCGCCAATGCCCCCGAGCCTGTGGCCGACCCGCTGAACGATGCGAGCTTGCAGTGGACGATCATCGAAACGCCCGACGGCGGCAGCAACTTCGTTATCGAGGACTGGAGCCTGGCAACGGGTCTCACCCGCGATCAGCTCGTGCCTGGCGAGGACTACACGATCTACGTGCGTTTCCTCGATGGCGCCGGTAATCCCACCGACGATTACCTCGTGGCTACGGTCGCTGTGAGCAATGTCGATCCGCCTGAGTTCTATCTGCCCCTGATCACTGGCCAGTAGCAGGGGTTGCCTGCACCAGCCTCCAGCCCCTCGCCCACTTGTGGGTGAGGGGCTGTTGCTTACACACGCCGACAAATCTCAATACGGCTCGTTTTACACTCCAAGACCAAATTCCTACTCGCAAAAACCAATTCCTCGTAGTACAATGGGGCCAGTTGGCAATGGTTTATCCTGGCGGTGGTGTGGCCGCGTCCACGAGTGAGGTGCCGTAATGAGGCGAGTGGGCTTCCCGACGATCATTGGAGCTATCGTGGCGCTCCTCGCCCTCGCGGCGGTAGGGGTGGGGCTATGGCAGGCGCCCCGGGGTGTGGCGCAGGAGCAGCAGCCACTGCTGGAGTACCCGGAGTACCCGCCCACGCCGACCGTCGGGCCCAACCCCACCGCCGTGCTCGGCACCCAGGCCGGCGCGCCGCTGCTGACGGCCGATTTCAGCGACCCGGCCAGCCTGAGTAGCTGGGAGGTGGTTGACTTCAGCTTTGTGCTGGCGGAGAGCCGCTCGGTCTGGGCGTTGGAGGCGGGCCGGCTGACCCAGGCGGCGACGGCGGCGGCGGGGAACCCGTCGACGCAGGAGACGGCGCTGCTCACGGGCGCGGCGGACTGGACGGACTACACGGTGCAGGTGAGCTTCTACGACCAGACGAACGGGGTGGCGGGGCTGGTGGCGCGCTACCGTGGGACGGACGGGCCGACGGCGAGCTACTACCGCTACCGGATCCTCAAGCAGCAGTACGAGGCGACGCCCAAGCAGGTGCTGGAGAAGGTGGAGGGGGGCGTGGCGACGTCGCTGGTGGAGGTGGAGGCGCCGGGGTTCACGCCGCAGGCCTGGCACGTGCTGGCGCTGACGGTGGTGGGGAACCGGCTGACGGTGACGCTGGACGGGGAGGTGGTGGCGGAGGCGGAGGACCCGACGCCGCTGCCGGCGGGGCGGGCCGGGATCTACACCCGCGCCATGGGGGGCATCCTCTTCGATGACTTCAGCGTCGTTGCCCCGTAACGATCTAGCTGCGAGGAGCCAACTGATGCGTCGCCTACTTCTCCTGCTCAGCGCCCTCACCATCCTGGCTCTGGCCATCCCCGGCGACACAGTGCTGGGCCAGGGGAGCACGGGCAATGCGCGCCTCGTCTTCCAGGCAACGGTGCCCGGATCGCGCGAGTCCAAGTTCCCCGACGTCGCCGGCTTCGCCAGCACCGTCCATATCTCCTCGAACATCAACCGCGCCGACGCCGTGCTCTGGTCCAAGGGGGACACCGCGACCGATTTTGGCAGCCCGACAAGCCTTGGCGACGCGCCCGGCCAGCCCGACTTCTCGCCCACGACGGTGGCCACCGGCGCCGATGGCGCGATTCACTTTGCCTGGATCAACCAGGAGACCCGCACCGTCTACTACCGCTACCGCGCCCCTGGTGCCGGTTGGGGTCCGCAGCGCACTGTCTTCACCGTTAGCAGCGATATTCCCGTCAGCCCCGATATCGAGGTGGCCTCCGATGGCGCTGTGCTGATCACCTGGCGCGTGCCCGACAGGCCGGCCTCGGTGGCTCGCTCCACGAACAACGGTGCGTCCTGGTCGAGCCCGATCGTCGTTGGTGAGCGGGCCGTCATTAATGCTCCCGCTCTGGCTACCGGCCCCAATGGGGCTGCCGCCGTGACCTTCACCGCCGGTGAGCGTGATCTGTTGCAGATCTACGCGGCGATCTGGAATGGCAGCACCTTCGTGCCGCAGCGCGTCTCGCCGCTCAACAGCAATTACGCCAACCCCACCGCCACCTACGATGCCAATGGCACGCTCTATGTGGCCTACCGGGGCAACGACACCTCGGGTGGCAACTCGGGCGCTTTCGTGGCGGCCTACCAGGGCAATAACCAGTGGCAGATCACCCGCGTCGTGGGTGCCGCCGACTATAACGACCGGGTGAACATCCGCAGCGATCGCAGCGGGAACATGCACCTGGCCTGGACGGCCAACGCCGGCGCGGGCCTGCGGGTCTACTATAGCGTCCGGCCTGCCGGCACCAGTGCCTTCACGGCCCCGGTGGACGCCTCGAACGAGGCCGGGACAGTGTTTAACGCCTCCCTCGGCACAACCGTGAGCGATGCGGCCTATGCCCACGTCGTCTCCGAGCTCTTTACCGGTGGCACTTCTTTCGTACGCTACCACCTCTTTGCCGCAGCCGCTGGTGCCCTTGTTGGCGCCCAGCCCGTGATCGAAGATGGGGACGAGATCTCCGAGCGTAAGGCCTCCGTTACCGTCAGCTTTACCAACATTCAGGGCCAGCCTACCCGGGTGCGCTGGCGCTGGAACGCCGAGCCCACCGATACGGCTAATGACTCGAACGGCTGGCAGCCCTTTACCAACCCGATCAATGTTCCTTTGCCCGAGAGCATCCTCGATGATGCGCCGTGTAGCCCCGAGCGACTCTTCGTGCAGGTCCAGGAGGCCGATGGCGATACCAGTTCCTCCCAGAGCGATGATATCACCATCGATACCGGTATCAATGCCGCGCTGATCGTTAGTAACCCCTACAGCAACCGCAAGGCGCCTCGCTTTACGCCGGCGCTCCTCGCCGATGTCGGTACCGGCGGCGCGAGTGATGGCGACCCTGGCTATACCCGCGACCCGATCTACTACCTGCAGGTCCAGGGGGTGAACGAGTGCAGTGGCCTGGAGGATGTGGCCGCCGGACGGAGTACGACCACGATCGCCCGGGCGATCACGATCACCGATAATAGCTTCGCTAATGTGCTCGGCTACCCCGGCGCGATGAGCCAGGGCCCCAACCAGTTGATCATCCGCGTCGGCGATAGGGCTGGAAACTTCACCGACTATAACCAGTCGCTGATCTATGATCCCGTCAAGCCAACCCTGGATGACAATAGCCCCGGCTCGGTGACGGTCAGCTCTGATCCACGGGCGACGATCCTGACCACGCTCACCTTCGCCGGGATCAACGTGACCGATAACCTCTACCCCGGTCGTGGCTATTGGGGCGTCTGGATTGCGGTTAGCCGTACCGAGTCGGCGAGCCCGGCGACCGACCCGGCCCTCAGGTGGACGCCCGTCCAGGCCCCGGGGAGTACCGACGACTTCACCATCCGCAACTTTAGTCTGGCCACCAACCTGAACGGCGCGCTGGAGCCCGGCGCCTATTATCTGTACGTGCGCTTCCTCGACGGCGCCGGCAATGCCACTGATGGCGTCTTGACAGCATCGGTTACACTAACCCAGGTGACGCTCCCGACGGCCTCGCTGCCGCTGGTGCGGGGGCGGTAACGCAACTGAGGTGACGAACCGATGGCCCATGACCGAACCGCTCCGCTGGCCGCCCCCGGTTCGCGGCTGGCCTGGCGCCGGCTGCGGGCGTGGGTGGCTGCCCACGATACCGGTCCCTGGCTGATTACTCTCGTCTTCCTGCTGCTGCTGCCGATCAGTGTGCCAAGGGTGGCGCTCAGCGACGAGGTGCAGTACTTCGCCTACCTGCGCTCGATCTACTTCGACGGCGATCTCAATTTCCGCAACGAGTACGAGCACTTCGCGGCGCAGGGCCGGCGCTTCGGTGATGAGGCAGTTGCCAATGCCCTGCTCCGCGAAGACGCGGCCAACCCCAACCCTACCACCGGTCTGCTGCGTAATGTCGCGCCGGTCGGCTCGGCGATCATGTGGGCGCCAGGCTTCATTCTGGCCGATGCAGGCGTGCTGGCCGCGAATGCCCTCGGTGCCCAGATCCCCCGCGACGGCTTCTCCCGGCCCTATATCGTCGCCGTCTGCCTGATGTCGGCGCTCTACAGTCTGCTTGGCCTGCTCCTCACCTATCGCCTCGCGCGGCGCTTCAGCGGCGATTTCGCCGCCACGCTCGCGACGCTCACCGTCTTTCTCGCCTCGCCGCTCGTCTTCTATACCTACATCGCCATGCCCTGGTCCCACGCCACGGGCTTCTTCCTCTTCGCGCTCTTCCTCACCGTCTGGATGCGTGGCTGGGGCCGCCCACTCGATCGTGGCCCCGGCACGTGGGCGCTCCTCGGCCTGATCGGCGGCCTGATGGTGATGACTCGCGAGCAGCTGGGCCTGCTCCTGATCATCCCCGCCCTGGAGGCCCTCTGGACCTACATCGGCCTGCTGTGGGAGGGGCGCTGGCGCGCGGTGGCCGGGCTCCTGGGCCGGCACCTGCTCTTCCTGGCGGTGCTCGTCCTCGCCGTCTCGCCCCAGCTGGCCGCCTACCAGGTGCTCAACGGACGCCCCGCGCCATCCTCCACCGTGAGCGGCAAACTGATCTGGAGCAGCCCGAACTTCCTGAACACGCTGATCGATCCTGGGCGTGGGGCGTTGCTCTGGAGCCCGGTGCTCGCGATCGGGCTCTCCGGGCTGGCCGTGCTCGGGCGCCGCGATCCAGCCCTGGCGCTGCTGCTCCTGGCAGGCTTCCTCGCCCAGACCTACATCAACGGCGCCTTCGGCACCACGTGGCATCTGCGGCGAGCCTTCGGCTTCCGCCGCCTGATCGAATGTACGCCGATCTTCGTGCTTGGCCTGGCCGCGCTGATCGATCGGCTCCGGCCCCGCTTCGGCCCCTGGCCCATCCTCGCCGCCTGCGGGCTGCTCGTCTACTGGAACGTCGCGCTGATCGCCCAGTGGACGCTGATCCGGCCCGCGATCCGCGACGAGCTGATCTGGGAGGGCATGCTCCGCTACCAGTTCGTCGAGGTACCCACCCGCATCCTCGGCAAGCTCCAGGCGCTGCTCTTCAATCGCTGCGAACTGGTGACGAACCAGACCTGCTAGATCGCCTTCTGCCCCTCCCGCGTGCTGGCCAGCGTGCCCAGGTGGCAGGCCTCGCTGAGGCTCACCAGGTAGGGCAGGTCGTTGCCGTACTCGATCACCGAGATGCTCGCGTTCGTCACCCAGATCCGGTTGATACGGTCCATGTTCATGCCGAGCGCGTCGGCGACGAGGATCTTCACAATCACATCGTGGGTGGAGACAAGCACCGTCTGCGCTGCGTGATCGGCACAGATCCGCTCGCGGAAGTCAAGCGTGCGCTTCAGCACGTTGGAGAAGCTCTCACCGCCGGGCATCTGCGAGCGGGTGGGGTGCTCGCGCCACTCGCGTAGACCCTGGGGATACTGCTCCATGATCTCGTCGGCGTACTTGCCCTGCCACTCGCCGTGGTGGATCTCCAGCAATGCCTCGTCGGTATGGAGCGGGACGGTGGGGTGGAAGGCGGCGATGGCGCGGGCGGTCAACGCGGCCCGCTGCAGCGGGCTGGTGTAGATCACGTCGAGTTGCTCGTTGCGGAGCCGCTGGCCGAGCGCATCGGCCTGGCGCAGGCCAAGCTCCGAGAGCGGTGCGTCGAGCTGGCCCTGGTAGCGGTGAATGCGGTTCCACTCGCTCTCGCCGTGGCGGACAATAATCAGTCGCATTGGGGCTGCCTCTTCTGCGGGTTGGTGAAGGTGGGGGGACGCCCCCGGCGCGCTATTATAGCGGATACTGCCGTCCGGCAGACAGCCCGCGATCCTGTGCTCATGGCCGGTGCCGCTTGATCCTACCCGTAGTAGTGTTAGCATGACTCTACGTGTTGCGCGATCGTGCGCGCCGATGTGCCCGGCACAGCTCCAGGCCGGAGCGGAGCGGCGGTGGGCGCCTAGCGAGCAGGAGTGGGAGCGGATGAACCCGATCTTTCTGTGGTGGCTGACACTCGGTGCCCTGATCGGTTTTGTGCTGGAGTGGATCTGGGACTGGGTCTGGTTCCGTGGTCGTCGGCGCGCCGTCTCGGTCGAGGTGGACTCCACCATCGCGACGCTCCAGCGCGAGCGTGATCGCTATGCGGCTGATTTGAAGGCATGCGGCGACCAGCGTGCCACTCTGGAGCGGGATCTGAGCGTCGCGCGGGGCCAGCTCACTGAGCTGGATGGCCTGCGGGCGCGCCTCGCCGAGCTTCAGGCGGAGAACACCCGCTTACGGGCCGAGCTCGATGCCGCGCGCGCCAATGGCGTGCCTCTGGGCGGAGTACCCGAGCAGATCCTCGCCGCCAATGCGGTAGGTGGTAACGACGATAGCGCGCAGGTGGCGTCGCTGCGCGAGTACAACCTGGCAATGTACGATGAGCTAGAGGCCTCGCGGCGCGCGCTGGCCCGCTTCTCCGGTGGTCGCGGCGACCCGCTCATCGATATCGATGGGGTAGGACCCGTCTACCAGCAGAAACTCTACGATGCCGGGATTGTCACCTTCGAGCAGGTTGCAGCCATGCACCCCGAGCGTCTGCGTGCCGTGGTGGCCCCGAATGCCACCTTCGAGCTCGACACCGCCCGCTGGATCGCCCATGCCCGCCAGCTGGCCGGCCAGCCCTCGCGCGACCCGCTGATCGATATCAACGGGATTGGCCCGGTCTATGAGCAGCGGCTGCTCAATGCCGGCGTCAGCAGTTTTGCGCAACTCGCCGCTATGTCGCCGCAGGAGATCCGGGCGATCATCAACCCCGAGCCCTGGCAGAACGTCGACCCGGAGGCGTGGATCGCCGAGGCGCGCGTCCTCGCTCAGCAGGTGCGCGATGGTACCTACCGCAAGGGGAGGTACTGATGCAGCAGACGACCACGCGGACGACGGTTGTCACCGAGCTGCCCGATGAGCGGCGCTGGCAGGGCCGCGATTGGATCAAGGCGCTGATCGCCGGCGGCCTTGCACTGGCCTTGCTGCGCCCCGGCGCCCAGGCCCCGGCGGCGCTCCAGCCCACTGCCGCCGTCGTCGCCTCGCCAATCCCCGCCGTTGTTGCGACGCTTGCGCCGACCATTGCGCCGACCGTCGCTCCTGCCGCTGCGGTTGCGGCGCCGCAGGTGCTGAGTACCCGCGAGGCTGTGCTCGCTGGCCCCTACACGGTTCAGGGCAGGGGTGAGCCCGGCTCGACCGTCGAGGTGCTGGTGAACGGCGTTTCGATCGGTACGGCACCTGTGGGCGCCGATGGGACGTGGAGCCTGGAGACGACCCTGGAGGCGGGTGAGGCGGAGATCGTGGCCCGCGCCGTAGATGCGGGCGGAGCTGTGCTGGCCGAGGCCGATCCCGTGAGCCTGAATGTCGCTGAGGCGCCGGGTGGGGCGAGCGGCGCCGGGCCGGCCGTGACCATTGACGCACCCGGCGACGATCTCATCAGTGGCCCCGTTGTCCTGAGCGGCACGACCGACCCGGGCGCCATCGTCGAGGTGCTGGTGAACGGCGTTTCAGTTGGGACGACAACGGCCGGCGCCGATGGGACGTGGAGCCTGGAGACGACCCTGGAGGCGGGCGAGGCGGAGATCGTGGCCCGCGTCGTGGACGCGGGCGGGGCCGTGCTGGCCGAGGCCGATCCCGTAAGCCTGAATGTCGCTGAGGCGCCAGGCGATGGGGCGGCTGCGGTGACTGCACCGAGCCTCGATCCACCAGGCGGTGACCTGTCGAGCGGGCCGGCCGTGCTCACTGGCCGGGGCCTACCGGGCTCCCTGGTGCGGGTGATCATCGGCGGCGTGGACGCCGGGACCGTTCCCGTGAACCCCGACGGTACCTGGTCGATTGACGCCATCCTCACCGAGGGCGAGCAGGAAGTGGTGGTTGAGGCGGTCGACGCCAGCGGCGCGACGATTGCCAGCGCCGATCCGGTGCGTATCACGGTGGGGGGCGGCGGCGGCGCGGCGACGGTCGTGACGCCGGCCGAAGGCGCCGAGTTGCCCTCCGGTCCCATTACGGTTAGTGGCACTGGCGCGCCGGGCGCCGTGTTGGAGATCCTCAACGGCGACCAGGTGCTCGGCGAAACGACCGTCGGCGCCGATGGTACCTGGAGCGCTGAGGTTCCCGTGGGCGACGGCAGCGTCTCGATCAGCGTGCGCGAGAAGGGGAGCGACCAGATCCTCGCCCGGCCCGTGCGGGTCACCGTTGGCGGGGCGGGCGCGGTCGGTCCGGCCTGCACCACTATCGCGGTGGGCTGCGAAGCCTGGGTGACGCGGGCGGGCGGGCTGGTGCTGCGGATGCGCTCTAGCGGCGCCATCCTCCCCGACAACATCATCGCGCGGCTCCCGATCGGTACCCAGATGACGGTGCTGGAGGGCCCAGCCCCCGCCGATGGCCAGACCTGGTGGCGGGTGCGCACCATCGGCGGTAATGAGGGCTGGGTGTCTGGCGAGAACCTCGTGCTGCAGCCGGATTAGGACATCGTCGGGAGCGCCAGCGCCGCATCGAACACGGCGATCGTCTCACGGGCGCAGCGCTCCCAGGTGAAGTGCGCGGCGCGGTCCAGGCCTCGCACGCGGAGCTCGGCGCGAAGCTTCGGCTCGCCGGCGAGGCGCACAAGAGCCGCCGCGATCGCGCCGGTGTCGGCGGGGTCTACCATGAGGGCGGCGTCGCCGGCCACCTCGGGCAGCGCCGAGGTCGTGCTCGTCAGCACCGGCGCGCCGCACGCCATGGCCTCCAGCACGGGCATCCCGAAGCCCTCGTAGAGCGATGGGAAGACGAACGCGGTGGCGCCGCTGAGCATGGCCGGCAGGTCGTGCTCGGGCAGGTAGCCAACAAAGCGTACCCGTCCATCGAGACCAAGCTCGGTGGCGAGCCGCTCGATGGGCGCGCTCAGCCAGCCGCGTCGCCCGGCAATCACGAGCAGTGGCGGCGTCGGGTTGCTCCCGGTATCCTGCATCAGCGCAAACGCTTCGATCAGCCTGGCCAGATTCTTACGCGGCTGGATTGTGCCCACATACAGAAAATAGTCCTGGTCGATTCCGTAGCGAGCCCTGACTGCGGCCACGGTCTCGGGCGCCACCGGACAAAAGCCCGGGCTCAGCCCGTGGTGAACAACGGCGATGCGGGCGGGGTCGGCCTGGTAGTGCCGCACGAGGTCGTCCCTGGTGGCGGAGGAGATGGCGATCACGCGCCGGGCACTCCGCAGGCTCCAGCGGGTGGTCAGGTGCAGCTCCAGGCGGCGCCGGGCGGTGTGGGCCTCTGGAAACGCCAGGTAGCCCAGGTCGTGGATCGTCACGACGCTGGGCGGGTGCATGGCAGGGATCACATGGGCTGGCACGAAGAGCAGGTCGGGACGGGCGCGGGCGAGGGCAGGCCCGAGGCGGGCGTGGGTCCAGAGGCGGCGCAAGGGGATGCTGCGCAGCGCCACATTCGGGCCGAGCGGGGGCAGATTCGCGGGGAGCCCATTGGTGAAAAGCGTATAGCGCCGCCAGCGGTCGAGGCGGGCCAGGGCGGCGATCAGTTCGTAGCTGTAGCGCTCGGTGCCGGTGCGCTCGGTCACCGCTACGCGGCTGGCGTCGATGGCAATGTGCGGTGGCTGCGATGGCATGTCAAGTGGCGTAGGCCTCCAGCTGGGCAGCGGTGATCAAGCCGTCGGTGGTGGCGCGGAGCGCGCAGGTGTGGCGTGCGGCGATCTGCCCGCGGCGCAGGCTCTCCTCCAGCGGACGGCCCTCCAGCACGTAGCTGGTCAGAAAGCCTACCGCAAGCGCGTCGCCGGCCCCGTTCGTATCGACGACGGGCAGATCGAGCGGTGGGGGCGGGAAGACCTGGTAGCTCGCGCTCGTGGCGAGCGCTGCGCCGCGCTGGCCAAGCCCCAGCACCACGATGCGGTCGGGACGGCCCGCAAGCAGCCTGGTGGCGAGCTCTTCCGGGGAAATGTTCACAGCCGAGCAGAACAAGATCGTGGCGGCGGCGATGAAGTCGGCGCGGTAGGGGTCGTCGGGGCGCACCATGTCCTGGAGATCACAGGCGATGGTGAGCCCGAGTTCTCGGGCGATCGGGAGCAGATGGCGGGCCCAGTTGGGCAGATTCACATGGGCGAGGCGCGCGCCGGCCAGCACCTCACGGCAGCGGGTGAGGTCGGGCTGGAGCCACATGTGGCTCTTCCCGTCGTAGAAGTTCTTGCGACTGCCGTCGCGGGCCACCAGGTTCACGCTGCGAGCGGTGCCGGCGGGGTCGGTCCAGATAGCGCGGATGTCGATGCCGTCGCGGATGAATGTCTCGCGCACCTGGTGGCCACCGTAGTCTTCGCCCAGCGAGCCGATGAAGGCGGTCCGCCGGCCAAGGGCGGCGTAGCCACGGGCCGCGTAGCCACCCGCCTGGCCGACGTAGTCGCGATTATCGGTGAAGTTGGCCTCGACGCTGAAGTCGATCGCGTCGCCTGGAAGGTAGACGTTGGTGTCGATGCCGGCATTGCCGATCACGACAACCTCAGGTGGCAGGGTAGGAATCATCCTCCCTATTGTAGCGCATGGAAGCCTGATCGGCCCGTTCTGGGAAAAGCTCCCCTAAGCAGAAACGTCGAAGCTGCGCGCGTGCGACAACACAGCACAGGGGATGGGCACTGCGCCCATCCCCTGTGCTGTGTGCTGTTCGGGGGTGCGACTAATTGCCGCCGCAACCGTAGAGCGCCTTCTGCTCGACGGCCTGGGTGGGCTTCTCAGCGGAAAGCTTCAGGAGGGTCGCCTCGGCGGAGTCACGGGCGGTAGCGACGAGACTCACCAGGCTCACATCATCGGCGAGGATCGGCGCGGCGGCAGACTGCGCGGGCTGCAGGCGGGGTGCTGCCATGCCGTTGGGGAGCACGATCACCTCGGCGGCCGGCGCGGGCTGCGCCACGAAGCCGCCCTCCTGGGGCCGGAAAAGCGTGAGCGTGGCAACCACCACGAGCGCGGCGGCCAGCGCCGCGCCACCCAGGACAAGGCCCTTCAGAAGCATGCGGTTCCTCCTCACGAGTGGGAGCTGACGATCGATTCTATGGGATACGGCAGCGCCGCGCCATAGCGTATGGTAGGAAACGATCTGTGTCGCACGAGGGATGCACAAGAATTGTACCATGCATGCGCGGGGTTTGCCAGGGGAACATGCCTCCCCCGGTATGGGCACTGCAAGCCCGGATATTTCGAACATCGCTCGCAACGGTTGCGCGCTCTACGGTGGGGGTGCAGTGCGTCAGAGTGGCTTCCACGTGCGGTGCGCTGGTTCCTGGTTTGTGCGCTCCCTGCCGCTGCGAAGGGTGCGGCCTCAGGCAAGCCCGTGCTCCAGGGCGAAGCGGGTGGCAGCGCTGCGCGAACTGATCCCGAGCTTACTGTAGATCGACGTCAGGTGCGTGCTCACCGTTCGGCGACTGAGGACGAGTTCATCTGCCACCTGGGCGTCGGTCAGGCCCCGGGCCACCAGGCGCAGCACCTCGACCTCACGGGCGGTGAGCCCGCCAGGGTAGCTGGCGCGGCCGATGGGTTCGCCGACCGCCCGGGAAGGAGCCACGCTCGGCGCGCGGTACTGCCAGGCGAACAGGCGGGCGGTGTGGCGATTGGCGGTTTCGACATCGGGGCGAGCAGCCAGTTGCTCCAACTCCTCTGCCCAGGCGGGCTCGTGGAGGCGCACGAGCGGTGCCAGCAGGCTGGCGATGGCGCCGATCTGGGGGAGCGATCCCGTCTCCAGGGCCAGGCGCAGGCCCTCGTGCAGCAGCGGCACGGAGCGGGCAGGGTCACCCCGGGCGATCATGAGCCGGCCCTGGCTGATCCGCACGGCCGCTTGCCCCCAGCGGTTGCCAATCGTCTGGAAGAGAGCCAGGCTCTGGCGGTAGTGCGCTTCGGCCTGCTCGTACGCGCCGAGGGCCGCAGCGGTGTCGCCGAGGCGGTTGTGGCAGATCGCGGCGCCACGGGTATCGCCGAGGGCGGTGCGACGCTGGAGGCTCTCGGTGAAGAGCCGCTGGGCCGACGCGTAGTCGCCCTGGGTGTAGGCCACTTTGCCCAGATTGGTGAGCGAATAGGCCATGCTCCATCCGTTGCCGATCTGCTGCTCGATCGCCAGGCTCTGCTCGCTGTAGCTCCGCGCCGTCGGGTAGTCGCCCCGATCGTAAGCGATCTGGCCAAGGATATTGCTGGCCACGGCCTGGCCGTACAGGTCGCCATGCGCCCGTGCAAGCTCCAGGCCAGCCTCCGCCGAACGGACGGCGCTGTCGTTGTCACCGAGATAGCTGCACACCACCCCGAGGTAGTTCAGGCCAAAGACCATCTCGGGCCCCAGGTTGTGGTTCTGCTGGATGGCGAGGCTCAACTCCAGCAGCAAACGCGCGTCGTGCTGGTGGCCAAGGTGGAAGGTGAACCAGCCCTGGCGGGCCAGCAGCGCCGCATACGCGGCTGCCACCTGCGGATCGCTGCGATGGGGGGCGAGGGCCTCGCTGGCGCGGCTAAAGACCGCCGCGCCCTCCTGGAACCAGCTGAGCATATCGTAGACGTGGAAGAGCGCCGGTGCCGCAGCGCCGAGCAGGTGGTGGTCGCCCCGAGCGGCGGCGTGGTGCCAGGCCGCTCGCAGTTGGTCGATCTCGGCGCTCAGCGCCGCGAGCGCCTCCATCTGCCCCGCGCCCCGCAGATCGCCCAGGGCTGCCGTCAGCGTTTCCAGGTAGGAGTTAGCGTGACGGTCGAGGAGCTCCTCGCGCTCACCGGCCGCGTCGAGTTGCTCAGCGGCATACTGTCTGATCGGGCCCGGGAGTTCGTAGCGTGGCGCGGCCCCGTCCTCACTGCTCAAACGCCGGACGAGTGACTTATTCACCAGGGCGGCAAGGATCGGCAGGCCGGCGCCGGCCACTTCGGCGGCCGCGCCGCGCGTGAAGCTCCCGCGAAAGATGGCCAGACGCCGCAGGCAGCGCTGCTCCGACGGGGTGAGCAATGCCCAGGAGTGGGCGAACACCGCCCGCAGGCTTCGGCGCGTAGTGCCCGCGTCGCGCGCATCGTCGGTCAGAAAGTCCAGGCTCTGACCGATCTCGGTGGCGATCTCGCCACAGGAGAGCACCGGTGTCCAGCGGGCGGCCAGTTCAATCGCCAGGGGTAGCCCATCAACCATCCGGCAGATCGCGGCCACGGCGCCAGCGTTAGTGGGCGTAAGGGCAAAGTCGGGCGAGACAGCCCGGGCTGCCTCAGCGAAGAGTTGCACCGCCGGGTAGGTCGCCAGGATCGCTGGCTCATTGCCGGTACCGGGCGGAGGCGCTGCCAAGCCATCCAGCGGGAGCACTTGCTCACCGCGCAGACTCAGCCGCTCGCGGGAGGTTGTGAGTACCGCAACGTCCGGCACCTCCTGCAGGAGCGTCGAGAGGTAGGGGGCCGCATCGATCAGGTGCTCAATGTTATCAATCACGAGCAGCATTGAGCGCCCGCGCAGGTAGCCGAGCAGCTGTGCCCCAGCCGACTCCGGGCCGGCGAGCGTGATCCCCAGGCTTGCCGCAATCGTCGTGGCTAGCACCTCGGCGAGCGGCTCCTGCTGCATCACGGCGGCCAGCGAGATAAAGCAAACCCCGTCACGGAAGAGGGCCCGCTCGGCCCCCACGTTCTGCAGTTCGTGGGCAACCTGAAGTGCCAGGCGGCTCTTGCCAACCCCACCCAGACCGCAGATCGTCACCAGACGTACCGCCGGATCTTCTAGCAGAGCCAGCACCTGGGCCAGGGCCTGTTCACGGCCAACCAGTGGTGTGAGCGGGATTGGGAGCGAACGACCGCGTGGACGGTTCCCCGCCACCGGCCCGCTGGCCTGCTCGGCGATGCGCTCCGCCATAGGCGACTCACTCCCCGGCCCACTGGCCGTGGCTTGGCTGAACGATTTGGAGAGATCCTCAGTATAGCACGTGATCCAGCGCTGCGTCCGTACATGTCGCTCGGAGGGGGGAGAGGGTCCCATCCCGCTGGCCAGCCCGCCGCGCGCTTCAGCGCCACGGCACACAGGGTGCCCTCTATAGCCCGGCCCTGCGGGGCCTGGCGGGGTGGGTCCGCCAGGGGGCCGAACCACGGCGGTCTGGCGAGGTGCGGGCTTGCCTTGCGTGTTCAAAGACTTTACGCTACAGTAAAGACAGTCTATGGGCAAGGCGTGTGCGCCGGCCCCGATATGTGAACAGGTAGCCCGGCAAACGGTGCCGGCTTGCCGGCAGCTATGCTGGCGCTGCACGCCCGTCAATGGTTCGTACTGACCGGCCTCTCGTTCTGCTGTATTCGCCCACCAGGGGTGCGCCGCCACGGAGCAACGACCGCACAAGCCCGGTGCGCGCCGGTTGCCAACCCTGGTCGCGCATGACGTGTCCGAGGAGCACCCAATGACCCAGCCGCGCCCCCGTCGCGAGGAGCTCAACGGTCTCTGGATCGCAGACGTCTCTATCCGCCAGCCAGTCTTCATCACGATGCTGATGCTGGCAACGATCACCTTCGGTATGCTGGCCTTCCGGACCACGCCCGTTAACCTGCTCCCCGACATCGACGTGCCCGTGATGTCGGTCACGGTGGCCTACCCCGGCGCCGGCCCCGAGAGTGTGGCCGATCAGGTCGTCGAGCCGCTTGAGGAAGCGGTCAACACCATCGCTGGCCTCGAGGATATCAGCTCGCAGGCCAGCGAGGGGGTGGCGCTGATCATCCTCCAGTTCGCCGCCGGCACCGATATCAACCGCATCGACCAGGATGTGCGCGAGAAGGTCAATGCGGTTCTCCCCAGCCTTCCCCGTGACGTTCGTCAGCCGATCTTCCAGCGCTTCGATCCCAACCAGGAGCCGATCATGGCCGTGGCGGTGGCCGGGGTCGCTGGCCAGAGCCCGCTCGAGCTCCGCCGCACCATCGAAGAGGAGATCGTTCCACTGCTCCAGCGCGCCCGCGGTGTGGGTACGGTGGAGATTAGCGGCGGCGAGACGCGCCAAATCAATGTGCTGATGGACCTGGAGAAGCTCCAGGCCTACGGTATCCTCCCCGTCCAGATCTCCCGCTCGCTTCAGCAGGCCAACGCCAACCTCGGCCTCGGCGCAATCACCCAGGGCGAACAGGAGATTAGCCTGCGCGCCCCTTCGCTGCTCCAGACCCCCGACGATATCGCGCGCATTCAGATCACCGGCACGAGCTACCGTGTCGGTGATGTTGCCCGTGTCGAGGACGGTGTGGCGGAGCCCGAGCGCTTTTCGCGCCTGGACGGCGAGAACGCGATCATCCTCCAGATCCGCAAGCAGACGGGCACCAACACGGTGGCGGTGGCCGACAATGTGCGTGCCACCCTCGATGAGCTCTTCGCGACACGCCCTGAGCTCACCTACACCATCCCCCAGGACGATGCCGAGGCTGTGCGCGACTCGGTCGCCAGTTCGATCGAGGAGCTCATCTTCGCCGCCGTCGCCGCCTTCATCGTCGTCTGGCTCTTCTTCCGCAACCTTCGCAGCACGATCATCACCATGATCGGTCTGCCGGTCATCCTGATCGGCACCTTCATCTTTATGCCGGTCTTTGGGCTGACGATCAACCTGATCACCCTGCTCGCTCTCTCGCTCTGCGTCGGTCTCGTGATCGACGACGCGATCGTCGTGCGCGAGAACATTTTCCGGCACCTCGAGCGCGGCGAGAGTGCCCGTGTGGCCTCCTCCAAGGGTACCTGGGAAGTGGGCCTCTCGGTCCTGGCGATGACCCTCACCATCGTCGCCGTCTTCGTTCCCGTCACCTTCGCCGAGGGCACCGCCGGGATCGTCTTCAAGTCCTTCGGCCTGGTCGTCGCAATCGCGATCCTGCTCTCACTCGTCGAGGCCTTCACTCTGGCTCCGATGATGTCGGCCAACGTCTTCCCGATGGCCCGGCTCAAGGAGCACAAGCCCGCCGGCGAGCATCACGAGGCCGTCCCCGGCCTCGCCAATGTCACGGCCTCGGGCGAGCACGTCAGCCGCGATGCCAGCCTGCTCCACGAGGCTCAGGAGGACCCCGGGGCAACCGGGCGTGCCTACGGACGCCTGCTGGAGTGGACGCTCCGCACCACCCGTAACCGCCTGATCGTCGTTGCGATTGCCGTCGGTGTGTTGATCCTCAGCGCGGTCGTGGCGAGCGGGCTGCGCTTCAGCTTCTTCCCCGAGCAGGACCCGCACGAGTTTATTATGGGCTTCGAGATGCCCCCCGGCACGACGCTGGCCGAGACCGACCGCCTCGCGCGCCAGGCCGAGCAGATCTTGCTGGCCGACCCGGTGGTGGAGACGGTGATCACCACGGTGGGCTTCGCGGGCAACCCGGAGCGCACCCAGTTCACGGTCATCCTCAAAGGCCGCACGCCGACGGTGCCAACCCAGGAGCGCCTGCGCGATCAGCTCGCCTTTCTGCCGCGACTCTCCTTTGCCCTGCCGAGCTTCCAGCCCACCAGCACTGGCGTTGCTGGCCGTGAGCTGCAGGTGAGCCTCCAGACCAGCCGCCCCCTCGCTGAAATTGCCCCGGTGGTAGCGGCGGTGCAGGCCGAGATGGCGGCCATCCCCGGCCTCGTCGATATCGATACCGACTACCAGACTGGCAAGCCCGAATTGCGTTTCCTGGCCGATCCGGGCCGCATCGGTGATCTCGGCATCACCAACGACGATATCGCCACCTCCGTTCGAGCGCTGATCAACGGCGAGCGTGCCACCGTCCTGCGCCAGAACGGGGTCGATACCGACGTGGTCCTGCGCCTGGAGGAGGCCGACCGCAGCGGAGTGGAGTCGCTGGGCGCGATCAGCATCCCCACCCGGGCCGGGATGGTGCCGCTCAGCTCCCTCGGCACAGTAGAATTGGCCTCCAGTCCGGTGACGATCCGCCGCTTCGACCGGCTGAACCAGGTGCTGGTGGGCGCCAACCTGGAGGGTCGCAACCTCGGCGACGTGCAGGCCGAGCTCCAGCCGCGCATCGCCGCCCTCGGCATCCCCGACGATGTCGTGGTGAGCTATGTCGGCACCCTGCAGCAAACGTCCGAAGGCTTCGAGTCGCTGCTCTTCGCCATGGCCCTCTCGGTCCTCTTCGTCTACATGGTGCTCGCCTCCCAGTTCGGCTCTTTCACCCAGCCCCTGGTGATCATGATGGCGATGCCCTTCAGCTTCATCGGCGCCTTCCTGGCACTGCGGATCGTCGGCGTTGACCTGGACATCACCGGGATGATCGGCCTGATCATGCTGCTGGGCCTGGTGGTGAAGAACTCCATCCTGCTGGTGGACTTCACCAACCGCCTGCGCGAGCTAGGGCTGGACAAGCACAGCGCGCTGCGCCTGGCCGGCGCGATCCGCCTGCGGCCCATCCTGATGACGTCGCTGTCGCTGATCGCGGGCGCCGTGCCCACCGCCCTCGGTATCCACATCGTCGCCTCCGGCGAGGGCAGCGAGTTCCGCAAGGGCCTCGCCTGGGTGCTGATCGGCGGCTTGATCACTTCCACCGCTCTCACTCTGCTGGTGGTGCCGACGGCCTACAGCCTGCTCGACTCGCTCACTACCCGGGCCTCTGCCTGGCTGCGCCGGCGTCGCGCTGTGCCAACCTCTGAGGGGGGAAGTTCATCAACTCTCCCCGGCCCCGCGGCCACCCCGTCGGAGCCCTCGGCCGATTGAGGCGCGCGTATTCACAGTACAACACAAACCCCCTCTTCGGTGGGAAGAGGGGGTTGGAGGTAGTCATACAGGGTTCCGGTGCAATGGCTCTACTCGACGGCTCCAGGGCCACGAAGATGCACATTGATCCCGAGCTGGAAAGGTTGGCCGCTTGCGTTGGAGCCCCGGGCGCGCAGATGCAGGTTGGCCTTGTCGCCTTCGTTGGTCGTCACCAGGGTGTAGTTGCCGCTCACGGTGAAGCTGGCCGTCTGGCCGGGACCAACCGTGACGGGCAGGCCACTCGGGGTCGCCGAGGCCGAGGGCGCCTGGCGGCGGGGGCGCGGGGTGGTGTGGCTGAGTTGGAGGGTTTCGACCGTCACCGCCTGATTGCTGGTGGTGGCATTGGTTAGCCTCACCGTGATGGTGTAGGTGCCGGCCCTCGGGACACTCTCGCAGCGGAACGAGCTGTCCCAGGTCAGCGTAACGCCGGGCACTACCGTCTCGGTGCTCTGATCGAACGGCACACAGATCTGAACCTGTGCGTAAACGGCTGTAGCGGGGAGGGAGATGAGGGCGGCGATGAGCAGTATGACGATGCGTTGTCGCATATGTTGTGCTCCTTTCAGTGCCGGCTTTGTGGACAAAACTCGACGCCGTGGTATCGACGTGTGACATACCTCGCCCATGCGTAACGCATGGCAGGCCGAAAAGTTACGAGGCGGTTAAAGAATCGCAGTGTTCACCCTGGCTTCCAACCAGTAGTTTCATGAAGGAGTGACCCGTGCGCCAGCGAAAGATGCTCCCAGCCCTCCTTGCCGGCGCCCTCGTCCTGAGTGCCTGCGCCGCAGCCGCGCCAGCGCCCACGGCCGCGCCGGAGACGGTGCCGACAATGGTGCTGCCCACCGTGGCGCCCGCCGGCGGCGGGTCTGCCGCTGCGCCAGAAGCGACCGCGCCGGCCAGTGCCATCCAGCCGAGCGGGGCGACGACCATCGACCTCGGTGTGACGGCCTCGGGCGAGGTGGTGGCCCGCCAGGCCGCCGAGCTCAGCTTCCGCGTGCCCGGGGTCGTGGCCGAGATCCTCGTGGACGAGGGCGACAATGTGGAGGCCGGCCAGGAGCTCGTGCGCCTCGACGCCGCCGAGCTCCAGCTCGCGCTGCGTCAGGCCGAGGCCGGGCTCGCCCAGGCCCGTTCCGGCTATGACCGGCTTGTCGAGGGTGCGACCCCGGAGGAGGTGGCCGCTGCCGAGGCCCAGCTCGCCCAGGCCCAGGCCGCCCTGCGCCAGGCCCGTGGTAGTGTGACCGAGGAGGATATTGCCGCCGCCGAGGCCGCACTGCAGAGCGCCCTCGCCCGCCAGGCCGAGATCGCCGCTGGCCCTAAAGCCACCGACCTGCAGCAGGCTCAGGCTGGCGTGGACGCCGCCCGCGCCAACCTGGAGCTTCAGCGGGCCAACCTCTCGGCCGCCAAGACGAATGCCCAGCTGCGAGCCGAGCAGGCTGCCAACCAGCTCCGCGATGCCCAGGACGCCTACAGCCAGATCTACTGGAACAACCGCAATCTGGAGAAGTTTCCGGGCCCCCTGCCCCAGGAGCTGATCGACCGTGAGGCGGCGGCGCTGCGGGCCGTGGAGAGCGCCGAGGCGGCGCTCGGCCAGGCGCAAGTGGGCTATGACCAGGCGCGCCAGGCCGAAATCGAGGGCATCCAGGCCGCCGAAGCCCAGCTGCGCCAGGCTGAGGCCCAGCTCCAGAAGTTGCTCGACGGTGCCACCGCCGAGCAGCGCGCCGCCGTTGACGCGCAAGTGGCCCAGGCCAGGGCCAATCTCGATAAGCTGCGCGGCGATCAGCGGGCCGGTGGGATCCAGGCCGCCGAGGCTGGCGTGGCCGCCGCCCGGGCCAACCTCGGCCGCGTGACCAGCGACCCCACCGAGGCCACCCTCGCTGGCGCCCTGGCCCAGGTGCAGCAGGCCGAGGCCGCCGTTGAGAGCGCCAGGCTCAACCTCGAAAAGGCCACGTTGCGTGCCCCCTTCGCCGGGGTGGTCGCTCAGATCAATGTCGATATCGGCGATCTCGCTGGCAGTGGCGGCCAGCCCGCAGTGCAGATTGTCGATGTGAGCGAGCTGCGGGTAGAGGCCAATGTCAGCGACACCGACGTGGCCCGTGTGCGAGAGGGTATGCCCGCGACCGTGACGGTGGACGCGATCCCCGGCGCGACCTTTACCGGGACGGTGTCGTACATCGCGCCAACGGCCACGGTCATCGGGACGATCCGCACCTACCCTGTGCGCATCACCCTCGACGCCCAGGACGCAGGCCTGCGCGCCGGCATGAGCGTGAGGGTGGCGATCCAGGTGGAGGGCTGATTGGATTGGTGCCGTCCCGAGGGACTGGGGCGGCACCTCGTTCGCTAAGGGCGCTGTCGCCGCGCCGTGCGGGGACACCGGATCCGGGGCGACAACCACCTGCAATCCTATGGCACCATCTCTCAGACAGCGCCGCCGGCAACTTCTGCGCGAGGAGATCCTTGAGGCGACCCACCGTTTGCTCGCCGAGCGTGGGTACGCCGCCCTCTCGATGGATGAACTGGCGGCCCGAGTCGGCGTCTCCAAGCCGACCCTCTACAGCCAGTTTCCCGCCGGCAAGGAAGACCTGGTGGCCGCCATGGCCGCTCAGCTCCTCGAGCAGGTCTTCGCCGATGTCGGCTCCCTCTCAGGCCAGTCGCCCCTCGAGCAGCTCCTTGGTCTGCTCCATACCATCGTGCGGCTACAGGTGGAGCGCCGCACCACCGCGATGCAGCTCTGGATGCCTGAGATCATCGCCATCCTGAAGCGAAACCCTACCACCTGCGAACACCTGCGCCGTGTGGACCGGGTCGTCGTTGAGCTGGTGCGGGCGGCCGTGGCGGCTGGCGAGATCGACCCCGCCGTCGACATCGGCAGCGTGGTGCGAGTCTTCTACGCTCTGATCTGTGCGCCTACGCTTGGCCAGCTGAGCATCGCCGAGCTGCCTGGCCCCAGCGCCATGGCCGATACGGTCGTGGCGGTGTTCCGCCGAGGCCTTATGCCGCCAGCGACACCAGCGCTGCCACCCCGAACCCCAGTATGACCAGGCCGGCCAGCACATTGACGCGGCGGAGCGCCACCGGGGTGATCCGGCCCCGGAGCGCGCCAACGGCCCAACTCAGCCCCAGCCACCAGAGCGCCGAGCCCGCGAAGACCCCGGCTACAAGGAGCAGCCCCGCGCCCGGCCCCACCGCGTCGCTGCCTGCCCCCAGACCTGCAAACACCGCCGCAAACGACATGATCGTGGCCGGGTTGGTGAGCGTGAGCAGCAGCGTGGCACTATACGCCCCGAGCAGGCCGCGCCCCCGTACCGCAGCTGGCCGCTCGGCTGGCTGCTCCCGCAAGGTGCGCAGCCCGAGGTAGCACAGGAACAGGCCGCCCAGCAGCCGTGTCCAGAAGCTCACACCGGCCAGTGTCTGCGTGAGGGCCGTTAGCCCCATCACCGCCACCGCGCCGTACACCAGATCCGCCGTAGCGGCGCCGAGGCCAGAGGCCAGGCCGGCCGCCCGGCCGTCGGCCAATGTCCTGCGGATGCACAATACCCCGATCGGCCCCACCGGCGCCGCAATCGCAAGCCCGATCACCGCGCCGCGCACAAACAATTCATGGTCCATACAGCTCGTATGCTCCACCGGGGCGTAGAGACGCCCCAGTGGGGCGTCTCTACGCCCTGGGGCGTCTCTACGCCCTGGGGCGTCTCTACGCCCTGGGGCGTCTCTACGCCCTGGGGCGTCT
>SFCB01000068.1 GCA_004367505.1 Chloroflexi bacterium OHK40 | reverse complement strand
TGTCTGGCACCGCCGAGGCGGGCTGGGGCGCCGCGTAGATCAGACCGATCCGCCCCATCTGGATGCGGTCGCCGTCGCGCAGCAGCCTGGGCCGGTGGGGCTGGAGCCGCTCACGATTTACCAGGGTGCCGCCCTTGCTGCCCAGATCGGTTAGCTGGCAGCCGGCGGGTGTGCAAACCACCCGGGCGTGGAAGCGCTCCAGGGTGCCGTCCTCGACGGAGATATCGGCGGCGGGATCGCTGCCGATGCTCAGCGAGCCGAGCCGCAGCCGAATCGGCTGGGGCTGCTCGCCTTTGCGGTAGAGGGTGAGGGTGCCGAAGTCCATGGCGCGCCTCCTACGGCACCACGACGATCGTATGCTCGGCTGAGGTCAGCAGGCCGTCGGGGCCGAGGCTCACCCGGGGCACCGGATCGGCCTGGCCAACCACGAACATCCGGGCGGCCTCGATATACTCCACGCCAGACACGCTCTGGAGCTGCGCAAAGATCTCCGAGATAAACAGGTCGCGCCCGAAGGGCCAGCCCTCGCCCTCGTGGCCGCCAACAAGCGGGTTGAGAAAGCGGTAGAGCTGATCGGCCGCGTCGGCCCGCACCCGCTCCGGGTCGGCCTTGGGGCGCGCCTTCACACGGGCCTCGACCCGCACCTGGGTGTAGGTCGGCGCCTCGACCACCAGCGCGGTGGTGAGCAGGCGCCGGTCGTTCAGGTAGGCGGCCACATCCTCCACCAGCGTCTCTGGCAGGCGGAGCTCGTCGGGGGCGATGCGGCGGGCCGGGCTGCTCACGGTGGGCACGAGCAGCACCCGCACGGTGCCGGCTGGTACGGCGCCGTTGGTGCCGGGACGGGGCTGGCGGCAACAGACGCGGGCCACGCTCTGAGAAGCTTCGCGCGCCAGGTATTCGTAATCCTCGGCGGTGACGGCGCGGAAGCTGGTGCGGAGCATGCGCGGGGCCCGTAGAGCGGCGTGCTCGATGGTCTCGGCGTCGCGGCCGCCCACGGCGGGCACGCGGTTTTTCACCCGGTCCACGAAGGGTACCCCGGTCTTGAGCACGCTGATCTTGCCGGGGGCCAGGTTGCCGGCGGCGCCCCCGCCGCTGCGGTAGCGGCGCATGCGCACCTGGGCGCCCTGGCGCGGGATGCGGCCGTACTGGCGCTCGCCGCCCTTCGGGTCACGCACGGTCGGGCCAAAGCTCACCGTGCCTGAGACGCTGTCGATCTGGACGTGGCGGTCGCCCTCGGTCGAGTCGCCGAAGTGCTCCACTTCGTCCCAGGGCTCCCAGCCGCCGCTCTCGGTTTCCACCTCGATCACCTCGCCGGCGCGGCGCGGCAGTACCGGGGCAAACTGCAGGCGGAAGCGCTGGCCCGGCAGGCCGTCGCTGCGGCCAAGAACCTCCTCGACGATGGTGACAGCGTGGGTGGCGCTGACTGTGCCGCCGTAGCTGGCCGCGTGCACGGTAAAGATACGCGGCGCCGACTCGTAGACTGCCTGGCCGCCCCGGGTTTGCCGGTAGCGACAGCGCAGCCAGAAGGCTTCCTGTCCGTCGATCGCCTGGCGCACCATGCGCGGCGGGAGGTGCAGGGCTACCTGGCCGGCCTGGTTCAGGCCCGCAGTGTTTTCGTAGTCCAGCTCGGCCTCGATCCAGCCGGTGCTGTCGCCGCGCACGCGGCAGAGGGCCTCCCATGAGAGCGGCGGGTCGTTCGGGTCGATGCCGGTGCCGGTGATCTCGCGAATGTCGAAGTCGATCGCCAGCAGGTGGCTGCTCAGGTCGTTGGTGAAGCCGAGGTAGAAGGCGTTGCCCGGCTGGGGCGGGTCGGCAAAGGCAGGAAAGGCCTGGCCGGCGTGGGTCAGCACGGGCGACCAGTCAGTGTAGACCCGATCGTCGTGGGAGGTGCGGCAGTAGCGCAGCTCGGGTGGGCTGATCACCAGGTCAACGTCGGTGCTGAAGCTCACCGCCTCGACGGCGGCCGTCTGGGTGGTTGATACCTCGGTGCCAGCGGGGATGGTGATCGGCTCCTGGGCCGGGGCGGTGAGCCAGAAGGTCAGGTCGGTGCGAGCCGCCGCCGCCTCCTGGAGCCGTACGCCCATCAGCTCCATGAAGGTGATGTAGCTCTTCTCTGGCACCCGGTTGAGGCGAAAGAGCATCGTCTCGACCATGTGGGCGAAGAGCTCGATCAGGGTGACGCCAGGATCGTGGACGTTGTGGTCGGTCCACTCCGGGCAGTAGCGCGGGATCGCCCGCTTGGCCTCGTCTACGAGGTCCTGGAAGCGGCGATCGTCGAGGTTTGGGGTTGGCAGCGGCATCGGAGGCCCCTTTTGAAGATGGGTAGCTGGCGGTCGTGAGGCGCTGCCCCGCCGCATCGTCCAGGCCAGGCGGTGCGCGGGTGGGTCGCCGGTACTCGCCGGCCGCCTCACTCCTCAGGTATGGTGTAGAACGGGTAGACCAGCGACCGTTCGTCGTGGGTGGCGCGAATGCGGTAGCTGATCGTGATCAGCATGCAGTCGTCCTCTTCAGGGGCGCGGGTGGCGCTCACGTCGAGGACGGTGATGCGGGGCTCCCACCATGCCAGAGCTTCTTGCACGTAGCGGCTGGCGGCGGCGAGGGTCCCGGCGTTCAATGGTGCGAAGAGCAGGTCGTGGATGCGGCAGCCGAACTCGGGGCGCATCAGGCGCAGGCCCTTCGGGGTGTTGAGGATAATCGCGATGGCCTGCTCGATATCCTGCTCGCCCTCGGCGAGGGCCACGCCACCGCGACCATCGACGCCCAGGGGGAAGCGCCAGCCCTTGCCGATGATGTCCTGGGGGCGGGTGGTCATCTCAGCCTCCGATGATCACGGTGGGGAAGCCGCCGACGATCACCCCGCCGTGGGCGGTGTTGTCACCCATGCGCGCGGCTGGCTTGCCGCCGATCAGCACGGTTGTGCTCCCGCGAATGATCAGATCGGGCGGCCCGACGCAGGTGGCCATGTCGCCCATGCGCGCCGCCGGCAGCCCGCCGATCAACACCGTGGGCGCGCCGGGGGGCAGGATCGGCCCGCCGACGTGGGGCTTGGGGCCGTCTGACATGGGGCAGGTGTGCATGTCGCTGACGCGAGCTGCGGGGGGCATCGTTGGGCTCCTCTTCAGGGTGCGCTCCGGGGGGCTGGTGCTCGTTCAGTTGATCTTCACCAGCGAGCCCTGGAGGTTCAGGACGGCACTCGACTTGACGTCGAGCATGGCGTTGGCCTGCACGGAGAGGTTGGCATTCGCCTGTACCTTGAGTATGGTGTTCGAGCTGAGTTCGACGCCGCTATCGCCGATCACCAGCTTGCCGCCCGGGCAGGAGAGTTCGATCGTGCCCTTGGAGCTGACACTCACCGTGCGTGAGGTGTCGGCGATCGCCACCTTGTTGCCGCCTTTGGACTCGAGCGTCATGCTGCTGCCCTGGTCGCTCAGCTCCACCTTGTGGCCGCCGCTGGTGACGATCGTCACGGCTTTGTCGCTGTCGGAGATCGTCAGGCTGTGACCGCCGCTGGTCTTCAGCATGATCGAACCTTTTTTGCCGCCGCTTTCGTCTGTCAGCTCGATGACATGGCCCACCCGCGTCTTGAGGACGCGGGTCTTCACCTCGCCGCTCGCGACGACCTCGGCCGGGACGGCATCCCTGCCGTTCCACAGGCCGCCCACGACGAAGGGTCGGTTGAAGTCGCCCTGTTCGAAGGCCACCAGCACTTCGTCGTTGACCTCGGGCATCAGGTAGAGGCCCCGCTCTTTGCCGGCGCCAGGAGCGGCGAGCCGTGCCCAGGTGCTCTCCTGCTGCTCGTCGAGCCAGGGGAACTTGAGCTTCACCCGGCCAAGCTTGTCGGGATCGTTGTTGTTCGTCACAATCCCGACCACCACCCCGCTGATCGTCGGGTCGGCCCTGGGCTCTGCTAGCGCCCCGAGAAGGCTGTTTGGTCGGCGTCCATTGACATAAAACGTCGTGCGGTAGCCCTGCTCGGGCGTGTACTCGTGGCGTGTGGCGGTGACCAGATAGGTGCCGCTCAGGCGTTTGCCAGCGCCGGAGAGCTTGACCTTCACCCCGGCGCGCAGCCTGGGCTCGCCGATGGCCGTGCCCTCCAGGGCGAGATAATCGTCGGCGACTTCGTCGAGGAGCGCCTGGGCGAGCTGGTTGGCCTCGCCCTGGCTGGCTACGGGCTGGTCGGTCACGCTCAGGGTGCGGGCACCACCGAAGGCCTGCTGGGCGACTGCCGCCGCGCTCTTTCCGTCGCCTGCAACGGATGTCGCGGTGGCCTGGCTGGCCCGGCCGACGATCGCCTGTTTCTGCCGTGGGTCCCAGCTCCGCACCTGAACTTCCGACGGTTGCGCCACGGCTGTCTGGCGGGAGCGCACGGCCAGTAGATTCTCGCCCCACTTCTGCTCGGGGGCCTCGGGCGGCTGCCTCTCGGCGGGACGGAAGATCAGCTTGCGCTCACTCACCGTCAGGCGGTAACCCAGGCGGGCGGCCCGCTCGCGGAGGAAGGCGTAGTCGCTCTGGTTATTCTGGAAGAGATGCTCGTGGCACACGGAGCTCGTCTGCACATCGGCGCTCAGGCCATTGTCGGTGGCGATCATCGCGGCGATGTCGCTGTCGGTCTGTTTGAGGAAGGTGCGCGTCTTGCGCCCCCGGTGCAGGCGATGGCTCAGGTCGTAGCCGCGCACCGTGAAGATCGTGCGCGACTGATCCTGTTCGGTCTCCAGGGCCGTCACCTCGCCGCTGAAGATCGGCATGGCGCGGCCCATCGCGTCGCTGCCGAGCAGTTTGACTTCGGCGCCGAGCTTGAAGATCTCGCTGTCGGTGAGCTCGTAGCGCTGGTCGTAGAAGCGCAGTACGAACATCGCCGGCTGGTCGAGATCGTCCTCGACCACCATGTCGAGCAGGTGGTCCATTGTGGTGTCGGCCACATCACTGCCGTTGACCTTGATGAAGACCTGGGCCATCGTGCGCTTTTCGGTGGTCATGGCCGGCTCCCGTAGCGGGTAAAGGCTGACACGCGAGGTGGACCGGTTGGCGTCAGCGGGTGTGGTACGGCGCGTGGCGCGGGGTGAAGCTCTCCGCGCATCAATCGATGGGCGGCGGCACGATCACGAGTACCTGGCCGGCGCGCAGACGCAGCGGGTCGTCGATCTGGTTGGCGGCGGCAAGGTGTCGCCAGATCGTCGGGTCGCCGTATTCCTCAAAGGCGATCTGGCTCAGCGACTCACCGGCGCGCACGGTGCGCAGGCGGTCGCCGGGGTGACCGCCGGAGGTGGGATTCTGGCGCGGGTACTGGCCCTCGTCGGCCAGTTGCTTGAAGCTGACGTCGAGGGTGGCGCGCACGGGGGTGCCGTCTTCGAGGAAGAGCGTAAACTTCTGGGTGATGCTCTCGATCACCGCGTCGAAGGACCAGAGTGAGCCCCAGGTGAATCGCACCCGTGGTGGCTCGCCGCGGCCGCTGGTGGCGTTCCGGCGGCGGTCGCTCACGCGCATCATATCCCAGAGCGGGCGCGTGTAGCGGCGCACGTCGTCGCCGGCCTGATTGAGGCGGCGGCTGCCATCACTATGGGCCTCGTAGGTGTCGAAGAGCAGCTGGAGGGTGAGCCGGGCGGGCGCGCCGCCGCCGAACTCGAGCTGGCCGACATTGTCGCCCTTCTGGTTGTTCTCGCGCCAGCTGTTCTGCTTGGTGAAGGTGTACTCGCGCGGGTTGAACATGCAGATGACCTTGTCGCTCGGCGAGTCCAGGTTTTCGATCTCGGCTTTGACGAGTCCGTTGCTCATGGGTGGCTCCTCCGAAGGGTGGCCGGCGCGCTAGTAGCGGCCGAGGCGCTCCTGGTCGATGCGCAGGCGGGCCCGTAGCCGCTCGTAGACTTGCTGGGCCAGGGCGTCGATGTCGGGCACGGCGGGGGGCTGTGTAGTCTGCTCGTTCCCGCCGCTCGATGCGGAGATTGTCTGGGTAGGCGCGTCGGGCGCTGCCTCAGCTCCATCGAGGGCGCGCTGAGCTGGCGCGATCGGGCGCAGCAGGTCGAGCGACGCCGTGGTTCCGAGCGCGGATCGCGCGCCACCGGCGCGGCCCGACGCGATCAGCGGCGCCGGGGCAGAGCCCGCCAGGCCAGTCGGGCCTGTAGCGGCCGGAGTCAGGCGGGGGGGCGGGATGGCTGCCGGGTCGATCAGGTCATCGGTGGCTGGCGCGGGGGCGCGCTGGAGCAGGGGGAGCGGCGCGCCTGTCGCGATGTCGCGCGGCGCTACGCGGGTGGTGGCGCCCGTCCCCCCGGGAGCCGCAGTTGCCATGCTTCGCCGGGGTATCTCGTCCAGGACCAACGGGCGCGCCGTTTCCGCCATGTCTGGGCGGGTTGGAGCGCCGCCCAGTACAGGAAGGATCGCCGAGGCGCGCCGGCGTGCCGGGCCAGGCGCTGCCGCCGAAGCTGGCTGGCCCGGGCCGCGCATCAGCGCCTGGTGGTGGTCGGGGCCGCCAGGTTCATCCGGCTCGTTAGCTGGCCACGCCACCGGATCGGCCACAACCGTGCGCAGGAGCGGCAGGCTCCAGGCTGCGCTCGTGGCGGGCGGGGGCGTGGTGCCGGGTGCGCCAGAGGCGCGTGCCCCACCCGGCACACCCGCTGCGCTCCAGGGTGTCTCGAGCAATGGCAGCACGGCGGACCCACGGGGCGCCGGGGTGGCGCGTGTCCCGGTCCCGCCAGGCCGGGCCGTGGCCCGCAGTGCTGGCCGATCGGCCTGAGCCTCGGCGGGGATGTTGGTTGCGGCCAGGGCAGCCTCCGGGTGCGCTTCCCCAGGCAACTCCGCTGCGCGCGGGGAGGCACCGAAGGGCAGCGTGGCGGCGGCGCTGGTCGTCGGGCTGCTGGAGGAAGCACGGGTGCGCAAGAGGGCCGGCGCGAACGTCGAGCGGGTGGCAGGAACGAGCGGCGTGGCGCCAGCCGGCGGAGTTGCCCGGCGCAGGATTGGCTCCAGGAAGGGCAGGAGCGGCGGCTCCGCGCCTCCAGCAACAGGAGCGCTCGGCTCCGGCGGCGCACTAGCGCCCCCTGGCATCGCCGGCGCGCGCTGGGCCTCGGCGAGATCCGCTGCTGGCCACGCGCGACCGGACTCGGTTGGTCCAGCCTGCACCGCCGGGCGGGATCGCCCGCCCTCCGCACGTGCATGGCCAGCAGGAGAGCCAGGAGTGGCCGGGGGCCTCGCGCGGGCACGAGCCGGGCCAGTTTCTTCCACCGCCAGGGAATCCGGCCCGGTCAGGCCCCCCGGCGTACCAGGGGTGGCCGTGGTCGTCGGTGGCGCCGGGGCGCGGAGCAGCAGGGGCGTGGCGAGGGCGCGGCGGCCAGTGGAGCCCGGGGCAGAGTGGGTCCCGTAGGGCGTCGCGGTCGGCCCGGCGGAGGTCTCTGCCTCGGGGGGTGTAGTGGCCGGAGCGCGGAGTAAGGGCGTGACGAGAGTGCGGCGGCCGGTGGCGCCCGGGGCGGAGTGGCTCCCGTGGGGCGTCGCGGTCGGCCCGGCGGAGGTGTCTGCCTCGGGGAGCGTGGTGGCCGTGTGAGTCAGGGGGGTGACGAGAGCGCGGCGGCTTGAGTTCGCCCCGGGAGGCGGCGCGGTCGGCCCGGCGGAGGTGTCTGCCTCGGGGAGCGTGGCGGCCGGGGCGTGGAGCAAGGGCGTAACGAGAGCGCGGCGGGCGGTGGCACCCGGGGCGGAGTGGCTCCCGTGGGGCGGCGCGGTCGGCCCGGCGGAGGTGTCTTCTGCGGGGAACGCGGTGGGCCGGGCGGCGAGCGTGGTCGATCGGTGCGTCCGCCGGAGCCAGGCGGCGCGGGTATCATCCTGGTAGCTCTCTGCGGGGGTGGCGAGGCGCCGCAGCAGCGGACGTGTGCTCGGGCCAAGGGCCAGGCGGCGCCGGGCGAAGCGCGCGGCGGTTGCGGCCAGGGTGGCGCCGATGCCCGGGGCGCGGCGGCCCAGCAGGTCTGCGGCCCAGCGGGCCGGGGCGGCGACGCGGGAGGCCAGGCGCCAGGCGCCCGCTCCCACCGTCGAGATCGGGTGGGTCGCCTGAGGCTGCTTGTCGGCGCCGCTGCTCATGGCCTGCCTGCTCCTTCGGGGTAGTTCACAAACGTCATCGAAGCGCCCGGGGTACCGCTCGCCCTGCGCGAGAAGGAGTGCGGCGGGCTGCGTCCCTCCCCGACGAACGGCGTCGGTAGCCGCACTAGCGGCGCTCGAAGCCGTTGTGGATGAACTCGATCGCTTCTACCGCGATCTCCCCGCTGCCGCTTTTGAAGGTCGGGCCACTCCACTTCACCGGCAGCGCGTCGAAGATCTCCCAACGCACGAGTGGCAAGTCGTTGCCGCCTTTGAGCGTCACCGTCATATTCTGGCGCTCGATCGCCCCCCGACGCCCGCTGGCCACCTTGTAGTACCACTCCCACAACTCGGCTGTCGCGACGCCACGCTTCAGGACCAGGTTGGGGAAGCTCTTCACGCGCCCCGGCAGGCGATGCACCCGGCTATTCAGGCCACCTTCTTTCCACTCCTCCACTTCGACCTCTGCCGCCAGTCCGCTGCACTCGATGAAGATCGCTTCGTTGAGGCCCTTGATCTCCACCCAGAATCGGTGGGCGCTGTAGGGGTCGCCGTAGGGGTCGCGGCTCTCGGGCATGGGGTGCCTCCTTGGGGTTGTGGGGCCCCGTTGATCGCACGGCAATGGTCATCCGGTCACGCCAGTGGTTCTGGTGCGCGGTCGCGCGCTTTCCGGGAGCGCGCATGGCGAGCACCGCCCTCAGATATGCCCGCGTGCCCGGTGCAACGCCAGCAGGGCCCGGAGGTCTGCCGGCAGCTCGGACGGGTCGGTCGGGGCGGCTCGCGGGGGCGCCGTTACCGGCTCGGCGCGCTCCGGGCGTTCATCGGGGCCCGCGAACGGGGCGGGGGGCGCGGCAGCCTCGGGGCGCCACATCGGCGCGCCCTGGCGCACGGTGCTCAGCTGGCGCTGGGGCGGCGCGTACGGCGAGACGGTCAGCTCCAGCGGGCCCGCGCGCAGCTTGCGCGGCGCGAAGCGCTGGCCCAGGCGCGTGGCATGGAGCCCCGGCGCTCCACTTGTGTCATAGCGGCGCAGGATGCCCGCCCCGAGATCGCGTCGCGGGCCTACCCGGTGATGGGCGGCGATATCGCGCGCCAGTTCGTCGGTGGCGCGGGCTGCCGGCTCGAAGGGCGCGGGTAGTTCCTGCGGCGCCTGTGGCGCATGCATCGGCCCTGTGTCGCGCGTGTCGTCCATCGTCTTCGGCCCGGGCGGCCCTGGAGCGCCGCCCCGTTTTTCGTCTTTCGAGCGCTGCTCGGAACGCTTGCGGTATCTGCGGAGGGCTGGAGTTCGTCAGCGCCCCATCCGCTTGCGGTTCTGCCGTCCTGGTTCACGGTGCTTGCTCTAGGATCCCTCGGCCGCCGCGTTGACCCGCTGGTTGATCGCCGCGATCTGCTCGACCCACGCCCGGCGGTCGCGGTGCTCCATGGCCAGGATCTGGTCCATCGGCCAGTGAAAGTGATAAGCGATGTAGGCTACCTCCTCCTGGAGCTGATCGAGGGGGTAGCCGACTATCCCCCCACCTGGCCCATATCGATCTCGAAGCGGCCCTCACAGTGAGGGCAGACAACCTCAGCGGCGGCGCTGCCGGTCTCATTAATCCGGCGATAGAAGTCCTGGAGGTAGGCCAGGTCGGCGGAGAAGAGGCTCTCGATGACGCCGGTGTTGATGTCGCGGAGGTTGCCGAGCCTGGTGATGACGCGCGAGAGCAGAATGATCACCAGGTAGGCCTGGTTGTTGCGCACGCGCTGGTCGCGCATCGGCGCGATCTCGTCCATCGCGGTCGCCAGGCGCATCACGCCGTGGCGGTGAAGGTTCCCTTCGGCGTCCACATAGCCGCGTGGCAGCGTAAACTCGAACTCGGTCTGCAGCGCCGCCGGGGCGCCGTTACTGTGCATCGGTGTGGGCATGGGGGTCTCCTGGCGGAACGGTGGCTGGCGTGGGTGCGTGATGGCCACGCACCCACGGTGCCGCGACAGACCCATCGGGCGTGACCGCCGCCTGTGCGGTGGCCCGGTGTTCCTGGCTTACGACTCGCGCTTGATGTACTCGTGGACGATCGTCAGCTCCTCGACGACGATCTCATTGCCGTCGGACTTGACAGAGGGGCCGCTGATCTTGGAGGGCCAGCCGCGCTCGAAGTTCCAGCGCGCCACCGGGGTGCCCTCCTGATCGTACATAATGATCGAGCCGTTCTTGCGGGCCGTGGAGACGTTGCCGTCCTCGACCATCTTGCGCCACTCCCAGAAGTCGAGGTTGGTGGTGACGCCCCGCTTGAGGGTGATGTCGCCCCACTTCAGACGGCCAGGGATCTTGCGCACCACCTCCTTGCCGCCCTCACCCACAACCTTGTGCTCGATCACCTCGCTCTCGCTGCCCAGGCCCGAGCACTCGGTGAAGAAACCGGTGATGATCCCCTCGACCTCGATCCCGAAGTTAAAACTAACAAGGGGATCGCCCTGCACCACATCTTTTGCCGCTGGCATTGCTTACCTCCTACTGCGCCACGCCGCTGATCTGCTTGAAGCTGATGATGATGAACTCGGCCGGCTTGACTGGGGCAACCCCCACCTCGATGTAGAGCTCGCCGTTCTCCCGCGTCTCCGGCGGGTTGTTCTCGGCGTCGCACTTGACGTAGTAGGCCTCTTCGGGCGTGTTGCCGAAGAGTGCGCCCTGCAGCCACATGCGCTTGAGGAAGGCGCCGATGTCGCGCCGCAGCCGTGCCCAGAGCAGCATATCGTTCGGCTCGAAAACGGCCCACTGGGTGCCCTCGTAGATCGACTCCTCGAGCATGCAGAAGAGCCGCCGCACGTTCACGTAGCGCCACTCGCTCTCGCCGCCGGCCAGGGTACGGGCACCCCAGACGCGAATGCCGCGCCCCGGGAAGTTGCGGATGCAGTTGATCCCGTCCGGGTTCAGGGTGTCCTGGTCGCTGGTGGTGATCTTGCGCTCCACGTCCAGCACGCCCAGGAGCTCCTCGTTCGCTGGCGCCTTGTGCACGCCCCGCTCGCGGTCTACCCGGGCGTAGACGCCCGCCAGGAGCCCCGAGGGCGGCACGAGGATGGTCTTCTCGCCCTTGCCATTGGCCAGGGGGTTGCGCACTTTCACCCAGGGGTAGTAGAGGGCCGCGTAGGAGGAGGAGACGTTCAGTTTGGTCTTCATCCACTCCTTGACCTGCTGCGGCGAGAGGCCGCGCGGCGCGTCCAGGATGGCCACCCGGTCCTTCATCTGCTCGCAGTGGGCCACCAGGGCCTTCTGGTACATGGCGATGTCGTCGGGCGAGCTGGACATCAGGTCCGGCATACAGACGATGGTAATCTCCTCAACCGCCGCGAGGCCCGCGAGGCCGGTGCGCGGGGCGCTGTTCGGGTCGCCCTCGAGCTCTTTCTGCGAGATCGCGATCGGCTGAGCCACTGGAACCATCGCGGCGTCGATCTGGTAGCTGCCGGGCTTCGGCCGGCGCTCCGTGAGGGTCGCCGGGGACTCGAGCTCCTTCAGCCGCACCAGTTTCGACTGGGCGTTCACTACGTCCACGGCGTTGCGCAGGCCCCGGCCTTTGCCTAGCGTCAGCCCGTCGAAGCTCTCCTCGCCCTCGGTGCTGCGGATCGTCACCTTGAACTGGTCTTCGCTCTCGGGGGTGTGCTCGACGATCACGTTCACCGCGCCGTCCACACGGGGCTGCACCTCCAGCGAACCGGCCACGCTCTCGGCGCTGCCCGGCAAGGTCAGCCGGCGGGGTGGGGCGCTCTGGCGCGAGCCGCTGCGGCTGTTGCGCTCGTCGGCGGTCATCAGGCTCAGCACATAGCAGAGGCCGCCACCGTTCTGGAAGTAGCCATAGACCGACATCGGCAGGTAGAAGCCGTCGACGAAGTCGCCGAACTCGGCTACGTACTGGGTCCAGCTCGTCACCAGCCGGGGCTCGCCGGGCTGGTTGTCGACGGGGCGGGTCTTGGTGAAGCCGACGAAGGCCACCACCGAGGTGCCGGCGGCCTGGATCGACTTCATGCCGCTGATCTCGCGGATGTAGACTCCCGGTGACTGATAGGTTGGCATAGCGGGTCCAGCTCCTTTGATTACACCCCGGCGCGTGGGCAGTTCCCGGCGCGCCGCTCGGCCGACTGGCATGGTTCTGCTCGGGGCTCACCTCCGTCGGGCGGCGGGGCGGCTACGCTCCGCCAGGGCCCTCCTTGTTGCGCCGTGCCCGTGGGCGGGCCGCCGGTGGGCCTGCTGGCGCAATCGTGACGGTATAATCTGGCGCGGGGACGCTGATGGTGCTCCGCACGACGCGCTCGCCAGCGCGGGCCACCAGGGTGTACTCCCCCGCGCGGGGGACTCGCAGGGTGAAGCGGCCGTCGGCGCCGCTCGTGGCCGGCGCGCCGTGGCCCTCGATCGCGAGTTCCACGCCACTCACCGGCTCGCCGGCCTCGTCGCGGGCCACCCCGCCGATGCGCAGGTCGGCGCTGCCGGCGCCTTCCACCTCGATCGTGCGCAGGCTGGTGCTCGTGGTGAGCACCGGCGGCCCGGCGGGCACCGCGTCGTGGTCAACGGCCAGGGTGATCGTGTAGCTCAGCGAGGGCTTGAGCTGATTCTCCAGGGCCGTCCAGAACTCGCCGGGGCTCTTCAGCACGCTCTCGGCCTGGGCGACTCGCGCGTAGATCGGCAGTTCGTGGGCGCCCAGCGCGCCCTGCAGGCGCCCGGTGGGTAGGGTTGGGAAGCGCATCAGTGTGCGCAGGGCGTGCCAGAGCAGGCGGTGCTCATCCTCGACCGCCCGGGTCCACGCCGTCACCAGGTAGGTCAGGTCGAGCCGCAGGGGCGGGCGCCGGCGCGCCGCCGTGCCGTTGGGACCGTTGCGCTCTACCTGGACGCCGCCCTGGCGCAGTTCGCGGTTCTCGCGGATGTCGAAGAGGTAGCAGTTGATCGTTGGCCGCGCAATCCCCGCTGACCATTCGCGGTTGGGGATCTCGAAGCTGATCTCGATCTCGGCCGGGGCCATGCCGCCCTCATGCACCAGGATCTGCTTGATGGTCTCATCCAGCTCGCTGAACATGGCCTACCCTGAACGCTCCAGGCAACACGGAGCCAGCATACGATACAATCTGCATCGTACGCTCATGTGTGTTGTTTTGGGTGCTTCCGCTGTCTGGTGGTTAACGAGTTCCCGTGCGCGAGCGAAGGTGTCAGTGGGGATGTAGGGGAAGATTGTGCTTCGCTCTTGCAGATCTCATACATCGGTGGGCGGGGATGTATGATTGCGTAGTATTAAACGGGTCCGTTATGTCTTTTCGTTCATCGTCGAGGCGTGATGCAGTTGGTGCCGGCTTCGTAATCTACGTTAAACGATGGTAAATAGTGGGCGCGGCTCCATTGACCATGCGACAGACGTACGTATGGCGGGTTGCGTATGCGATGCCCTGATGGCACACGGGCCATGGGGCTCCGCGCCGCGCGACAGGCAGGCGTTCGGGCGCTGGTCCTATTCCGCGTCGGACTTCTGCCGGGCGGCACCGCTGCTAACGGCCGCAGCGCTCGCCTCGGCCTCGGTCTCGAGCGGGTCGTCGGCTGGACCTACGGTGAGCGGCCCGCCCGGGCTCATGCCACGCTGCTGCACCACGTGGGTCAGTTCGTGGGCCAGCAGGCCCCGGTCGGCCGGGCTCGCGCCCTCGCCAAAGAAGACGTCGCTGCCCGTGGTGAAGGCCTTGGCTCCCAGGCTGCGGTTGAGCTGGGCCGCCTCGCTACCGGTGTGTACGCGCACGTCTGCGAAGCTCGCGCCAAGCGCGCCTTCCATCTCCGCCCGGGTGCCCTCGTCCAGGCTGCTGCCGCCGCCCCGCAGCCCGTTGATCCGGCTCGCGGTCGCGTCGCTCACCGGGCCGCCCTCGGCGCCCACCTCGGGCCCCTCGCGGCTGAGGGCGAGTTCGTCCTCCTCGGCGCTCTCGCGCTGGAGGGCGGGGTCGCGGCTGAGGGCGAGTTCGTCCTCCTCCTCGGCGGCGCGGAGGCCCAACTCGTCTTCTTCCTCGGCGGCGCGCTGGGCAAGCATACGGGCGATCTGCTTGTTCCCCACCTGGCGCTGGAGCGCGATCAGTGGGTGGGGGCTCGGGCCTGCCTCGGCCCCCGGATCGGCTCCGGCTTTCGGACGTTGCAGCGCGGCGTGCTCGCGCTCGGATCGGCTATGGCCTGGCATAGAAGCTCTCCTCTACTTGGCGCAGGGCGCTGCGCCGTACGGCTACGCCGCCACATGCTGGCGGGCCACACGGATATCCTGCTCCAGCACGATGCCGCCCGGATGGGTAAAGTGAGGCGCGATCGGGATGGGCCGAACCAGCGCCTGGGCATCCTCGAAGCATGGCGCCATCACCAGCGCGCCGTGTTCGTCGAAGCGCAAGGCCTCTACCCAGGCGTCAAAACGCTCCAGATTCAGCCGGTAAATGTCCTGCGGGGTATCGGTCACAAAGTTGCGCCGGTACCAGCAGTTATGGGCGTTGTAGCTGGCGCAGATCCGTGGCTGCTCCACCGTGCCGTGGACGGTGCAGGTGCAGTGCTCGCTGTCGAGCAGGCTGCACGTGCGCCACGACAGAACCGACCAGTCGCCGCCCGTGGAGATGATAAACTCCGTGCCCGGGAAGAGCAGCATGTAGCGCACGTGGTCGATGTCGAAGGCCGTGCGTGGCGGGGGGTAGGGTACGAGCTGCATGCGGCAGCACGGGGCCGGGCAGCCAGCGCAAGGGTTTTGCTCGGTCACCTCGGCGAAGGTGCGTGTCGTTGGCGTCACGGGTGATCTCCCTTCCTGGCGGCTGCTAGGGCGTTCCGAGCTTCGCGCGCAGCGACGCAAGCTGCTGGTCGAGCCGGCTCCGCCATGCGGTTGCGTCGGGGCCGGTAAGATGCATCCCGGCGATGCGCTCAGCCTCGCGGGCCACGGCGGCCTTCGTCGGCCCGTCGAGTGAGCCAGCGTAGGCGTCGAACCACGTCAGGTATCCCAGGAGCGCCGCCGGGTCGTGCTCGCGGGGCAACACTGCGGCGAGCCGGGCGCCCAGGGTGCTCCGGGCGGTCTCGGGTAGCCGCCCCGTCGCCTGGTAGACCCGGCCCAGCACGGCCCGGGTGGCCGCGCCCGGGCGGTCGGGCAGGTCGAGGAAGGCCTCCACCAGCGCCACAATGTCGGGCGCGCTGCGCTGTAGCAGCTCGAAGGCGGCCAGGTAGGCGGCGGGGTGGTTGCCTGGCGTGCTGAGCTCGCCGAGCAGCTTCCCGGGGTGCTTGCCTGCGTCGGCCTCTACCCAGCCTCTTACCCGGGCCACCACGGCGGGCAGATCGTCGGCCGGGCCGCTCAACCGCCGTACCAGAGGTGGATCCGAGGCGACCACGAGCACCGGGTGCGGGCCAGGCGACTGGGCCGTGTCCCAGTAGGGCAGCTCGCGCACGTCATCCGGCGGAAAACGAGGGCCGTCGGGGGGGCTGCGCCGGCCCGGTGGGAGGGCGGTATCGCCCTCGACTCGCTGGGACCCCTGGGGGAGCGGGCCGAAGATGGCCTGCTGCGGCGTCACCGTGATCGTCAGGCGGAAGCCACCGCCGCGCAGGCCGCTGGTGGCGGCGTCTACGGCGCGCTCGCCGGCAGGCGTCGCCTCGCCGGTGTAGGCCGCTCCGGCCGACGCCACCGCTTCGAGCAGGCTTGGTGGGGGCGTTGTGCGGCGGGATGGGTTGCGTGACATCGGGCCCTCCTCGTGTGGGCTACCAGGTGGTGTTGCGCACCTTCGCCACATCGTTGGCCACCGGGTCGAAGAGTGCGGGCTGCTTGCCGCCCATCCCGTTCCCCTGGCCGGTCACCGAGGCGCCTGCGGCGCCACCTGCCGTCACCCGGCTCCCCACCGGCTGGGTCGTGTCCACAGTGGTGGAGTAGTCTACCCGCCAGTCGGCGAAGCGCAGGTACTTTTTGTGGAAGTCGGTGCGGTTACGTACCGCCAGCCAGGAGCGGAAGACGTCGCGGCCGTCGGTGTGGTCGAGGGTGTCGGCCTCCCCGCTCACCGGGTCGTCCCAGCTACTGCTCGTGCCCGGCGTGTCCTGCATCGTCGAGCTCTGCGTGTCGGGTGAGGCAGCCAGGAAGGAGCTCACTGTCTCCATGCCGTACCACGGCTGGATGAGCGTGTCACCATCGCGCACTGGCAGCACGGTGCAGACGTCGCTGGATTTGGTGCGAGCACTGGACTTGTAGTAGAAGTTGCGGCTGGACTCGTAGACGGTCTGGAGGAAGCCAACATCCCAGTTGGCGACGCGGCTCTTCGGGCCGGTGGCCTCGACGGTGCCGGTGGCGGTGTAGGTCTGGCTGCTGATACCGACCCCGGTCGCGTCCTCGGTGATCTGCAAGCCGCCGGCGACGGTGGGACTGAAGGCGGTGACGGTAAAGGACACCCCGCCGGCCTCGGCGTCGGCGCGCTGGATGGCGGGCGTGGCGCGCTGGGCCCGGCTCGCGAAGAGGTTGGCGCCTGTGTCGCTGCTGCGGTCGCTGCGGCTGGCAAAGGCCCGTGCTGGCGCGCCCATGCTCCACTGGCCACTCGGCACGTAGGGGCCGAAGGTCAGGGTCGCGTTGACGATCGGGTCAGCTTCGGCCTGCTGTTCCTGCTGCTCCTCGGCTGGCCCCGGCTCGGCGACCCTGGCCCGCGCGATGGCAGCGGCGGCGGCCTGGTTGCCACGGCTCCCCGCGACGCGCTGCAGCGCCGCCCGCCGGAGTGGAGAGGCCGTGGGATGGCCCAGGCGCGGGTTGGCCAGGGCCGCGCCGCCTACCGGCCCGGGTGGCGCAGCCTCGGTGGCGCGTGGCTCGTTGCCGAGGGCCGGGCTTGCCGTGGCTGGCAAACGCTGGCCACGCATGCGCTCGTGCTGGTCGTATTCGGCCATACCATTGCTCCTTCGCGAGGGTTTCGGGCCTGAATGGCTTCCGCAGGGGGTATGCTGCTCACGGAGCGGCCGGAAGCGGGACGCCAGCCGGGAGCGGGACACCCGCGTCGTGCGGCTCGACGCTCTCGGTGACAACCAGCGCCGGGGCATTGATCGCCGCCTCGATCGCCGCGATGCCCCGATCGCTCAGGTGGTCTACCGCTCCGGTAAACACATCGCGAACGTGCAGCGCCACGGCCCCGCTCGCGTCCTCATTGCCCAGGCGGTCGAAGCGCAACACCTCTGGTACGTCGCCAGTCTTGTCGCGCAGCGCGTTGACGATATCGTGCTTGACGGCGTGGTCCACCGCCTCACGTAGCTCGCTGTTCAGGCTGCCCCACTGCCAGTTCATCTGCACATTGGCGGACGAAGGGTCTGCCCGTGGGACGAAGCGCGGCCCGCGGAAGGGTCGCAGCGCCTCGACGGCCTGCTGCATCTCCAGTTGAATTTGCTCCTCGGGCAGGCAGGCGCCGTTCGCCAGGCGCTGGCCGGCCTCCCGGGCCCGGTGCAGTTCGTCGAGAGAGGCTCGCATGGCCGCCACAGCCATCTGCCGGGTAATGGGCGACTGGGCGAGGTGGCTGTCGCCGAGAGCCGTCCAGCGGTACCCCCCCGGCACCTCGTTGCCCTGTGGGTCGAGCTCGGAGACGACGCCCAGACCGTGGGCGTTGTCGTAGTCGTGGTAGGCCAGACCCACGATATCGCCGAGCGAGAAGCTGGCGAGGGCGCTGCCGCCAAGGGCGCGGATGCGAGCCACGATTCGGCTCTGGACCGAGCTGTTTGGCCAGTACCAGGGGATGTCGCCCCGCTCGTCGAGCGCTCGGGTCATCCGGTCGGCGATGTAGCCGACGAAGCGGTCGATCGAGTCGGGATAGTTCTGCTGGTACCACGCCTTCATCTCGGTGCGCGGCATGCGCACGTGGCCGGCGGCGAACATATCGCTGAGGTAGTGCTGGGCGAAGGCCTCTTCCGCCATTGCCTCTTGCCAGCGCGTGTCGTTGCCGCCCGCCCCCGCGAAGAACGCCTTGCTGAGGGCGCCAAGATGGTTCTGCTCGAAGGCGTTGCTGGCCGTGCCACCCGCGCTGAAGTGTGAGGCGTTGTTCGCCGCCAGGCGGTAGTAGCGATCGCGCACACGCTGCTTCACCTCCTCGCCGACCGTGGGCTCGGCGCCGGTGTGCAGCGCCCACCAGCGGGTCCAGCGCAGCTCGGCCTGGCCGGCGGGGGTCGCTGCCAGGGCGCGAATCTCATCGATGCTGCCGAAGAAGTCGCCGGCGAGGGCCACCATCTCGCCGTAGCTGAGCTCCGTTCCGTTCCCCAGATCGATTCCAACCGAAGCGTCCCCCGAGGCTTCGGCTCCCAGTTGCTGGTGCTCGGCGCTGCCGAAACGCTGCAGTGCGCCCGGAGCAGCCGTAGCGCGGGGCGTGCGGGCTGCGACGCGATCGACGCCGGGTGCAGGAGTGCGGTCGCCGTCGCGCTGAACGGTTCGGGCAACTGTCCGGGCGCTGCGGCCAGCTATCGGGTGCCGCATGGCCCTCCGTGCCGGTGCCACCGCCGGTGCCGGCTCGGGTGCGGCAGCCGCCAGCGGACGCATCGTCGCCGCGGCGCGCTCGAGCGCGGCCAGCTCACCCTCAAAGCGGCCCTGGAAGATCGCGCGGCCCTCAGCCAGGCGGTCGGTCGCCTCCGGGGTCAGCCCCAGGTCGCTCACGTCGGACGACGCGGCGCTGCTCAGGTCCTCCCAGACGCGCTCGATGCCCATGCGCGGGATCTCACGAACGTAGACGTTTGTCGGAGCCTCGCGGCCCGTCTCGGTGCGGAGCAGCCGCCGGATGGCCCGGCGCGCCCGTGCCCGCAGACGTTCCTGGTCGCGCGGGCCAAGACTGGCGAGGCCGCCAGGGTGCGCCCGCTCGGCGGCCAGGGCAGCCAGTCGCTCGGCCAGTTCGGCGTGGAGCGTGACACCGCCGGCGCCACCGAAGGAGCGCAGTTGGGAGTTGGCGGTCGTGTGGCCCACCGAGGTGTGGCCCCATACCTCCGGGTTCACGCCCGCGTCGGGTCCATAGCGCTCCTCCAGGCTCGTCTGGAGCTGCTCCTGCAGCGCCTGGGCGAAGGGAATGCCCGTGGGAGGGTCGCCAGAGACTGAACAGGCGTAGAGCAGCACCTGGGGGCTGGGGGCCAGGTACGGCGTAATCCCGGCCACCCAGTCGGGGAGCGTGGTGCGGATCCAGTCCGCCTGGGCACCGGCCTGGAGCGAGCGGTTGCCGCCATGGGTGAAGATGCCCAGGGTGCGCACGGTGAGCGGGAGCGACTGGCCGCCTGTCAGGTCGGGGTAGCGCAGCAGGAGGTTCTCAGCCGCCTGGCTGAGCCGCTGGAGCAAGCTGGGCAGGCTCTCCGTAAGTGGCATGGCCACGCCCTGCTGAATGGCACCGCGGCTCAGGCCCAGGGCCTGGTGATCTTCGGCATACTGGTCGGCCTGGCGCTGGAACTCGGCGGCTCCCCGCACGCGGTTGCCTTGTGCCGTCGCTGGAGGTACGTACGCTGCCACGGTGATCCCACCGGCCCGCAGCTGGGCCACGAGCGCCTCGGCAAGGGCCCGCTCCGGGTCGGGCGTAGCAGGTTCCTGAGCGGGCTGGCGCTGCAGCGTACGCCGCACTACGCTGTTGCCGCAGGTGCGCTGGAGGTGCAGGAGTGCCGCCGGGCGAAGCGGCCGGCCCTGCCGGGGCGCGTGCGCATGCTCCAGCATCGGTGCCGGGGCCACCTGCTCGGGGCAGGTGCCCCGCTCCACCCGCGCCTGCGGCGCCATCTCAGCTTGTCGCCGTACCGGTCCTGCCATCGTCTGCTCCCCTGTCCCCTACGGTACTGCCGCCTCCCTGGCCCAGACGCTGATCATCACACTGCGCAGGCGCCAGGTGTTATCATCGGGGTCGAGCCCGAGCGCCTCGGCTATCGCGTCGCCCTGGGCGTCGGTGTGCATGGCGTAGACGCCGCTGGCGATCTCCTCCGGCGGGAGCTGGGCTACGATCGCCGTCTCCACCGCAGCGGCCCGCTGCCAGGAGAGCGCCAGGTTGAGCCGGTCGGACTCATCGGGGCCTTCGGCGCCGCGCCAGCGACTGCTCGCCCCGCCCACCACGGCGATGCGGAAGCTCAAGCCCGGCTGAGCGGCGTGGCGCTCTCTGAGCAGATCCACGACCCCTCTGATCGTGTCGTTCCCCAGGCCGCTGATCTCGGCCTTGCCGGTCTCAAAAAAGACCTGGCCCTCAATGAGTCTGGTCTCATCATTGGAGATAGTCTCGCCATCGAGACGCACATGGCTCTCCTGCTCGCCCATGCGGCACTGGCGGATGTGCTCCAGGGCTTCCTGGCGGGCGCCCTCGCTGGTGCCGGGGTAAAGGATCTCTTCCTGGAAGAGAGAGATCGCCATGTCGTACTGTTCCAGGCGCTGGTTGGCGAGGGCCATCATATAGATCAGTGTCGGCCGGTCGATCAGCGTACCCCGCAGCTCGGGCTGGGCGTAGAGCCGCCCGAAGTGCTCCAGGGCCTCTTCGTAGCGCCCGCCCTCGAAGGCCGTGCTGCCGAGGGTGTGCTCAAGTTCTTGCTCCTGGGGCGTTAGTGGCTGGGCATCGGCCAGGTCGGCCGCGCCGCCCACGCGCATGCGACGAATCTGGTCGGTGAGCATCAGCCGCTCCTCGTCGGTTACCCCGGGGAAGCTCAGAGCTTCCTGCCAGAGGTCGATCGCCTGCTCGGCGTGGTTCAGGTCGCGGTGGGTGTTGGCCAGCGCGATCGTCGCCTCATGGCGCAGGTCCGGCGAGGCGCGCAGGTTGTAGGCCGCCTCGTAGTGGGGCAAGGCTGCCGACGGATCGCCGGCGGCGTGGCCCGCGTCGAGCTCCTGGCGGGTCTGGGCGTCGGCCTCGGCCCGCTCCTCGGCGGTCGGTTGCTCCAGCGTGCTCAGGTCGTTCGGCGCATTCTCGCCGGCTCGTAGGCGGCGGATCATCTCCAGGGCCTCGTCGGTGGCGGCGCCGGGGAAGAGCATGTACTCCTGGAAGAGGGCGATCGCTTCGGCCCGCTTGCCGAGCATCTGCTGGCAGCGGGCCATGTTCCAGGTTGCGCCGGCGCGGTGCGTGCCTAGCTCTGGCAGCCGGTAGACCATCTGGTAGAAGCGAAGGGCCTCGGCGTATTGCTCTGCGTCGAAGAGGGCTTCGGCCCGTGCAAAGGCCCGCTTGGCCTCCTGCTCTGGGCTCTCCGCGCCAACCATCGGGTCCACCCCGGCACCGGGCCCGCCCTCCAGCGCTGCCCAGGTGTTCGGCCCCACGATGCCGTCGGGGGTCAGCCCCCGCTGCTGCTGCAAGGCGATCACGGCAGCCCTGGTGGCCGCACCGAAGATCCCATCGGGCTCAAGCGATGCTCCTGCTGCGTTCAGCAGTTCCTGCAGTGCCCGCACCTCGGGGCCGCTGCTGCCCTGGCTGAGCGTGGTGTGCTCCCGCTGCACCAGCTGGCGCTGCACAACCTGGTTGCCGAGCTGCTGCTGGGCCCCGGCCACCGCGTCGTGCATGGCCGCGCGGGCGGTAACGTGCCCCGGCCACGGCCCAAGGGCCCGGGGTCCCGGCGCCGCAGGCTGTCCGTCGTCCTGCGAGCGGCGGGCCCGGCGCCGCCGGATCTGCTGGGTAGAGGTCGGGGGGCGGCTGCGTTCCATAGCACGTTGCTCCTTTTCGCAAGCGCAAGGCGGGGCGCGATGAGCGGCCATCCAGGCCGGTGGGTAGAGGGAGCCGCTCACACCGCCCGGGCCAGGGCAGTGAACGGTCCGAACTCTGCCTCGGTCACCAGCTTGCCGAGCTTCTGATATTCGCGCTTCACCGCGCGGATCACGTGGGCCATGCCGATCGTGGTGCCGTCCTCGGCGGCCAGGTAGGCCGCCAGCAGGGCGATATTGCGGATGTTGCCGCCCGCCAGCTTGAACTGCCGCGCCAGGAAGGCCAGGTCCACGTCATCAGCAAGAGGCGCCTCGCTCGGGAAGACCTTGCGCCAGATCCGCAGGCGGTCCGGCTCTTCGGGGAAGGGGAAGTCGATCGCGACGTGCAGGCGCCGCACGAAGGCGTCGTCGAGGTTCTTGCGCAGGTTGGTGGCGAGGATCACCACCCCGTCGTACTCCTCCATCTTTTGCAGCAGGTAGCCCACCTCGATGTTGGCGTAGCGGTCGTGGGCGTCCTTCACCTCCGAGCGCTTGCCGAAGATCGCGTCGGCTTCGTCGAAGAAGAGGAGCGCGTTGGCCTCCCGGGCGGCAGTGAACACCTTGTCGAGATTCTTCTCGGTTTCGCCGATGTACTTGCTCACCATGGAGGCCAGGTCCACTTTATAGAGCTCCAGGCCCAGGTCGGCGGCGATAATCTCGGCGGCCATGGTTTTGCCAGTGCCCGAGGGGCCGGCGAAGAGCACATTCACGCCCTTGCCCATGGCCAGGCGCCGATCGAAGCCCCAGCGCTCCAGCACGGTGCGGCGGTGCTTCACCTGCATGCAGATCTCGCGCAGCAGGGCTACCTGGTCAGCCGGGAGGACGATGTCGTCCCAGCGGTAGCTGGTGGCCACTTTGCTCGCCAGGGTGTTGAGGCGCCCGCTCGACTGGGCGCGGCAGGCGGCCAGGAGCTCTTCGCGGGTGGGTGGGGCGCCGTTGCCGCTGCGCCAGCGGGCCAGGCTGCGGGCCATGGCGGCCGCATCGCGGATCTGCCCGCCGCTCAGGCGAAAGGTGCTCGCCAGGGCTTGCAGGTCGGCCGGCGCGGGCGCGGCGCCGCCCAGGCGCTCGCGCCAGATCGTCTCGCGCTCGCCGAACCCCGGTGCGGGCAGTTCGGTTCTGAGGAAGGCCGCCCGCCGCAGCAGACCACGTGCCTCCCACGGTCGCTCGATCGCCAGAAAGCAGGTGCCCTCCAGCCCATCGAGGGCACCCAGCAGGGCGGCCCGCCAGTGGCCTTTCGCCTCGTCGTGCAGCACTACGTCTGCCCCGATGAGCAGCAAAGCGGCGCCACGCAGGGCTGCCTCACGGGCGATGCGGCACGCCGCTTCGGCGGGTGCCAGCGTTTCGGCTGCCACCAGGCGCGGGAGATCGATCGTGACCAGTGGGACGCCTGCTTCGGCGCAGAGGGCGGCGGCGACCGCCCGGCGTCCGCTGCCGTAGCCACCCTGCAGGGCGAGCACGAGCCCCTGGGGGTGGGCCGCCCAGGCCTGGCGCAGCCGATCGGCGAGGCCAGCCGTCAGGACCAGCGCCCCCAGTCCGTGGGCTGGACGCTCGGCGGTGGCGAAGGGAGCCAGCTGCGGGTCCATGGCCGGCTGGCCCAGCAACTCGGCGGTCACACGCTCGTCGAGCTTGATGAAGCGAGCCAGCCGTGGGGTGTGGCGCTGGCCATCCTCCACCAGTTCAACCAGGCGGTGGCGCAGCAGTGGGGCGTCAGCGTCGAAGGTGGCCCGCGCCCGCAGGCGCCCGCTCGGGTCGGGCACCAGCAGTCGGAGGGCCAGGTCCACCGCCGGGCGCTTGCGGGTCACGTCGTCCTGGATGTAGGCGTACAGTCGCTCAAAGCGCAGGTCGAGCTCGGGGGCCAGGCCCAGCAGCAGCACGTCGGCCTCAAAGGGGCCGAGGCCGAAGAGGCGGGCCAGCCGGCGCAGTGGAATGTCGTGGCCGGCCTCCTCGGCGGCGGCCCAGGCGGCCTCCAGCGCTACCCGCTCAGCGGCCAGATCGGCCCGGCGCTCCACCAGGGCGGGAGGGAGCGCCGGGTCGGGGGCGCAGAGCAGCTCCGCCTCCGCATCGGGGATGTAGAGGCCCCGGTACTCGTCGTCGGCCAGGGCGCCGAAGGTCTGGCGGGTCACGGCAACCTGCCAGGCCAGGAGCCGGCGCATCCAGGCCAGGGCGTCGGCAAGCGCTGCGGCTGGTGCCGGCAGCGCGAGCGGCGCGGGCTCGCGCAGAGGGGCGCTGGTCATCGGCTACCTCCGGGCGGGGTGGAGGATGCCCTGCTGGGTGTGGGATGCGGGGTGGGTTGTCAGGCACCGATCTAAACGGGGGCACTCGGCGCTTTGGCTATGTCGGGATGTTGGGTTTCGGTTGAAGGGTGATGATTCAACAACCCCTTGACGAACTAATAATATTAGTTTACAATCTAGCAGTGTTAGTTATCCTGGCGGCCCGGAGCCGCACACCCAGAAAGTGACGCCCCCATGCGCATCACGAATCACGGCGCATTCCTCACCCAGCTTACCCGCTTCCCGCGCGTCTTCCCGGTAAACACGTACCTTGTCCGCGAGCCCGAGGGCCTCACACTAATCGATGCCGCAATCCCCGGGAGCGAGCGCGCCATCCTGGCTGCTGCCAGCACCCTTGGTCTCCCGATCACCCGCATCATCCTCACCCACGCCCACGCCGATCACGTTGGCTCCCTCGACGCGCTCCACAGCGCGCTCCCCGAGGCTGAGGTCATGATCTCCGCCCGCGACGCGCGCCTCCTCGCCGGCGACATGTCCCTCGACCAGCACGAGCCCCAGACGCAGCCGCGCGGCGCCTTCCAGCCCGTGAGCACCCGCCCAACCCGTCTCGTCGTTGATGGTGACCGTATCGGCTCCTTGCTGGTCGTTGCCGCGCCTGGCCACACTCCCGGCCACATCGCGCTCTACGACACCCGGGACGGCTCGCTGATCGCCGGTGATGCCTTCCAGACTCGCGCTGGCCTGGCGGTTTCGGGCACCCTGCGTATGCTCTTTCCCTTCCCAGCCATGGCTACCTGGCACCGCCCTACCGCTCTCGCCAGCGCCCATGCCCTGCGGGCCCTTGGCCCTACGTGTCTGGCCGTTGGCCATGGTGCCGTGCTCGATCAGCCGCTGGCCGCAATGGATGCCGCCATCGTTGAGGCCACGCGAGAGCTCGGGGAGGCCCAGCCCCGTGGCGCGTAGCGTCGGCCTCACCCGCGAGCGGGTGGTGAGCGTCGCTGCCGAGCTCGCCGACACCCACGGGCTCGATCAACTCGCCCTGGCCCGGGTAGCCGCGCGGCTCGGCGTGCGCATCCCTTCCCTCTACAACCACGTGGACGGGCTCGCGGGCCTGCGCCGTGAGCTCGCCCTGCTCGGGGTTCGCCGCCTTACTGATCAGCTTTCCCGCGCCGCCATCGGGCGCGCAGGTGACGAAGCCGTCGTGGCTATCGCTGGCGCCTACCGTGCCTTCGTCTTGGCGCATCCCGGCCTCTACGCCGCCACAATTCACGCCCCTGATCCGGACGACGCTGAGCTTCACGCCGCGAGCCGCGCCACCATCGAGGTTGTTGTCACCGTCCTCGCCCACTTCCGGCTCGGCGACGCGGGCACCATCCACGCTGTGCGCGGCCTGCGCGCCCTCGTCCACGGCTTCGCCACCCTCGAGGCCGCCGGTGGTTTCGGCCTCCCCCTCGACCGCGATGAAAGCTTCGCGCGCCTCGTTCGTGCCTTCATCGCTGGCCTCCACACCAACCCGTAGCGACCCTTCGCGGCTGCGCCGCGTGGCTCAATCTGTGCTACACTTGCCCGCACATCGGGAGCAGATCAGGAGGCAAGGGAGCCAGACAATGAGCCATAGTGGCCGGCAGCATTTTACGACGAATCCGGTAACCGATAAGTTGCGCAGTGGTCAGCCGACGGTGGGCGCCTGGCTCTCGCTCTGCTCCCCCGCCGCTGCTGAGTCCATGGCCCAGATCGGCTGGGACTGGCTTGTTGTCGATGTGGAGCATAGCCCCGTCGGCTTCGAGACCATGGTCGGCTGCTTCCGGGCTATCCAGCTCGGTGGCGCGGTGCCGATGGCCCGCGTCCCTTGGAACGATACCGTCTGGATCCAGCGGACGCTCGACGCCGGCGCGATGGGTCTGGTGATCCCGATGGTGAACTCCCCCGACGATGCCAGGCAGGCTGTCGCGGATATGAAGTATGCGACCAGGGGCCAGCGGAGCTACGGCGGCAGCCGCCTCGCCGCCTACATCGATGGCGATTATCGGACCTGGGCCGACCAGCACCTCAGCGTGATTGTGATGATCGAGACGATCCAGGCTGTCGAGCAAGCCGAGGCGATCCTCTCCGTCGAGGGTGTGGACGGCTGTTTTATCGGCCCCAACGACCTTGCTCTCTCCATGGGGCTGAGCCTCAACGAGACCGGGCCGGGCACGCGCCACGAGGCGGCGATGCTCCAGGTGCTCGCCGCCGCGCGAGCCTGTGGCAAGGCTGCCGGCAAGCACTGCTTCAGTCCCGCCGATGTGAACACTCGAATCGCCCAGGGCTTTCAGTTTCTCGGCCTCGCCAGCGACGCCGTCTTCATGGCCCGTGCCGCCCAGGAGGCCCTTAGCGCCGTGAATCTCGGTCCTGCCCCTGCGGCCCCTGCCCCCGGCGACTCGGCGCGGCTCTACTGACTGCCGCCCGCGCAGGGATGGGCGCCGGCGCGCCGGATTGAAACCAATCCATGCACGTGGGAACCCGGCAGCGGCCCCACGCCATCCAGGGAAGCGCGAACGCAACCGGACAGGGCATCCCTACTGGATGCCACGTGTCGCTCATCGCAATCGCCCAATTGTCAGGCGCCAACCAGCTATGCCTCCACGAATCTGGACCGAAGTCGCCCTTCACCCCGAGGCCCTCGCTCGTCTCCAGGCCTATGCCGAGGTGGTCATGCCCGGCCCCACTGATACGCTCCCCGGCGCTGATGCCGCGATCATCGGTGGGAGTGTCGTCGATGCGGCTTTCATCGAGCGCGCTGGCCCACGTCTCAAGCTCGTGATCCGCCACGGGATCGGCTACAACACCCTCGATGTCCCCTGCGCTACCCGCTACGGGGTGCTCTGCGCCAACACGCCCGATGCTCCCACCGAGAGCACCGCAGAGCACGCCGTCGGGCTGATGCTCGCCGTGGCGAAGGTTATCCCGCGCTCCGACAGGCTTATGCGGAGCGGCGTGCTCGGGCCGCGCCAGGGCCTCCTCGGTGTTGAGCTGCGCGAGCGCACCCTCGGCATCGTTGGCTATGGCCGTATCGGCCGCCGTGTCGCCGAGATCTGCGCTCTCGGCCTGCGCATGCCGGTGCTCGTCTTCGACCCTTTCCTTCCTCCCTCAGCTGCCCTGCCTGATGGGGTCGTGGTGCTCCCCACGCTCCCCGAGTTGCTCGCCCGCGCCGATGTTCTGACCCTGCACGTGCCGCTCGCGCCGGAGACCCACCATCTGATCGGTGAGCGTGAGCTGCGCCTGCTGCGCCCTGGCTCCATGCTGATCAATGTGAGCCGTGGTCCCGTGGTCGACGAGGCCGCACTCATCCGTGCTCTCGCCGATGGCCACCTCGGCGGCGCCGGCCTCGATGTCTTCGATCCCGAGCCGCCCGCGCCCGACAACCCGCTCCTGGCGATGGAGAACGTCGTGGTGACACCGCACATCGCCAGCTACACCGACAAGGGCGTCTGGCGGATGTCCCAGGCCGTCGTGGACCAGGTGCTGCAGGTGCTCGCCGGTGAGCGCCCCTCCTGCCTGATCGATCCCGCTGCCTGGCCCGGTCGCCTCGCCGCAGTATGAACTCGTCCGATCGCTAGCGCAAGCATCGAGCGCCAGGAGCCGCTCGTGGATGGCGGTTGGACGAGCTCCAACGCTCCGCAGCGAGCGCACCCCTTCCCAACACGATCGAAGGGCCGCCTCCAACTGGCAAGACGCTCCGGCGATGCGGCTCCACCCCGCAGCATCGCACGGACTCTCTGCTCGTGGTCGGCCACGGTGACGTCCCCTGTCAGATCGCGAGAGTTCCTATGACATCACACTGGCATGCTACCCTGGACGCCTCGCCCCTCCCGACGGTCGAGTTCCCCGCGCGGGCCGAGGTTGTCGTTGTGGGCGCAGGCATCCACGGCGCCGCTGCGGCCTACTGGCTCGCTCGCACCGGTGCCGCGCCCCTGTTGCTCGACCGTATCGGTCCGGCTGCCGGTGCCACCGGCCACAACGGTGGCCTCTGCGTCGCGGGTACCGCCGAAGCCTACCTGGACGCGGTCGCCCGCCTTGGCCATCCGGTGGCCCGCGCTGTCTGGAGCCTCTCCGCCGCCGGCTACGATCAGCTCGCGGCCACTATCGCCGAGGAGGAGATCGCCTGCGATTGGCGCCCCACCGGAAATCTCGCCTTCGCTCTCGATCCCGGCCAGCTCCAGGGGTTTCGCGAGGCAGCGACATTGCTCGCCGCTGATGGCTTCGCGATGGAGCTCCTCGACCGCCACGAGGTTCAGGCGCTTGTCCCCACCCCCCTCGGCCCCGAGGTGATCGGCGCCAGGCGTAACCCTCGTGGTGCCAGCCTCCACTCAGCCCGCCTCGTTCACGGCCTGCTCGCGGCAGCTGTACGCCACGGTGCCCGGCTCTGCTGGGGAGTTGAGGTTGCCGCCGTTCGCGCAGACGGCGCCGGTCTCCTCCTGCAGACGAGCCTGGGGTCCCTCGGCGCTACGACGGTCGTGCTGGCCCTGAACGCCTGGAGCGCCGATGTACTGCCAGACGTGCGGGGCGTCATCACGCCGGTGCGCGGGCAGGCCCTCGCCACCGCGCCACGTGCACCGGCCTTGTCGTGCGGTTTCGGCGCGAGCCTGACGCCTACCGGGGAGTATGGCCAGCAGACGGCAACGGGCGCGGTCGTCTTCGGCGGCTGCCGTGCCGTGGCCCCGAGCCGGGATGTCGGCGCGCGCACGCTCGTGCCCAGTGCGGAGGTCCAGGCGGCCCTCGACGCGGCCCTCGGCCGGCTCTTCCCGGCCCTCGCCGGTGCCCCGGTGGCTCGACGCTGGGCCGGGCTCATGGCCTTTACCAGCGACTACCTGCCTATCGCTGGCGCCGATCCGACCCTGCCCGGCCTCTGGTACTCCGGCGGCTTCTGCGGTCACGGCATGCCCTTCGCCATGCCATTTGGCCGGCTTCTCGCCGACGCGGCGCTGAGTGGGGTTGCGCCCTCTGCGCTCGCTCCCTTCCGCCGTGATCGGCCCACTCTTGCCGCCGAAGGCCCGGCTCAAGCGTCTCGCGCCGATCAGTAATACCCTGCGGCCCCTCGCCGCGTTGCGCCAATGCGGGGATCGCGTTACAATCGCCGGCATTGCTGGGGCCGTGCCACCCATCCTGGTTGCCACCGCGGGCGACAAACACCACCACCGGCCATCAGCCAACCGTCCCATGTTGCAACCCGGCCTCCTTTCAGTGAGCGTGTTTCGGCGTAGCTATGGCCGGCGCTACACTGATCTGCCCGTAGACGAGGTGAGCCCCACCGAGCTGCTCATCGACTGCTCGAATACCTATATGCAGCCCGCCCACTATGACCTCCGCGCTGGCGACATTGTGCGCTGGCGCAGCGGCGAGCGTTTCATCGAGGCCCAGATCGTCTCCGTTACCCGCGACAACACCACCCTCCGGGCGGAGCTCGCTGGCGCCCATCCGCTCCCCCCCGATTTTTTTCCTTACTAGCGGGTCACCACGGCGATTGCGCTGGGTCACGATCCCACTGAGCCGCTTCAGCCCCTTCGCGCCTGTCGTAGCCTCGGGTTTATGTGGCCTTTCCTATCAGTCGTGGCCCCCCTCCCGCACCAGCGCCAGCCCGAGCCCGACTCCGCCCAGCGCAATCAGCCCGGCCAGTAGGCCATTGGCAGCGAAGCCCGGCCCTTCGAGTAGCCTCGGCCCCAGCAGCGAGCCCCCGATCCGCCCCGCGCCCGAAGCTGCCACCGTAAGCGCCAGCACACTCCCCTGGCTTCGCTCGCCGAGCCCGCTCATGAGCGGGAAGACCGAGACGATCCCGAATTCGAAGCAGAGGCCGAAGAGCAGGAACAGGGTAAGGAACGCCCACCAGGTTCCCGCCGTTGCTGGAAGGGCCAGCATCAGCAGCCCGGTGGCCGTAAAGCCTAGCAGCACCGCGCGTCGCTTCCCAATCCGGTCAGTCAGCAGAGTTGCCCCGAGCGAGCCGCCCAGTTCCGCCAGGCCCAGGAGCCCGAACACTAGCCCGATCTGCCGCGTAGCCGCTCCGAAATCCTGCTCCAGCCACGCCGCGTAGGCTACAAAGATCAGCTCCACGGCGCACATCTGCAGCACGACAAAGGCCAGTGCTGGCGCCACGCTCTGCTGCCGCAGAGCCGTTAGTACGCCGCCCTTGCCTGGCCCGGCCGCCTGCCCGCCCGATGGCGTTCCGTTGAGCAACGGGCTCAGCGCGAGCAGGCTCGCTCCGGCCGCAGCGAGGACGCCGAAGGCTGCTCCCCAACCGCCCCGCGCCTCTACCAGCTGCGTCAGACTCGTTACCCCTACCAGCGCTGCCAGGGCCCAACTCAGCTCAAGCAGGCCAAGCACCCGCCCCCGCTCCGCATAGATGCTGCGGTTGCTCGCGTAGGCCTGCACCGCCGGCATAAAGAGCGCCGTCCCGAGCCCTACCAGGGTGTAGCCCCCGAAAAACGGCCAGAACGATGGCGCCAGGGCGCACAACAGCGCGCCTGCCGTAAAAAGCGCCAGCCCGGCCGTTAACGCCGCCCGCTCCCCTCGCCCATCGGCCAGCGCCCCTCCCAGTGGGCTCAGCAGCGTTGCCCCAACCTGTACCGTCACGAGCAGGCTCGCCATCTGCAGGCTCACCCCGAACTCCACGGCGAGAAACGCCAGGAGTGGGTAGATCATGCGGAACGCCGTGTTAAACGCCAGCCGTCCTCCCAGCAAAAACACCAACTGCGGCCACCCCAGCCCCGTTGTCCGTCCCGCCGCCTTCGTCGCCATGGTTACGCGCTCCTCATCGGCATTGCTTTGGGGTGAGAGCTACCGTTCTACCCACCAGCCCGCCCGGCCCGCCACCGGCGACCGCGGGAGCCCGCGCAGGCGGGCTTCGCCTCGCTGGAGCCGCGCGCTTGAGCGCCACGGCCTGCCGGGGTCGTCACCGCCACGGCACGCGAGGGGGCAGGACCATCCGGCACACCCACTGCTTTGCCAACGATTGACAGCGCACCGGAGCGCCGCTATCATAGCCCACAATCATTGCCCCCGAATCAACCGCCCCTCGTTGGGCCCCAGCCGCCACAGAGGAGCCATGCACCGCGACTATCGCCGCTGGCACAGCCCCGCCCTGGGGCGCGACATGGAGTTGCTGATCTTCGGCCATGCCGGGGCCCCCTGCCTCGTCTTTCCCACCTCGCACGGCCGTTTCCATGAGTTCGAGGATCGCGGCATGGTCGGCGCGCTCGCCCATCGCATCGAGCAGGGTTGGCTCCAGCTGATCTGTGTGGACGCTGTCTACGGCGAAAGCTGGTACAACTACGGCCTCGATACCGATGCCCGGATGTGGCGCGAGGAGCAATACGAGCACTACCTACTCACTGAGGTGCTCCCCCTCGTCCAGTACCTCAACCCGAACCACTACCTCATGGCGACGGGGTGCTCCTTCGGCGCCACCGAGGCCGTCATCTTTACGCTCCGCCACCCCGGCGTCGTGCGCCGTGTGATCGGCCTCAGCGGCCTCTACGACCTGCGGCGCTTCTTCGGGCGCTACACCCAGGGCCTTTACTTCCACAACCCCGTGGACTTTGTGCCCAACCTTGGCGATGGCTGGACGCTCGATCGGCTCCGCGAGTGCGATATCATCCTCGCCACCGGTCGTGACGATCCCGCCGCCTGGTCGAACGAACTGCTCTCACGCCAGCTCTGGGAGAAGGGGGTGGGCAACGCCCTGCGCCTCTGGGACGGCTGGTGCCACGATTGGCCCTACTGGGCCCGGATGATCAATACCTACATCGACGGCCACGATTAAGCGCAAGCGCGGCGCCATGCCAGAAGCCGCAGGGACGCAGAAAGCTGCGTCCCTGCGGTTGCCTTGTTCACGTCCCTCGCAACTCATCCACCGCCCGCAGCAGCTCCTCGGGCCCTGGGGGTGTAAACACGAGCGCCAGGGGCGCCGCCCAGCTCCAGCGCACCACGCCCGCCGGGTCGATCACGAACGTTCCGGGTAGAGGCACGCCCATCGCAGAACCTACCCCGTAACGGTGGAACACCTCCCACGCGGGATCGCTGAGGATAGGGTAGGGCGCGCGTAAGGTTGCTGCCACGAAGCTCGTCATCTCCAGGTCGGTGCTGCTCACGGCAAGCAGTGCCACACCCCGCCGCTCGAACTCACCGTACGCCTCCCGCAGCGCGTCCAGCTGCGGCGCGCAGTGCGGTCAGAAGAAGCGGTCGCTCACGATCCGCGTCAGGTTGAGTACCACCGGCTGGCCGCGTAGCGCGCTGAGGGTTAGCATGCGCCCATACTCGACACGCTCCTCACCATCGGTACCAACAAGCACCTGGGCATACGGCAGTGTGAAGTCAGGCGCGGCGTCGCCAGGCTGTGGCACCCCGTGCGGGCCACGTGGCCGCACAAATTCCCGGCGCCACTTGTCAGTCATCGGCAAAAAGGGTCGGTCCACCGCTAACTCCCTCCAGCTTCAGAGGCCTTTCCTGCACTATCCGCCAACCTTGCGCTCGCCCACTGCCCGCATCCACTCCATCTGGTTCATCCCAACACCAACGGCCCGAGCTTCACCTGTGGCAGCGAAGAATGCTCCGCAAGCGCCGCCTCCTTGCGCGCTGCCTCAACGGCTCTACGCAACCGAACTCTCGGCCGATGGGCCGCCTCCGCGCGTGATGCGGGCACCACAACAACGACGGATGTTACCTACCACCTGTCCCACCCGATCCAGTATACCGCCATTTGCAAATCCCTTGCCAATGATTTGCCAAGTTCTGGTGTGACGGGCCGTGCCGCACCATCGCGTGCTGTGGTGCGGAAGCGCGCGGCAATAGGGAGGCGACGCTCGGCTACGCGGGCTCCCGAGCATCGCCAGTGGCGGCCTGTCCCCCGCTTGCGCAGTGGTAGCGCACACCCCGCTTGCGTGGGGGCAGGCTGGCCTGCACGATGGGACGCCCCACCCCCCCCCTGGGTCCGTCGTTCCTGCGGAAGCGGGAACCCCGCACAGGTGGCATCCCAGGGCCATCGCATATTATCCGACGAGGAGCTTGGCTAAGAATTCCTCGTTCCAGCCAGCTTTCTGCCGTTTGACCCGGATACTCTGCTTGGACGGCT
>SFCB01000150.1 GCA_004367505.1 Chloroflexi bacterium OHK40 | reverse complement strand
GTCGCGCTGGCGGGGTGGGCGAGTGGGCGGTGGATGCCTCGGTGGGGCGGCTGTACTGCGGGGGCGAGGGTGATGTTTTCCCCCCGCCGGGGGGATAGGCAGTTCCGCTGGTTCTACCTACACTGGCCTCACCGCGCGGCACCATCTCTCTCTTGAAGCTCGTTTTCGGTAAAGCCGTATGCAATGGGGCATTGGCTGCGCAGTGCGTTGCCCCGGCACTTGCAAAGGAGCGGGTGAGCATGATCTTCAGGCAATTCCTTAACGAGCCGATCTCCGCTGCGTCCTACCTGATTGGCTGCGTCGCCACTGGCGAGGCGGCCGTGGTTGATCCCGGTCTTCCCCCCGAGGAGTACGCAATGCTTGCGGCCGACAAGGGCCTGCGCATTACGGTCATCCTCGAGACCCATTTCCACGCCGACTATATCTCCACGGGTCGAGCCCTGGCCCGCCTGACTGGCGCGACGATCTACGCCCCGAGTCGTGATGATGTCGAAGGCCCGCAGACGGGCTGCGGCGTGGCCTATGACCATGTGCGCGTGAACGACGGGGATCGCATCCGGGTGGGCAACATTGTGATCACGGCGATCCATACACCGGGTCATACCCCCGAGCATATGAGCTACGCCGTGACGGACACCCCCCGTGCGGAGCAGCCCTGGTTTGTTCTCACCGGCGACTGCCTCTTTGTGGGCGACGTCGGTCGTGCCGATCTCGTCGATCTGCCGCTGAGCGGGCCACAAGTGCTCTACCAGAGTTTGCAACGGCTACTCGCGCTACCGGAGGATGTGGAGATCTACCCGGCACACTACGGCGGTTCGGCCTGTGGCGGCAAGGCGATGAGCGGCAAGGTCGCCAGCACCATCAGTTTTGAGAAGAAGTTTAACTGGGCGCTGCGCTTCGCCGACGCCGAGTCCTTTGCGGCCGAGACGAGTAGCGTGGCTCGCACGGTGGTAGATTCCGTCTTGCTCCATCGCAATACGAACCGTGGCGTTCTCCCCTTGCCGGAGGGTTATTTCGCGCCGCCTCGGCGTGGTGACGAGCGCGTGGTGGCCGCAGGCCTGACACCGCTGTCCGTCCACGAGGCCGCAGCGGCAATCGATCGGGGCGCCGTGTTGATCGACCTGCGCACGCAGGTCCAGTTCGCTGGTGGGCACCCTGAGGGCGCCATCAATGTCACCTTCAATAAGGACAACCTGCGGAAGCGGGTTGCCGCAGTGACGGACGCGCACGAGCCGCTGATCACGATTGCCGATACGCCCTTTGTCGCGCGCGCGGGCGCGGAGTTACTCGCGGCGGCCGGGCGCAACCCGGTGCTCGGCTACGTCGATGCCGGTGTTGCTGCGTGGGCCCTTGCTGGCCTGCCGACCGCCACGCTGCCCCTTCGCACCCTCGATGAGTTGCACGCCCACGCCCAGGCGGGCGACGCGCTGATCCTCGATGTGCGCGAGCCCTTTGAGTGGGAGAAAGGTGTGATTGAGGGATCACGGCTGATCGCACTGGGTGAGATCCGCGCGCATCTTGATGAGCTCTCGCGCGATCAGCAGATCCTGATCATCTGTGAGAGCGGCACGCGCGCCAGCGCAGTGACGAGCATGCTGCGCCGGATGGGCTACAACCGGGTGGAGCACGTCGCGCCGGATGGTATGAGCGATTATGCCAGGCGCTTTCCGACCGTCAAGCCCGTTGTGTCTGAAGTGGCCTGAGCGGAGCGCGCGGAAGCTGCGTACGTCGTTTGAACCAGGATGGGGTTCCAGCACAAAGGAGGTGCGCACATGACCCAGACACGGCAACGCTCGGCCACTGAGTATGTAGTGGCACCCGGCGCACCGAGCCGCCATTTCAATATCGTGATCGTCGGTGGGGGCTCGGCTGGCATCTCCGTGGCCGCCCGGCTGGCCAACGCGATAGGCGCGGGTAACCTGGCAATCATCGAGCCGTCGCGCAAGCATTACTACCAGCCGCTGTGGACCCTCGTAGGCGGCGGGCTGGCGCCCAAAGAGGAGTCGGTGCGCGATGAGGCCGACTTCATCCCGCGCGGCGCGACATGGATCAACGAGGCGGTCACTGAGTTCCGTCCCGACCAGAACGTGGTTGTCACTGCCTCGGGCGAGTTGATCGGCTACAACTATCTGGTCGTCGCCACCGGCCTGCAGGTCAACTGGAATGGAGTGAAAGGCCTGGAGGGCAACGTCGGCAAGTATGGCATCGTCAGCAACTACGACTACGCCTACTGCGACAAAACCTTTGAAGCGATCAAGAACCTCAGGGGTGGCACGGCGCTCTTCACCATGCCGGCCACGCCCATCAAGTGTGGCGGTGCCCCGCAGAAGATCGCCTACCTGGCCGACGATTACTGGCGCCGCAACGGGATGCGCGACAGAGTGAAGATGATCTATCTCTCCGGCACACCCGGCATCTTCACCGTCAAGGAGTACGCCGCTTCACTTGCCCAGGTAGCGCAGCGCAAGGGGATCGAGACCCGCTTCAAGCATAACCTGATCGAGATCCGCCCTGAGCAGCGCGAGGCCGTCTTCTTGAACCTGGAGACGAACGAAGAGGTCGTGCTGCACTTCGACATGATCCACGTTACCCCGCCGATGAGCGCGCCCGATGTGGTGCGCAATAGCCCGCTGGCGAACCAGGATGGTCCGACGAAGGGCTGGGTGGCCACGGACAAGCACACCCTGCGCCACCGTGTCTACCGCAACGTCTTCGCCATCGGCGATGTTAGCGATCTGCCGACCTCGAAGACGGGCGCCGCGATCCGTAAGCAGGCACCCGTTCTGGTGAAGAACCTGCTCGCAGTGATGCGCGAAGCACAGCCATCGGCCAGCTACGATGGCTACACCTCTTGCCCGCTAGTCACTGGCAAAGGCAAGCTGATCCTGGCCGAGTTCGACTACGACCTCAAGCCCAAGCCGACGTTTCCCATCCTCGACTCGACCAAAGAGCACTGGTTGTTCTACCAGCTCAAGCGGCGTGGCCTGCCGCTGATCTACTGGTACGGTATGCTGCGCGGGCGCATGTAGCCCGATCCGAGTGTAGCCTCCCGGGATAGGGGGGCGGAAGACGGGGGGCGGAGGACGGGGTGCCGTCCTATCCGGCACGTGGGCCCGCCGCGCGTCCCTGCGCCCCCCGCCCCCTGCGCCCGTGGGGGTGTCGTTCCCGCGCAGGCGGGAACCGAGCACACGCGGCGCCCCCCCGCCCCCTGCGCCCGTGAGGGTGTCGTTCCCGCGCGGGCGGGAACCGAGCACACGCGGCGCGCCCCGTGCATGCAGGGGAGCCGGAACGTCTGTCATACCCCGTAGTGTTCAGGGTGGGTACACCGCAGGCCAGGCGTGGTATACTTTCGCCATGATGAAGGCTCCAGCAGGACAATCAGGCGTCCAGGATGTGTGGCGCGCACCAGATGTGTTCGCCGTTGTGCCGCAGTGTGTGGCGGCGCTGCTTGTGCTGCTGCTCCTGGCCCAGCCGATTGTCTGTGTGGTGCACTGCTGGGTGGCAAACGCGCCGGCGCATAATGTGGCGTCTGGCGCGGATGATCCGCTCTCCTTCTTCCTCTGCGTTCACCAGGAGCCAACGGCTGCCCACGGGCTCTTTTTGCTCGCCTTCTGGCCGGGTGCGCTCCCGCAACTCGTGCTGGGTGCGAGCACCCTCCTGCTCCTTGTGACGCTTGTAGCCAGCCTTCCAGCTCGCTACGCTCCGCCGCCAGCCAAACCTCTTGCCCCCCCGCCTCGCTAGCTCCGCTCACAACCCGCACGTCTGTTCATTGCCAGTACTGCTGGAGCCGTACGTCGCATATGTGTGCGCCGTGGGCCCGGCTCGTGTGAGTTGCTGTAAGGAGCGTGCCATGCATCGTCTTTGCCTCCTGCTCGTACTTGTTGCCAGTGCAATGCTTACCGCCTGTGGCTCCGCCACACCCCGAATCGCCGTGACTGAGCCCTGGGTGCGTGCCGCCGTCGCTACCGGCACGGGCTCAAGCGCTGCTACGCCCATGGCCGGCACGGACTCAAGCGCTGCCACACCTATGGCCGGTATGGAGCATAGCTCTGGTATGATGGAGATGGGCAGTACCAGCGCCGCCTATATGACCCTGGTCAACTCCGGGAGCGCACCCGATCGGCTGCTCTCCGCCTCTACCGACGCCGCCCGGACCGTTGAGCTTCACGAGACCACCATGGTCGATAATGTGATGCGCATGGCGCCCGTCGCTGGTGGGATCGAGGTTCCCGCCAATGGCCAGGCCGAGCTCAAGCCCGGCGGTCTCCACGTGATGCTGATCGGTCTGAACCGCGATCTGAACGCCGGCGATACGGTGCGGCTCACCCTGACCTTCGAGCGTGCCGGTACGATCACCGTCGATGCGCCGGTGCGTCAGCCATAGGAAGGAGTCGCGTATGCGACAGTTTTCCCTGCTCCTGATCGCGCTGCTCGCTCTGGCCATGCTCGGAGGGTGTGCGCAGCCCGCGACGAACGCCCCCGCTGCCGATGAGCCCGATCAGGGCACCGTGATCGATCCACCCGTCCAGCTCACCGACTTCGCGCTGCCGAGCAGCCGGGGCGGCGAGACGATCGCCCTGAGCGATCTTGGTGGCGCACCGACGCTGCTGTTCTTCGGCTACACTTTCTGCCCCGACGTCTGCCCGACGACCCTGAGCGAGTTCAAGCGCGCCAAGGAGTTGCTTGGCTCTGAAGGCGAGGCGGCGCACTTCGTCTTCATCAGTGTGGACGGAGAGCGCGACACGCCTGAGCGCCTGGCTCGCTATCTGCAGGCTTTCGACCCGGGCTTTGTTGGCCTGCAGGGCGACGAAGCTACGCTGCGGCGGATCGGCAAGGAGTACGGGCTCTACTACGAGCAGCGTGAGGTGGAGGGTACCAGCGCCGCCTACCTGATCGACCACAGCGCCGCCGCTTACCTGATCGATGGTCAGGGTCGCCTCCGGATGGTGTACGGCTATGGCACCCCGCCCGATGTCCTTGCCAGTGGTGTGCGTCGCCTGATGCAGGAGGGCTAGGCGTGGCGTACCGGCTCCTGTCGATCAGCCGCCGGCTGTTTGTTGTGGCCTGGTTGCTCGTGCTGGCCGGTTGCGCGGCCCAGTTGCCATCCCTGGCGGCCAATGAGGTGCGGGCACAGCAGACGGTGGATGGCATTACGGTGACTCTCGACAGTGGGCGCGCCCCGAGGGTGAATGAGACGCAGCACTTCCGCGTGACGCTGACCGATGAGCGGGGACGTCCGATCGACGGGGCGGACGTGTACCTGGAGTTGGAGATGGACATGATCTGTCTCGGCGGCGGTATGCCGGTCGCCGAGGCAGTTGGACCGGGCCAGTATGCGCTCAACGCCGTCTACCCGATGCCCGGCGACTGGGAGGTGACCGTTCACGCCACGATCGCATCTCACACCTACCAGGCCACCTTTGCTATCCCGGTTGCTGAGGGTGCTGGCTGAGAGTCGTCGGTGCTACCCCGCGCGCGGGGATCAGCGGCCTACATCCTGCGGCTGCTGATCGCTGGGGAGTGTTACCCCGCGCGCGGGGACCAGTGGGATTGAAATTGCTGCATGCTGCGTACCCCCAGTGTTACGCCGCGCGCGCGGGGACCAGTGGGCAGAACAGGGGAGTGTCGCAGTGCGGCGGGGGTGAGGTATGCGAGGGGATCTACAGGAGGTGGGATAAGGTAGCTCCCGTGCTCGTGGTGGCGTACGGGGCGGACTGCCCGGAAGCAGTTGCGCTACCGTCAACACCAGGTGCCTCCGGTAGCAGAAGCAAGAATGGAGATCAGACGTGCGTGACAGCTTCCACACGATCGTGATTGGGGCAGGCTCGGGTGGGTTGACCGTCGCCGTCGGGCTTGCCAACCTCGGTAAGCCCGTGGCCGTGATCGAAGCGCTGCACGTCGGTGGTGACTGCACGAACGTTGGTTGCGTGCCCTCAAAGACGCTGATCCACCAGGCCGAGGAGCGCGGCGCGCATGATCCAATTGGCGCCCTGGCCGAGGTGCGCCGCAAGCGTGACGCTCTTCGCGAGAAGGAGACCCACGAGTTCGGCGAGCTGAAGAACCTCAGCCTAATCTTTGGTCGTGCCCGTCTCGCTGGCTCTGGTCGTGTAGTGGTGGCCCTGCCGGAGGGTGGTGAGCGCACACTCAGCGCGGCGCACATCGTGATTGCCACAGGCGCCCGGCCGCGCGTGATCCCTATCGCCGGCCTGCCTGCCGATCGGACGCTCACCAATGAGAGCGTCTTCGAGATCGCTGCCGCACCGCGCCACCTCGCCATCATCGGTGGTGGTGTGATCGGCATGGAGCTTGCCTTTGCCTTCCGCAAGCTCGGCAGCCAGGTCAGTGTGATCACGACGGCGCCGCGCGTGATGGACCGATTTCTACCTGAGGTCTCCGCAGCGCTGGACGCAAGCCTCCGCGCGAAGGGTGTGGCCGTCTATGCCGAGGCCTCGGCCCATTCGTACGACGAGGCGAGGGCGACCCTGTGCGTCGAGCGGGCCGGGCAACTCACTGCCCTGGAGGGTGTGGACTACGTTTTGATCGCTGTGGGTCGCGAGCGCAATCTCGAGGGGCTCGGCCTGGAGACAGCCGGGGTACGCTTCTCGCCTCGTGAGGGTATCGCCACTGATAGCTACGGGCGCACCAGTGTACCTGGTATCTACGCCATCGGTGATGTGACGGCCACCTCCGCCTTTACCCACTCCGCCAATGCCCAGGGCCGCCGCGTGGTACAGCGTATCGCCTTCCCCTGGCTGCCCGCCCGCGCCCCTGAGCCCTTCTATCCGAGCGCGACCTTCAGCGACCCCGAGGTGGCCACCGCCGGGATGCGCCAGCAGCAGATCGCGGAGCGTTTCCATCCGAAGCTGCTCCGGCGCATCCGGGTCGATCTGGTCACTCAGACTGATCGCGGCTATACCGACGATCTGCGGCAGGGGTTCATCATGGTGGACGCCCTGCGGCTCACTGGCCAGATCCTGAGTGTCACGATCGTTGGGCCACGGGCCTCGGAGATGATCCCGCTCTTCACCCTGGCCATCCAGGAAGGCCTCTCGCTCTACAAGCTCTACCGGGTAGTCTACCCTTACCCGACCTTCTCCAGCGGCATTCAGAAGGTGGCCGACGCCTTCCTGCGCGCGACGCTGACCGGACTGCGTGGCGAGCTCTTCGCCTACCTGCGCTATCGCTGGGCCCGCCCTGCGCCTGACGCATCGGCCAGCTGGCCCACGCCCTCACGTGGCTGAGGGCACGGAGGCCGGCCCTATCGCCCAACCAGCACCTCGCTCGGAAAGCCGCGCTGGACGATAACCCGCCGCTCGACCGCAAAGCCGGCAGCTTCGAGCAAAGGGGCGAGTTGGAGCGGCCTGCAACCACCGAGCCATTGCGGACTCAGACGGTATACTAGCGTCCAGCCCGCGACGAACAAGCGGCTCGGCAGGTTGACCCCCTCGGTGAGGGAGACCAGAACGAGCCGCCCGTCCGGCCGCAGCGCGCGGCGGAACTCGCGCAGCACCGCCGGGATCGCGACGAGTGGGATGAGATCGAGCAGATAGGCCGAGAAGATCCGGTCGAACATGCCCGTTCGGCATGGGAGCTGTACCGCGTCCCCCTCGCAGAGCGGTGTGTCGGCGTGCCGGCGGGTAAGCTCAAGCATGCCACGCGCCAGATCGTGGCCCACCACCAGCCCCCGTGGCCCGGCGGCCCGCTGGAGCACGGCGTGCTCCATGCCAGTGCCGACGCCGACGTGGAGCACGCGCTGCCCCTCCTCCACCGCTAGCAGTTCAAGGGCCAGGGCTTTGGCCCGCTCCTCGAAGCGGTTTGACCGATCCAGACCCGGACCGAGCCGGTTGTAGAGCTGCCGGGCATCCTCGCGAGAGATCGTTTCCTGAAACATGCTTCGCAGTACCTGGTGTATGATCGATACAACCACTGAGTTGTAAGCGACTGTGCCGTACCTGGCGTCCGTGCTATCGCCTCCGTACCGCCATACCAGGCGTGGTGACGCGGTGTTTCGGGACAACGCCGATGGGTGGGCAGCGCGCCGGGCATCCCGTGAGGCTCTGGTCATTCGTTCGCGCCACGTAAGCGGTGTGTAAGATTTGTGGCCTAGGCTACCAGCAGGTGGTACGCTTCGGGTGGTAGCGGGCGAGGGCTGGCGCCGTCACGAGGACGCGGCAGGAGAAACTGTGGCTACCAACAGGATACGCTACGACGTGGCGATCATCGGTTCAGGCATCAGTGGCTCCAGCCTTGGCGCGATCCTGGCGCGTCATGGGCTGCGGGTGATCATCTTCGAGGCGGGCACCCACCCCCGGTTCGCTGTTGGCGAGTCGATGATCCTGGAGACCTCCGAGACCATGCGGGCCATGGCCGAGCTGTTCGACGTGCCCGAGTTGGCGTTTTTCAGCTCCGAGCACTACCTGACGCAGATTGGCACCTCTCATGGCCTCAAGCGCCACTTCAGCTACCTGCACCACAGCCCCGGTGAGCCGCAAGACCTTCGCCGTTCGCTCCAGGCCGTCATCCCGCAGCGCCCCCACGGCTACGAAATCCACATCCATCGCCAGGATTGTGACTACCTGCTGACAACGGTGGCAGTGCGCTATGGAGCCGAGGTGCTCCAGGCCACTCCGGTCAAGGATATCACAGTGGAGGCGGGCGGGGTGAGCATTCTCACCGCCCAGGGCCAGAGCTACGTGGCCGACTACGTGGTGGATGCCGGCGGGATGCGCTCGATCCTGGCCGAGAAGTACGGCTGGCGCTCGCGGGATCTCCAGGCCCACACCCGCACGATCTTCACCCACATGGTCGATCTGCCCTGCTACAACCAGGTCGGGGCCTCACACCAGCGCTACGGCATTCCCTTCCCCGTCTCTGAGGGCACGCTGCACCACATCTTCCACGGCGGCTGGCTCTGGGTGATCCCCTTCAACAATCACCCGCGCTCGACCAATCCCCTGGTGAGCGTGGGCTTGCAGCTCGACCCGCGCATCCACCCGCTGCGCGCCGATCTGAGCCCCGAGGAGGAGTTCTTCGGCTTTATCGCGCAGTTCCCCAGCATCGCCGCTCAGTTCCGTGGGGCGCGCGCCGCCAGAGCCTGGACGCGCACGGAGCGGCTCCAGTATACGGCCACCCGGATCGTTGGCGAGCGTTTCTGCCTGCAGGGCCACGCGGCTGGCTTCATCGACCCGCTCTACTCCAAGGGCTTGTACACGACCCTGATGAGCACGGCGCTGCTCGCCCATCTACTGCTGGAGGCCCACCGCGACCAGGACTACCGCGCGGCGCGCTTTCAGCCCCTGGAGCAGCTGACCCTGCGCTACGTGGCCGCCCATGACCGCGTGGTGGCGAACTCCTACAAGTCGTGGTCGAACTACAAACTCTGGTCGGTCTACAGTGTACTCTGGATGCTCGGCGCCTACCTGGAGTATGTGAAACTGCTCAGCACCCGTGGCCGCGCCAGGAGCCGTCACGAGTACTTCCGCGACGTGCAGGGGTTGCGCCTGGTGGGAGGTGGCTTCGCCCCGTTCAACACTATGGCCGACCGTATTGACACGATCATTGAGGCGGTGGACCCCTGCGACGAGGTAGCGGTGGACCGGGCGGTGGCCGAGATCCGGGCGCTCTACGCCGGCTTTCCCTGGATGCCCTGGGCCTTCCAGCAGGTGCTGAGGGGTAAGAACCACCTGCCGCAGAACAAGCTGCGCCTGAGCCTGCTACGCCAGAGTAGTACCGGCTTCATGGGCGACGGCGCCTACCGCCAGCACTTCTTCGGCGACGCCTCGCTCGCGGGGGTGGCGCGATTCTTCGTCAGCGAGAGCGTGAAATACTCTGCTACGAACCTCGCTCTTCGCAAGCGCCTCGGCTTCTGGCGGCTCCGGGCACAGGCGGGCGATAGTCAGGAGCGCTGGCGTGGTTGAGGAGCGGCGGGAAGCACCCCTCGGGCCATGCCGCCTCGGCGCACCGCCACGGCTGCTCCTCGTCCTTGGGACGTGGGGACTGGTGATCGCCGCCTTGCAGCTATATGCCTGGCGTGAGATGCTTACCCTCGGCGATCTGGTGCAGCAGTTGGTGCTAGCCTGCCGGAGTAGTCCGGCCGGAACCGTGCTCTTCGTCAGCGTTGCGGCGCTGAGCCCGCTGCTGCTGGTCCCTGCGGCACTGTTGGGTGGCCTGGCCGGCGCCTGCTTTGGGCCGGAGTTGGGGATCTTCTCCACCCTGGTCGGCTGCAACCTCTCGGCGCTGCTCACCTACAGCCTCGGGCGGCTCTCGCGGCAGGAGCAGGGCGCACTGGCACAGCTTTGTGCGCGCTACGGCCCGATGCTGCAGCGCCGCCCACTTGTTGGCATCGTGGTTCTGCGGCTGAGCTTCCTGCCCTACGACCCGATCAACTACCTCGTCGGCCTGTTGCACGTGCGCCCCTGGCCATTTCTGCTCGGCAACACCCTGGGAAGCCTGCCGGGTGTCGTCGCCATTGTACTCGCGGGGAGCGCGCTAGGGGCACCTGGGGGCGAGGCCGGTGGCCTGAACCCGGCGATCCTCGTCGTTGCGCTTGTCCTGATGATCACGAGCGCGGCACTGGCTCTTGTCCTGCGTCGGCGCTCTGATCGCCCAGGGTGATCGACGACCGAGCCGGAATGGGTACAGGCGCACCGGCGGTGACTGTTCTCCCCCGACTATGTGGTGACGAAATGAGCCGTAGGCGATCGCCTGGAGAGGGCCTGTCGTGATGATCGATAAAGCCTTACGCGAGCCGAAAGAGAGCCTCCTCGCCCCACTTGTGCGTGGGCCGATCCGTCGTTTGCACCCCACCGTCGTAACGGTTGCCGCTGCCGCTGTGGGGCTTGCCGCCGCCGCCGCAGCCTGGCAGGGGGCCACGCTGCTCGCGGTAGGCCTCTGGGCCGCCAACCGTGTGCTCGACGGCCTGGATGGTACCCTGGCGCGGCTCACTGGCCAGCAAAGCGATCTCGGCGCCTACCTCGACATCGTGCTTGACCATGTCGTCTACATTGCCGTCCCACTCGGGCTGGCTGTTGCTGCTGGCATGCCCGCGGCCTACCTGGCCCTGGCGCTGCTCCTGGCCAGCTTCTACCTCAACGGAGCGAGTTGGATGTACCTGGCCGCCCTGCTTGAGAAGCGCAACGCGGGGGCCCGGGCTCGCGGTGAGCTCACGACGGTGACCATGCCGGCCGGGCTCGTGGAGGGCGCCGAGACCGTGGTGCTCTACACGATCTTCCTGCTCTTTCCTGGTGCGCTCGTGCCGCTCTTCGGGCTGATGGCAGCCCTGGTAGTGCTCACGGCCGGTCAGCGCCTGCTCTGGGCTGCCCGCAACCTGTAAGGAGCCCCGCCCGTGGTTGATACTCCAACAACCCGCGCCACAACTGCGCGCGCTGTCGGTTTCCTGGCCCGGCATTGGCAGAAGTTCGTTGCCGCCGCGATCTGGCTCACGCTCGCCGGAGGATTCCTTGTCTATAGCCTGAGGACCGGCAGTACGCCAACCGAGACGCTCAAAGCCGTGATCGAGCTGCTGCGAACGCCGCTCGGGCCGCTGCTCTACATCCTGATCTACACCGTGCGCCCGCTGGCCTTCTTCTCGGCAGTCGTGGTCACGCTGCTGGGCGGGGCGATCTGGGGGCCGCTCTGGGGCACCCTGTTCGTGGTGCTTGGCTCGAACCTGTCGGCGACGCTGGCCTACGGCTTCGGGCGCGTGTTTGGCCAGGGCGTGCTGCCCACCGGCGAGACGGGCACCCGCGCGAGGGGTGCTGGCCATTACGCTGAGCGCCTGCGGGCCAACGCCTTCACCACCGTGCTGGTGATGCGGTTGATCTACCTGCCCTACGACCTGGTCAACTATCTCGCCGGATTCCTGCGGGTGCCCTACCAGCCCTACCTCCTGGCGAGTGTGCTGGGCTCGTTGCCCGGCACGCTCACCTTTGTGCTGGCTGGGGCCTCGCTCGATATCGACGATATCTTCGCCGGGAACTTCAGCATCGCGGCGATCAATCCGTGGACGCTGCTCCTCTCGGCGGTGCTGTTCGTGGCCGGGTTGGTCGTCGCGCGGCGGCTGCGCCGCCAGGAGGAGGGGGGCGCGCTGTGATCTGTGTGGAGAGACTATGCCGGAGGCGCTGATCGGGCTGCTCCAGTTGCTGGTGGTGGTCGGCGCGGCCCACGGCGCCGGCTGGATCGCCGGGCGGCTCGGGCAGCCACGGGTGATTGGCGAGATGGCGGCCGGGCTGCTGCTCGGCCCCTCGCTCCTGGGCCGCCTCGCGCCAGGGGTGAGCGCGACCCTCTTCGGGCCACAAGCGCTCGATGGGTTGCAAGCGCTCAGCCAGCTGGGGCTGTTGCTATTCATCTTCCTGGTAGGGCTGGAGCTTCAGCCGCAGCAGCTCCACCAGCGACGGCGTCTCGTGCTGGCGCTCACGCTCAGTAGCACCCTGGTGCCCTTTGTGGCTGGTGTGGGTGTTGGCGCCGCGCTCGTTCCGTCGATCGGTGGCCCGCAGATGGCGCCCTGGCAGGTGGCGCTCTTTCTGGGCGTTGCCCTCAGCATCACCGCTTTTCCGGTGCTGGCGCGCATCCTCGATGAGCGCGGCCTGCTCCGGAGCCCCCTCGGGGGGCTGGCGATCGTCTGTGCCGCCGCCGCCGATGTGCTGGCCTGGTGCGCTCTGGCCGCCGTGGTGCTGCTGGTGCAGGCAACGGCGCCAGGCGCGTCGCTCTGGCTTATGCTCGGGGGCGGCGCGCTCTTCGTGCTCGTGATGCTTCGTCTCGGTCGCCCATTGGCGGCCCGGCTACTCAGGCTGCCCCGCGATGGTGTGCTCGACAACGGGCGGCTCGCGGCCATCGTCCTCGCGCTGATCGCAGCCGCCGCGCTGACTGAGTGGCTGGGGATCCACGCCCTGTTCGGGGCCTTCCTGGCCGGCACGATGATGCCGCGCCACCCGGCCCTGAGCCACCAGATCCACGCGAAGCTTGAAGGGCTCACGACGGCGCTCCTGCTGCCACTCTTCTTCGCCTCGGTGGGCCTGCGCGCCGACATCGGGCTGATCCAGGGTGGGCCGCTGCTGCTCGCCGCCGGCCTGATCGTGGCTGTGGCGGTGGTGGGTAAGCTCAGCGGCGCGACGCTGGCGGCCCGGGCAGGTGGAATGGGTTGGCGCGCTGCCCTCGGCTTCGGCGCCCTGATGAATACCCGTGGCCTGATGGAGTTGGTGGTGGCGGGTGTTGGACTGGAGATCGGCGTGTTGAGCCCGGCCGGATTCACCATCCTCGTGCTGGTGGCGCTGGTGACGACATGCATGACCGGGCCGCTGCTCGACCTGCTGCGGATCACCCCGCCGCCCGCCGCCGCGCGCGATGATACGCCGCTCGTTGTTCCAATCCCAGCCCCGGATCGTGTGAAGAGCTGAGACAAGGAGCAGACCCTATGCGCCGCGCTCACTACCTGATGACCGCCGTGCTGTTGTTAGCCACCCTGCTGCTGGCCGCCTGCGGAGGCCGCCCCGTCGCCCAAACGGGATCGACAGACACTCCTCCCGCCGGTGCATTCAACCTCGACGACTGGGCGAGTGTTGTTGCCGCCGCTCGCGGGCAGACCGTCAACTGGTACCTCTGGGGCGGCTCGGAGAGCATCAATCGCTTCGTGGACGAGACCTACGGCGTGCCGCTGCGGGAGCAATTCGGCATCACCCTGAACCGGGTGCCGATCGCCGACACCGTCGATGCCGTCAACCAGGTACTCAGCGAGAAGGAGGCTGGGGTTGAGCGCGGCGCCGTTGATCTGATCTGGATCAATGGCGAGAACTTTCTCTCGCTCAAGCAGGCCGACATGCTGCTGCCCGACTGGTCACGCCGGCTGCCGAACGCTCGCCTTGTGAACTGGGAGAATCCGGCGATTTACCTCGACTTTGGCGAGCCGGTGGAAGGCTACGAGAGCCCCTGGTCCTCGGCGCAGTTTCAGCTGATTTACGACTCGGCGCGGATGGGCGAGGAGGAGTTGCCGCGCTCCTACACGGAGTTGCTCGCGTGGGCCAGGGCCAACCCTGGTCGATTCACCTACATTGCGCCTGGCCCCGGTGCCTTCCAGGGTACCCGCTTCGTCAAGGGCGCCCTGTTCGAGTTAAGCGGCGGCGCCGACCAGTGGCTGGCCTACGAGGAGGCCCTCTGGGAGGAACACGCGCCGAAGCTCTGGGCTTACCTGAACGAGCTTAAGCCCCATCTCTGGCGCGAGGGTGCGACCTACCCCAGGGATGAGAACGAGCTGCACAGCCTCTTCGCCAATGGTGAGGTCGATTTCAGCATCACCCAGGCGATCGCCGGCGCTGGGCCGCTGATCGCCGAGGGGCTGCTGCCGGAAACGGCTCGGGCCTTCGTCTTCGATGACTATATGATCGGCGACTTCAACTATGTCGCCATCCCGCGGAACGCATCGAATCAGGCTGCGGCGCTGGTGCTGGCGAACCTCCTCCTGGAGCCCGAGTTGCAGGCCGCCCAGATTCTGCCCGAGAACGGTTTTGGCCTCGGCTACGCGATCGACGTCACCCGGGTGACCGATCAGGCGCAGCTTGATGCGCTCAGCGCCGCGCAGGCGCGCCTCGGCGAGGCCGCGACGCCCGCAGCGGATCTGGCGGCGGCGCTGGTCGGCGACTCGGCAGGTGCGTACCAGACGTTGGTCGAGGAGGGTTGGCGGGAGCATGTGCTGTTGGCCCGGCAGGCGCAGGTCGCGCGCGGAGTTGGCCAGTGAGCAGTGGGCGCGCGCCGTTCCTCATCTGGGTGGCGCTGGCCCCGGCCCTGACCGTCATCGGCCTGCTGGTGGGGGTGAGTCTGGTCTACGGCGTGGCCCAGAGCCTCGGCGCGGTGCCCGGTGGTGGTGAGGGGCGCCTGAGCCTCGACGCATACCGGAGCCTGCTGGTGGGGCCTACCCCGGCCGCGCGCGAGTTCTGGCCGGCCCTCGGCTTCTCGCTCTGGGTGAGCGGGGCCTCGACGGCGCTGTCCGCCCTCGGCGCGCTGCTCGTTGCTGCGGCCCTGACCGCGCGGCAGCGCCAGCCCACCGGCGCCACGCTGCTCGTGCTCAACCTGAACCTGGCCTTCCCGCATCTCGTCTGGGCGGTGGCGCTGAGCTTGCTCCTGGCCCAGAGCGGCCTGCTGGCCCGGATCGCCTTCGCGCTTGGCCTGATCGATGCCCCGGCACAGTTTCCGGTACTGGTGCGCGACCGCTACGGGTTCGGGATCATCATGCACTATGTGAGCAAAGAGATCCCTTTCCTGGTGCTGATCGTGCTCGCGATCCTGCGTACCCAGGGCGGGCAGTACGATCTGGTGGCCGAGAATCTCGGCGCCTCGCCCTGGCAGCGGCTGCGCTACGTGACCCTGCCGCTGGTGCTGCCGGGGCTCGCGGCTGGCGCGGCCCTTGTCTTCGCCTTCGTCCTCGGCGCCTACGAAGTGCCAGCCCTGCTCGGCGTGCGCTACCCCCGGATGCTGGCGGTGCTGGCGCTGGAGTTCTTCGTCAACCCGGACCTGAACCGCCGGGCTGAGGGCATGGCGATCAGCCTGCTGATCAGCGTGCTCACGGTGATGGTCGTCGGGCTTGGCCGTGTGAGATGGAGCGCGTAGCACCATGCGTGGCGCCAACCTGCTGGTAACCTTCCGGGCCGCCCTCCTCCGCCGCGCGACACGCGCGGTGCCTGGTGCGCTGTGCATTGCGCTCCTCGTCGGCCCGATCGTCGCCCTGGTAGTGTACGCCTGCTCGACGCGCTGGTTCTTTCCCCAGCTCCTCCCCGCCGAGTGGACACTCACGCCGCTGCTGCGCCAGCTCGGCAGCCCGCAAACCCGGGTAGCCCTGCGAGCGAGTCTGCTCACTGCTGGTGTGACTACTGCCCTGGCGCTGGTGCTGGGCCTGCCGGCGGCGCGGGTGCTGGGGCTCTGGCGCTTTCGCGGGCGCACACTGGTCTTGCTCATCCTGTTTCTGCCCACTGTAGTGCCACCGCTGGCGATCGGCATGGGGCTGAACATACTCGCGCTCCGGCTCGGGCTGGCCGGGAGCCTCCTGGGTGTGGTGCTGGTTCACCTGGTGCCGGTGCTGCCCTACACCATCTTCGCGCTGCTGGGAGTCTTTGCCAGGTATGACGAGGGGTACGAGCTTCAAGCGCGCACCCTGGGCGCTGGCCCGCTGCGGGTGTGGTTTCGGGTGGCCTGGCCGCTGCTGGGGCCTGGCCTGACCGTGGCCGCCCTGTTCGCCTTTCTGGTAAGCTGGAGCCAGTACCTGCTGACGCTGCTGATCGGCGGCGGGCGCGTAATCACTCTGCCCATGCTGCTCTTCGCGGCCGTCGCGGGTGGCAATCCCACCTCGATCGCCGGGCTGGCGCTGCTCTTTGCCGCGCCGCCGGTGCTCGCTATCGCTCTGGCCGCACGCGCGCTCGCCGCCGGTTCGGCCGAGGTGGGGCAGCAGTACTGAGAGGTGTCGTGACCGCGATTGCGCTCTCCCACCTGACGAAGAGCTACCCGCGCCAGGCGACGCCGGCGCTGGCCGATGTGTCGCTGGCGGCTGAGCCAGGCACGCTCCTGGCGCTACTCGGCGCCTCAGGGAGCGGCAAATCCACCCTGCTCAAGCTGATCGCCGGGGTTGAGGCGCCCGATAGCGGCGAGATCACCTTTGATGGGCGGAGCATCCTGCGTGTGCCGGCCCACCGGCGCGGGGCGGTGCTGATGTTCCAGAAGGCCTACCTCTTTCCCTTCCTGTCGGTGGCCGAGAATATCGCCTTCGGCCTGCGGGTTCAGGGCGCCAGCCGCGCCACCATCCAGGCCGAGGTGCGGCGGATGCTGGCCCTGGTGGAGCTGCCGGGCATCGAGCACAAGCGCCCGGCGCAACTCTCGGGCGGCGAGCAGCAACGGGTGGCCCTGGCCCGTGCCCTGGTGACGCGGCCACGGGTGCTGCTGCTCGACGAGCCGTTCAGCAGCCTCGACCCGACGGTGCGCCAGACGCTTCAGGAGGCCGTACGGCGCATTCAGGGCGAACTGGGGATCACGACGCTGCTCGTTACCCACGATCGGGGCGAGGCGCTGGCCATGGCCGACCGGGTAGCCCTGATCGAACGGGGCGAGGTGCTGGCCTGCGACACGCCCCGGCGGCTCTTCGAGCGCCCGCCGACCTGCCGCGCCGCCCGGCTGATGGGTGTTACGACGTTTCTGCGGGGCGAGCTCGCCGGGGGATGGCTCCAGAGCAGACTGGGCGCGCTGGCCGTCTGCGGCCCGAGCCCTCGGGAAGGTCGGGCGACCTACGCGATCCGGCCCGAGCAGATTCGCCTGCGCTGCCTGCCGGGTCCGAACGCATTGCCGGCGCGGATCCTGGCCCAGACCTTTCGTGGTGAGCTGTCCGAGTATGTGTTGCAGGTAGGTGACGCGACGCTCCGCGTGCAAGCCTTCCAGCCCGTCGCTATCCCGGCCGGCGGAGAGCTCTTCGTCGAGTTGCCGCCCGAGCATCTCTTCCCCGTCTGCGATGACGAAGCCAGCTCTGAAAGGCCCCTGTGAACACCCCCAGCCATCTGATCATCAATGCCGCCCTGCGGAAGTGGGCCACAACAGACAACCGTCTTGCGATTCCGCGCAGCGCGTTTCTGCTCGGCGCGGTGCTGCCGGACCTTCCGCTCTGGCTGCTGTGGGCCGCTACCTTCCTGCAGCAGCGCCTCGTCTGGGGCGAGGCGAGTGCGCCACTCTGGAGCGAGGCCTACGATCAGCGCTACTTCAGTGACCCGCTCTGGGTCGCCGGCCACAACCTGTTCCATGCGCCGATCCTGCTGCTCCTCGGGCTGGCGCTGCTCTGGCGCGCCCGCGCCGTGGTGGGGAGCCGCGCCTACTGGTGGTTCTGGCTGCTCGCCGGCTGTCTGCTCCATACGGCCCTGGATATTCCGGTGCATGTAGACGACGGCCCGCTGCTGCTCTTCCCCTTCGAGTGGAGTGTGCGCTTCCACAGCCCGGTGAGCTACTGGGACCCGCGCTTCTTCGGGCGCGAGTTCGCCGTGTTTGAAGTGCTGCTTAACCTGCTGCTCCTCAGGTATCTCTTCGGGGCGGGGCTGCGCCGCGGCGCCACGGCACCACAGGAGTAACGACGTGCGACAGCAGACGGTGCTGATCACCGGGGCGAGCGATGGGATCGGGCTGGCGCTAGCGCGGAGCTACGCCGCTAGCGGCGCCCGCGTCTTCGGCGTGGGCCGGCGTTCCGCGTTGGACGTGGAGCCGGGGCTGCGGGGCGGCTACTGCCGCGTGGATCTCGCCCAGCCCTTCGCGGCGGCCGTAGTGAGCGAGTTTCTGCGCCGGCGCGCCGTCCAGGCGCTTGACCTGCTCATCCATTGCGCGGGCGTGGGTGCGTATGGCCCGATCGTGGCCCAGGCGCCCGGTACAATCGACGCGCTGCTTGACACCAACCTGCGAGCGCCGATCGCTCTCACGCACGCCCTGCTGCCGGCCCTCGCGCGCGCATCGGGCCGGGTGGTCTTCATCGGCTCGGTGGCGGCCGCGCTCCCGGTTCCCGATTATGCCGTCTACGGGGCCACAAAAGCCGCCCTGGAGGGCTTCGCCCGCAGCCTGCGGGTGGAGTTGCGTGGCCGCGTGGGCGTTCAGGTCATCCATCCCGGCGCCACCCGCACCGGCATGCACGCGAAGAGCGGCGCGCCCCTGGAGCGTGTGGGCTGGTCACACTTCCCTCGGCCCGAGCGGGTAGCGCGGCGGATTGTCCGTGCCATCGCGGGTGGCGTGCCCGTTGTGACGATCGGGCTCGGCAACCGGTTGTTGCGCCTCAGCGGCAGGCATCTGCGCGGAGTAGCGGATCGCTTCGCCGTGGCCAGACAGGCCCGGATGCCGGGGGCTCCCAGGGCCTTTAGCCCGCCGCCCGCTACCTGCTCCCGGCGCCACTGCGTCGTCACCGGGGGCGCCGATGGGATCGGGCGGGCGGTGGCCGAGCGTTTCGCGCGGGCGGGCTTCGCCGTGACGATCGTTGACCGCGACGCCGAGCGTGCTGCCCGGCTGTGCCAGGCCCTGCGCGGCGCGGGTGGGGTGGCCGGGTGGATCCACGTCGATCTGGCACAGGCAGGCGCGGTGGCCGTGACGCTGCGGCACCTCGCCGCTCTGCCGCCCGCCGACGTGGTGGTCCACAGCGCTGGTATCAGCGCGGTGGGGCGCTTCGCTGAGGGGGCGATTGCCCGCCAGGCAGTGGTGCTTGACGTAAATCTGCGGGCACCCGTGCAGTTGACCGCCGGCATGCTCTGCGGGGGGCTGGTCGCGCCCGGCGCGACGCTGGTCTTCATCGCCTCGCTCTCAGTCTTCACCGGCTACCCGGGTGCGGCGGTGTACGCGGCAAGTAAGGATGGCCTGGCCGCCTATGCTCGCAGCCTGCGCGCCGCGCTTGCGCCGCAGGGTGTGCATGTGCTCACCGTCTACCCCGGCCCGACCCGCACGGCCCACGCCCGCCGCTACAGCCCCGACAACCGCCGCGAGCGCCGGCGTATGCCGCCGGAGCGCCTGGCGGAACTGCTCGCTGGCGCGGTGGAGCGCCGCGAACCCGAGCTCGTGCCCGGCCCCGCGAACCGCCTCATCGCCGCCGTTGGGCGGCTTGCCCCGGCGCTCACCGAGGCGCTGATGCACCGGGCCATCCTCGACAGGCTGCCACAGACGGGGGTGCTCGCCGGCCAGACCCTGGAGCGGCAGCCATGATGGAGCCGGCACGCAGCCAGGTGGTCGTGGTGGGGGCGGGGCCGGCAGGCCTTGCCGTGGCTCATGAGCTCGCGCGGCGGGGCATGGTCTACCGGGTGCTGGAGCGGGGCCGGGTTGGCGAGGCGTGGTATCACCACTACGACCGGCTCTGCCTCCATACGGTGAAGCAGGTCTCGGCGCTCCCAGGACTGCCGATGCCCGCGGCCTACCCGCGCTTTCCGAGTCGTGCCCAGTTCCTGGCCTATCTGCAGCAGTACGTCCGCCACTTCGCGTTGCGCGTTGACGAGGGGGTGGAGCTGTGTGGTGCCGCCTTCGATGGGAGCTGCTGGCGCCTCGACACCAGCCGGGGGACGCTGGAGGCGAGCGTGCTCGTGATGGCAACCGGGATCTGGAGCGCACCGGTGCGCCCCGCCATCCCTGGCGAGGAGCGATTCGATGGCCCGATCCTGCATAGCCGCGACTACCGCAACCCGCAGCCCTTCACCGGCCAGCGTGTGCTGGTTGTCGGTGCTGGCAACTCGGGCAGCGAGATTGCGGTCGAGCTGGCCGAGCACGGGGTGGCGACAGCGATCGCGGTGCGCGGCGGGGTGGCCTTCGTTCCTGAGCCACCCTCAGCCGTGGCGGTGCGGCTCGGGGCGTGGCTCATGCGCACGCTACCCCGCCCGCTGGCCGAGCGCCTGCTGTGGCGACGCGACTTTGGCCACCTCGGCCTGCCCCTGCCACCGGGCTCGCCCCTCGACCACTTTCCGGTTGTCGGTTACGAACTGCCGGAGGCAGTGGCCGCCGGGCGGGTGGGCGTCTATCCCGGCCTTGCGCGGCTCGCGGGCGGTGTGGCCCACTTCGACGACCATCGCAGCGCCCCGTTCGACGCACTCATCCTGGCGACTGGCTATCGCCCCGCGCTGGATCCGGTTGCGCACTTGCTCACCTTCGACGGCAAGGGCCGCCCGATGCTGGACGGCTACGGGCGTGCGCAGACGAACCCGCGCCTGGTCTGCGTCGGCTACAGCTACCCGACCACCGAGGGCTGGATTCAGGCCATTGGCCGCGTAGCCGCGCGCGCCGTAGATGGCATCGCTGCGCTGCTACAGGATGGGCCAGGGGCGCGTCCCACAGCTGATCGGTAGAGTTGCGCCAGCAGATCGTGACAGAGCGCACCGGCGCGGCTGCTATCAGGCAGGCGGGCAGTGGCATGCCCGCGCGTGGTGCGTCAGCCCGCCTGTGCGCTGACGAGCTGTTTCACGGCCCGAGCTTGCGCGCCTTGACGACGAGGAACCAGGGCTGGCGCATCAGCCGCTCGAAGAGCTCCGGGCGAGCCTCCCTGAACGGTGGCGACGGCTGCGGCTCCACCAGGCGCTCGATCACGAACCCGGCCTCGATGAGGGTCGCGCTGATCGCCGTGAGGGGCCGGCGGTAGAATTGCACTGCGCCCACCCCCTGCCAGTAGTCTTCCAGCAGGTCGAGCGCGAAATAGTCCTCGCGCTTGAACTCCTGCCAGTCCATAAAGGGGTGATGGGTCGAGAAGACGAGGGCGCCGCCCGGGCGGAGCACCCGGTAGATCTCGCGAAGCGGCCGGGTCCAGTCGCGCAGGTAGTGCAATACGAGAGGGGCGACAGCCAGATCGAACTCGCCGCTCTGCGCGAAGGCGAGCGGCTCGGCGAGGTTGGCGCGCAGCACGGTGGCGCGCTCCCCGACGCGCGTCCGCGTCAGCTCGACGAAGGTCGCGTCGAGGTCGAACGACGTGACGGTTGCCCCATGACTCAGCAGGTACTCGGCGTACCAGCCTGAGCCGCAGCCAATATCGAGGACGTGTGTGCCCGCCAGCGGCGGCAGCAGCGCGAGGACGGCAGGGCGCTCATACAGGGCGTTCATCGGACTGGCGTCGACCTTCGCCGCGTATGAGTCGGCGATGGCCTCGTAGCTCTTGCCTGTGTGGTCGCTCACCGGCAGACCTTTTCTATCACTCCTGGCGCCAGCCGCCTTTGCCTTACCCTGGCTGGCGCGCAGCGTTTGTTCGCTACAGCCAGGGTAGCAGGAACGCGCGCCGGAGCAATCGGACAAAAGCAAGAAAGCACGACGCGCTGCTGCTCAACGACGATGGCACACTCACCTCACGCGGGCAGACGATCATCGATCATACGCCGGCGGGGCGCTTTGGCAGGCCCGAGGAACTGCTCAGCACCTTGCTCTGGCTCTGCGGGCCGGGCGCAAACTTTGTCAGTGGTGTGGTCGTGCCGGTGGACGGTGGCTTCAGCGCCTTCAGCGGTGTGTGACGGAGCGCAGCCCATACCCCCTGCGTCCGTGGGCGCGGGGGGTATGGGCTGCCTGGGGCGAGGGGCATTACGGACAGAGCAGCTGGGTCGAGGCGCGGATCACGTTGTTCTCGGCCAGGCAGAAGCCCTGACTGCTGATCGTCACCGGTGCCGTCTCGGGTGTCAGCGAGCTATCCTTGACGATCGTCTGGCCGCCGGGGCCGCTGGTGATCCGCACGCCGGTGCCATTCATCCCGATCACCGACCCCTGGACGAACTCGACCAGGCTATCACTGCCACCGATACCGGCCTCGATCACCAGCCCGCCCGCGCCGCCAAAGCGCGCCTGGCTCATCTTGATCGTGCCCTTCGCCTGATTGGCACCTACGGCGATGCGCACGCCTGTGCCGGTGTAGGTGTTGAACGCGGTGAAGTCCGAGGTGATCAGCTGGTTCTCTGCGCCGGTCATCGTCAGCGACACTCCGGAATGGCCATAGATGCTGCCGCGGCCAAACTCGAAGATCGACTTGGCACCGCTCGCGCGGAAGCTCACCGTGCCAGGCTGCGCGTGGGTGTTGAACTCGGTGAACTTGTAGATCGTCTCGTCGCCGGTTAGATTAATGTCCACACCGTTGACGCCCCAGAAGTAGCCCTGCCGGAGCGATGCGGTAAACTTGGTACCGGCCGTCAGGCGAACGACGTTGCTGGCCTCCAGCAGGCGCCCGTAGGAGGCGCTGTTCCCATTCACTTCGAGCTTGGCGTTGGTGCCGAACGTCACGACGGTGTCGCCAGCCAGGGCGTTAACACCCGACTCCTGAATGAAGAGTGCGCTCCCGTCGCCGGTGAGTTGCAGTGTCACAGAGCGGGCGTAGACATCGCTCTTGTCAAACTCGAGCTCGTTGCCGGTGGCGCTCTCGATGCGCAACGGGCCGAGGAAGTTCATCGCGACGCCGTCGAACTTGAACTTTGCGGAAGGGCCAAGCACAATCGTACAGCCACTGTTGACCGTCTCGAACTGCGCCAGCGGCACGCCGCGCAGCACGCCCTCCTTGATGTCGGTCGAGGCCGTGATCGTGACGCGGTTGCCAGTGCTGGTTTCGCAGGCCTGCTTTAGCTGGGCTGTACTGTTCATCGGGATCTGGGCATAGGCCGGTTGTGCCATGATGGGTGCCAACGCGAACAGGGTGATGAGCGCGATGATGACCTTCCGAGACATGGTGCAGCCCTCTTTCTCTGAACTGCTCTGGCGGTTTGCCACGTAGACGACGATCGCCGCTTGCCTGCACAGAGCAGGGCGCTGGCAAAGAAATACACGGGTTGCCAGCTGGTAGAGTTTTTCAGAGATTGAAGAAAACCACGGAGAAATTTCTTGAAATTTTTCAGAACATACGCTACAATAGTGCTCAGTGGTTGAGCTTCAGGGAGGACAGTATGGGCGCAAGTCTGCGCGAGGTGGCTGCCACGGCCGGGGTATCGCTGAGTACCGCGTCGCGCGTATTCACGAATGCGGCCGTCGTCTCACCGGAGATCCGCGAGCGGGTGCTCGCGGCCAGCGAGCGGCTGGGCTACCGCCCCCGGGAGCGGGCGGGGCGGGGAGAGCCCACGGCCCTTCGGAGTCTGATCTTCCTGGTGCGCGTCCACAACCGGGTTGGCCTGGCCGCCATGCTGGGCGACTTTTACGGCTACGTGCTGCAAGGGGTCGAGGCCGAGTGCCGGCGCCAGCGCATCAGTATGCGCTTTGCCCTCGACGATGGCACGCCACTGGAGCGGCAGCTCGAGCGGCTGGAGCCCCCCGGCGACAGCGGGATCCTGCTGGTTGGCCCCTTCACCGCCGAGGATGTCGCCGCTGTGCAAGGCCAGGGCTACCCGCTCGTCCTGCTCAACAACGTCGTCGACCAGCCGGTAGACGCCGTCTTGCCTGACTACTACCACGGTGCCCAGCTTGCCGTCCGCCACCTGCTGGCCGCCGGCCACCAGCGGATCGCCTACCTGCACGGGCGCGATCGCTACACCACCCGGCTGCGGCTCCAGGGCTACGAGGCGGCCCTGCGTGAGGCTGGGATTAACCCCGACCCGCAGTGGGTCGTCAGCTCGTCGATGGCGCCCCAGTCGGCCCGCGAGGCCGTCGCCGAACTGTTGCGCCGCGAGACGGGCTGCACCGCGCTCTTCTGTGTCAACGATGTGAGCGCGTACGGCGCCCTGCTGGCTCTGGGCGATGCTGGCCTGCAGCCCGGTGACGACCTCTCGGTGGTTGGCTTCGATGACCTTGATCTCTCCAACCTCACCACGACGCGCCTGACGACGATCCACGTGCCGAAGCTGGAGATGGGCGCGCTGGCGGTACGGCGGATCCAGGAGCGTGCCGCCGATGCCGAAGCACCGATCCAGCGCGTCCTGCTCGGGGTGCGCCTGGTGGAGGGGGAGACGGTGAGCCCGCCCGCGTTCGCGCGCGCGCGGCGCAATGGCCGGGCCATAGCCATGGAGTAACCTGCGTGCAGATCACCGCTGTTTCGGTTGAGGCATACCGCTGGCCTCGCCCCACGCCGATCGCCAATGGCAAACATACCTACCGCTACGTCGGCCTGAGCCTGGTAAAGATCGCTACCAGCGAGGGCATCACCGGCGTCGGCTTCGCCGGCGGGGCGGGGCGGATCGAGCAGGCGACCGTCGAGCAGCTCACCCCTCTGCTGATTGGCGAGGACCCGCTGGCCACCGAGCGCATCTGGCACAAGCTCTGGGTGCCAAAGAAGATCGGCCGGCGCGGCCTGACGACCCGGGCAATCAGTGCGATCGATATCGGCCTGTGGGATATTCGCGCCAGAGTCGCCGGCTTGCCGCTCTACAAGCTGCTGGGCGCCTACACCGACCGCGTTCCCACCTATGTGGCGGGTGGCTACTACGCCGAAGGCAAAGGGCTCGGCGAGCTGGCCGCCGAGATGGCCAGCTACGTGGAGCTGGGTGCCAGGGCCGTCAAAATGAAGGTCGGCGCCCTGCCCATCGCCGAGGATGTGGCGCGGGTGCGCGCCGTACGCGAGGCGATCGGCGCCGACGTGAAGTTGATGGTTGACGCCAATTGCGCCTACAAGCCCTACGAGGCGATCCAGCTGGCCCGGCGGATCGAGCCCTATGCGCCCTTCTGGTTCGAGGAGCCGATTGCCCCTGACGACTATGCCGGATACCAGCGGATCGCTCAGGCGACGACGATCCCGCTTGCGAGCGGTGAGAATGAGTATACGCGCTACGGCTTCCGTGACCTGATCGCTACCGGGGCCGTGCCCATTCTCAACGCTGATGCGACCCACTGCGGCGGGATTACCGAGTTTATGAAGATTGCCGCCCTGGCCCAGGCCCACGATCTGGAGCTTGCCCCCCATGGCGAGCAGGAGGTCCATGTGCACCTCGTTGCGGCCCTCGCCAACGGCCTGATGCTGGAGTTCTACCCGGCGGCCTTCAATCCGCTCTGGGAGTCGATGTACCACGCGCCGATTCGGCTCAATGCCGATGGTACGGTGAGCCCGCCCGAGGTGCCCGGGATCGGGATCGATCCGAATGAGGCGGTCCTCGCGCCCTACCGTATCGCCTGAAAGTCCGCTCCGATGCGGCGCGCCACGAGCCGGGGTATCCCTCCCCGGCTCGTGCGGTGCTGTCCGGTCATCAGGCTGGTCGTGAGCGGAGGGTCATGCCTCAGCATGGGCCAGCGCCTGGGCGTCCTCACGCCTCGGTTCCGAAAGAACCCGGGTGCCGGTCGGTACGGGCCGGGATGGGTAACGCAGGAGGCGCTGCAAGGCTGACATGACCCTCGATCTTGAAAATGTCATTGACAGAATTTCAGAGAAGTGTTAGAATAAAACTCATCAATGTTTCAGAAAAAGTGACAATGACGTAACCCTCAGGGAGCGGCGCATGAGTCCCTTCGAGCAGGCACAGCTCGCCGCAACGCTGCGCGCGACGCGCGAGCCGTTTCCGTTCCCGGCGCGTGCGGAGCGCGCTCGCTGGAGCGCCCGCGCCGGAACACCGCTCGGGCACGAGATCTGCGCTCGTGCCGAGGCGGAGCTGACCGAGCCCACACCGCCCCTCCCCGCCAGCGCTTTTCTGGCCTTCCAGCGCAGTGGCGCGCGCGAACCCTTCGAGAAACCCCACGTGCGCCGCCGTACCCGCCTGATCCTCTTCGCCCTCGCCGAGTGCCTCCAGGGCCAGGGGCGCTTTCTCGATGCCGCGCTGAATGAGCTCTGGGCGATCTGCGAAGAGAGCAGCTGGGTTGTTCCCGCTCACGCCGCTGAGTATCCCCTCGGGCTCCCCGACCCGGAGGTGCCGCTGATCGATCTCTACTCGGCCATTACTGCGGCAACCGTGGCCGAAGTTGACTATCTGCTCGGCGATGCGCTGCATCCCGCCGTTCGCGCCCGCCTCCGCGCCGAGGTGGAGCGCCGCAGCACGCGGCCTTTTCTGTCCCGCGACGACTATCCGTGGCTCGGCTACGGCCCGAAGCCGATCAACAACTGGATGCCCGTTTGCGCCGGTGGTACGGCTATCGCCGCGCTCTACCTGGAGCACGATCTCGACCGCCTTGCGGCCGTGCTCGCCAGAGCCCTCGCGGGGATCGAGCGCTACCTCGCTACGTTCGGCGATGACGGTGGCACACCCGAGGGTATCGGCTACTGGGAGAAGGGGATCTTCTTCGTCGCCGCCTTCGGCGAGTTGCTCGCGGCCCGCACCGCCGGTCACGTCGATCTGCTTGCCCATCCGCGTATGCCCCGGATCGCCCGGTTCCCGGCGCGCGTTGCGCTCAGCCCCGGGGTGTACGCCCCCTTCTCCGATACCGGCCTCGACCGGCGCCCCCAGCCCGCCTTGCTCCACTTCCTCGCGCGCCGCTACGGCTTGCCCGAGCTCGCCGCCCTCGCTGATGAGGACCCCACCGCGCGGGCCCTTACCCGGCGCGGGCCTGCCGAAAAGCTGCGCGACCTGTTCTGGTACCCTGACCGCCAGGAACCGCTCCCGCAGGCGCGCCCCCCGGCCGCCGATCTGCTCGCCGATATTCAGTGGTTCGTGGCGCGAGCCAACCCCGCCAACCCGAACGGCCTGGTGCTGGCGGCGAAGGGCGGCCACAACGCCGAGCCCCATAACCAGAACGACGTCGGCTCCTTCGTGATCCACTGGCGCGGAGAGTCGCTCCTGGCCGACCTCGGCGCGATGCGCTATACCCGTGACACCTTTCGTGGTGCTACGCGCTACACGCTGCTCGCCAACCGCTCACTTGGCCACAGCGTACCCCTGGTGAACAACCACGAGCAGGTCGCTGGCCCGGGTGGCGCGCGCTGGGCCCGCTGGGAGCATGCGCCAACCTCAGAGACCTTCGCCCTCGATCTGGCCCCGGCCTATCCGCCTGCCGCCGGCCTGGCGATGCTGGAGCGCCGTATCACCCTCTGCCGCGACACGCCCGACGGCGCCGTGGAGCTGTGCGACTGCGCGCGCTTCCACGCTGACCCCGGACGGCTCGCCAGCGTTCTGATCAGCCTTGCCTGCGTTCGCCCGGATGCGCCGGGCCAGCTTATCCTGGAGGGCGAGCGGGGCCGCCTGCTGATCGTCTTCGACGCCGCAGAGCTCGAGCTGTGTATCGAGACCCTGCGCGATGTTGATTTGCGCGATGGCCCCCGTACCGTCACCCGGGTGACCCTGGCCCACCGCGTGCCAGCGCACGAGCTGGCGATCGCCCTCCGGTTTCTCCCGCTGGCCTGAGCCGCCACGGCCCAGCCGCTGAGACAACGTTGCCAGAGCAGGTTCTTCACAAGGAGGTGCCCGACCATGAGCAAGCCCTTGTCCCGTCGTCAGTTCCTGCGGCTCTCGGCCACTGCCGGCGCGGCCGGTCTCTTCGCTGCCTGCGCCGCACCCCCGGCTCCCGCTGTGGATCCTACCGCCACGCCAGCACCCGCCCCGGCCGCACCCACCACCGCGCCGACTGCCGCGCCCACAGCCGCTGCCGCCGCGACAACGCCCGCCACGACCGCGAGCGTCTACAAAGAGGCGCCGATGCTGGCCAGGCTCGTGGAGGCCGGCAGCCTGCCTCCGGTCGACCAGCGCCTGCCGAAGAACCCCCTTGTGGTTGAGGTGCTCGACCAGATCGGCGTCTATGGCGGCGAGTGGACTATGGGCATGGAGGAGGACGACAACGTCACCCTGCTCAAGTCCATCCTCTACGACGGGCTCGTGCGCTGGAACCTGGACTGGACGGCCGTCGAGCCAAACCTCGCCGAAAGCTGGAAGGTAGAGAATGGCGGCGCAAAGTATACCTTCAAGTTGCGCGAGGGGGTGAAGTGGTCGGACGGGACGCCGTTCACCAGCGCCGATATTCTCTTCTGGGCGGAGAAGATCCGCCTGAACGACGAGCTCCACGGCGACTTCCCCGGCTGGATGCAGGTCATCGTGGATGGCGAAGATGTCGATCCGGTGGTCACCGCGCCCGATCCGACGACGGTGATCTTCGAGTGGCCCGTGCCTAACGGCCTGTTCCTTCAGCGCCTGGCCATCCCAAACGGGCTGGAGCTGACTCACTATCAGGCTGAGTACGCCAAACGCTTCCTGCCGGAGTTCAACCCCAACCTGGATGCCGAGGTGGCGGCCGCTGGCCTCTCCTCGTGGGTCGAGCTCTGGGAGGCGAAGGTCGCCTTCGACTTGAGTGGGATCACTGCCCGCAACCAGAACCCCGAACTCCCGACGCTCACGGCCTGGGTGCTGAAGAATCGCCTTGGCGAGAGCCAGGTGCTCAACGCCGAGCGCAACCCCTACTACTGGAAGGTTGATGCCGAGGGCCAGCAGCTCCCCTATATCGATAGTGTGCGCTACAGTATCGTGAGCGACCGCGAAGTACTGGTGCTCAGCGCCCTGAATGGCGAGATCGGCCTGCAGGACCGGCGCGTGGGCGACTTCTCCTCCAAGCCGGTGCTGGCCGATGGGCGGGAGAAGGGCGGCTACGACTTCTATGAGACGATCTCGTCGAACATGAACACCGACGTGATCAGCCTCAATCTTACCCACAAGGACCCCGTCAAGCGCGAGATCTTCAATAACCGGCTCTTCCGCCAGGCCCTCTCGGTGGCGATCAATCGCCAGGAGATCATCGACCTGGTCTACGTGAGCCAGGGCCAGCCCTGGCAGGCTGCACCAGTGCCCACCTCGGTCTTCGCCGACGAGGAGATGGGCACCCAGTTCACCCAGTACGATCCCGCCCAGGCCGAGGCCTGGCTCGACGAGGCCGGCTATACCCGGGGCGCCGATGGTCGCCGCGTCGGCCCCGACGGGAATCCGATCGAGTTCGTGATCCTGGCCGACCGCGATCGTGACCCGATGCCCCAGGTGATCGCCAACTGGGAGGCGATCGGCATTACCGCCATCTTCTCTTCGGTGGAACGCACCCTGTTCCGTGAGCGCGTCAACGCCAACGACCACGACGCGACCGCCTGGTCCGGTAATGGCGGTAGCGGCTTCGATACCGTGCTGCTGCCATCCTTCTACATGCCCTTCGACCAGGAGAGCCACTTTGGGATTGCCTGGCGGATCTGGGCCAACGACCCCGAGGACGAGGGTGCGGAGGAACCGCCGGCCCCGGTGCAGGAGCAGATCGCGCTCTACAAGCAGCTTCGCACCACCGCCGATGAGGCCGAGCAGGCCGAGTTGATGCGGCAGATCCTCGCGATCGCCAAAGAGCAGTTTTATGTCTTCGGGATCGCCCTGCCTGCCCCTGGCTTCGGGATCGTCAAGAATAGCTACGGCAACGTGCCCCGCACCATGTTCGATGCCTATAATTGGCCCAATCCGGCCGCCGCGAAGGCGGAGCAGTTCTTCATCCGCGAGGCGTAATGTCCCGCCGTGAGCGAGCAGGGAGACCAGGGGCCAGGCTTGTCCGCAGGCGACCCACGCGACGCTCCTTGTCTCCCGCTCGCCGGACCCTCGTGCGCGGAGCGCGCCAATGACATCGTATATTATCCGCCGGGTGCTCTACTTCATCCCCACGCTCCTGGCGATCTCACTGGTGACGTTTTTTATCATCCAGCTCCCGCCGGGCGACTTCATCACCTCGTTTGAGGCTCGCGCTCTCGCCAACGGCGACCAGGCCGACCTCGAGCGGGCCGCGCAGCTGCGCGAGCGCTACGGCCTCGATCAGCCCTGGTATGTGCAATACTGGCGCTGGTTTACCGGCGTGCTCACCGGCGACTTCGGCTACTCCTTCCAGTGGAAGCAGCCCGTGAGCGCCTTGCTCGGCCAGCGCATGCTGCTCACCTTCCTGCTCGCCCTCGCGACCACGGTCTTCGTATGGGCGGTTGCCATTCCCATGGGTATCTTCGCCGCCATGCGCAAGAACACCCTGGGCGACTACGCGGTCTCCTTTGTTGGCTTCGTCGGCCTGGCCACGCCCGATTTCCTGCTCGCCCTGGTGCTCATGTGGATCTCGTTCTTCTACTTCGACATGAGCGTCGGCGGGCTCTTCTCGCCCGAGTTCGAGAACGCGCCGTGGAGTCTGGCGCGAGTCTGGGATCTCCTCGGCCACCTCTGGATCCCGGTGGTGGTGATCGGCACCAATGGCACGGCTGGCCTGATCCGCATCCTGCGGGCCAACCTGCTCGACGAGCTGCACAAGCCCTACGTCGAGGCGGCCCGCTCCAGAGGCCTGACCGAGTGGCGCCTGACGGCAAAGTACCCGGTGCGGGTGGCCTTGAACCCTTTCGTCAGCGGTATCGGCGATACACTGCCCGGGCTGATCTCCGGCGCGACGATCACCAGCATCGTGCTGAGCCTGCCGACCGCCGGGCCGCTGCTGCTCCAGGCCCTGCTCTCCCAGGACATGTACCTCGCCGGTAGCTACATCTTCCTCTTGAGCATCCTCTCGGTGCTCGGCGTGCTGATCTCCGACATTCTGCTAGCCTGGCTCGACCCACGCATCCGTTACCAGTGAGCAGGAGCGCCCGGCCGCGAGCGAGTGATCGCCGCTGGTCGCTCCCCCCGGATCAAGGCTTATGAGCGCGAGCCATCTCGGAACGCTCCCCAAACATATACAGGACGAACTGGCGGCCCTGGAGCGCGAGGAGGCCAGCGAGCGCGCCGTGGCAACGGCCTCCCAGTGGCGGCTGATGTGGTGGCGCTTCCGCAAACACAGCCTGGCCATGGTCTCGCTTGGTGTGCTCGCCACGCTCTTCCTGGTGGCGATCTTCGCCGAGTTCGTGGCCCCCTACAACCCGATGGCCGTCCACGCGACCCGCACCTACGCCCCGCCCCAGGTGATCTACCTCATCGAACATGGTCGCCTCACGTGGCCCTTCACCTACGGCCTCAAGAGCACCGTGGAGGTCGAGACGATGCGTCGCGTCTACACCCTCGACTACAGCCAGCGGATCGAGCTGGGCCTCTTCGTGCGTGGCGAGCCCTACCGGCTGCTCGGCGTGATCCCCACCGATCTGCGCCTCTTCGGTACCCGCGATGGCACGCAGCTCATCAGCGTGCTCGGCTCCGACCGGCTCGGGCGCGACCTGTTCTCGCGGATGGTCCACGCGACCCGCATCTCGCTCTCGATCGGCCTGGCGGCGGTGGCGCTCAGCCTGGTGCTCGGCGTCACCCTGGGTGGCATCTCGGGCTACTTCGGTGGCCGGGTGGACATGCTGATCCAGCGGCTGATCGAGTTTATTGATGCCATCCCCAGCCTGCCGCTCTGGATGGGCCTCAGCGCGGCCATCCCGCTCACCTGGCCACCCCTCTGGGTCTACTTCGCGATCACGCTGGTGCTCTCGCTACTCGGCTGGACGGGCATGGCCCGCGTGGTGCGCGGTCGTTTCCTCGCGCTGCGCGAGGAGGATTTCGTGATGGCCGCCCGCGTGAGCGGCTCCAGCGAGCGGCGGATCATCTTTCGCCACATGCTACCCTCCTTCGTCAGCCATATCATCGCCTCGCTCACCCTCACCATCCCCGGCCGCATCCTCGGCGAGACCAGCCTGAGCTTCCTCGGCCTCGGGCTCAAGGAGCCGATCATCAGCTACGGTGTGCTGCTCCAGGACGCGCAGAACGTTCGCACCGTGGCCACCGCCCCGTGGTTGATCACCCCCGCGCTCGTGGTGATGCTGATCGTGATCGCTTACAACTTCCTTGGCGACGGCCTCCGCGATGCGGCCGACCCCTATGCGTAGAGAGTACATATGAACGATCTGCTCCTTGAGATCGAGGACCTCAAAACCCACTTCTTCCTCGACGATGGCGTCGTGAAGGCGGTGGACGGGGTGAGCCTCCAGGTGCGGCGCGGGCGAACCCTGGCGATCGTGGGCGAGAGCGGCTGTGGCAAGAGCATCATGGCCCGCTCGATCCTGCAGATCGTTACCCCGCCTGGCAAGATCGTCGGCGGCAGGATCTGCTACCATCGCGCCCCCGGCGATGTGGTCAACCTGCTCGATTACCAGCGCAAGAGCCGCGAGATGCGGGCTTTCCGTGGCCGCGAGGCGGCGATGATCTTCCAGGAGCCGATGGCCGCTCTCAGCCCGGTACACACCATCGGCAGCCAGATTGTGGAGCGCCTGCGGCTCCACAGTGGGGCCAGCCGGCGGGAGGCGCGCGCGCTTGCCGTCGAGATGCTGCATCGGGTGGGCATTCCCCACCCTGCTCAGCGCGTCGATGCCTACCCCCACCAGCTCTCGGGCGGTATGCGCCAGCGAGCCATGATCGCGATGGCGCTGATCTGCCGGCCCGCCCTGCTGATCGCTGATGAGCCCACCACGGCCCTGGATGTGACGACGCAGGCCCAGATCCTGGAGCTGATCCGCCAGCTCCAGGCGGAGCTGGGCATGACGGTGGTGATCATCACCCATGATCTGGGTGTGGTGGCCGAGATCGCCGACGAGGTGGCCGTGATGTACCTCGGCCAGATCGTTGAGCATGGGCCGGTCGACGCGATCTTCCACCACCCGCAGCATCCCTACACCCGCGGGTTGCTGCGCTCCATCCCCCGTATCGAGGACGTAACCCGGGCCCGCCTCGATGCCATCCCCGGCGCGGTGCCTCATCCCTACGCTCGCCCTGGCGGATGCCCCTTCCACACTCGCTGCCGCGAGCGGATCATTCACCAGCTGGAGCTCTGCACTCACACGGCCCCGCCGCTCACCCGGGTTGGCCCGCTCCAGCAGGCCCGTTGCTGGCTCCACGAGCCCCCAGGCGATGGGCAACGGGGGGCCGGCCACGCGGCGGAGCCCGCGCTCGCGATCATCGGAGGCCAGTGATGGACCGTACAGCTCCGCGCGATGCACACGCGGCCCTGCTTGAGGTGCAGGACCTAAAGGTCTACTTCCCGATCCGCCGGGGTTTACTCCAGCGCAAGGTGGGTGAGGTGAAGGCGGTGGATGGCGTCAGCTTTCGCCTGTGGCCCGGTGAAACCCTGAGCCTGGTGGGCGAGAGTGGCTGCGGCAAGACGACCACTGGCCGCAGTATCGTGCGGGCCTACAAGACGCCGCCCACGGCGGGCCGCATCTGCTTTCGCGGTGACGATGGGCAGGTCGTTGACCTTGCGCAACTCGGCGACGCCGAACTGAAGCCCTACCGCCGCGCCATGCAGATGGTTTTTCAGGATCCCTTCGCCTCGCTGAACCCTCGTATGACCGTGCTCGATATCATCGGCGAGCCGCTCCTGGTCAACGGTATTGCCAGCGGCAAAGAGCTGGAGGCGCGGGTGGCCGAGTTGCTGCGCCGCGTGAAGCTCCCGCCCGAGTACATGCGCCGCTACCCCCACGCCTTCTCCGGCGGGCAGCGCCAGCGGATCGGGATCGCCCGCGCCCTGGCCACCGGCCCGCGCCTTGTTGTGGCCGACGAGGCCGTGAGTGCGCTCGATGTGAGCGTGCAGGCCCAGATCCTCAATTTGATGCAGGATCTCCAGGCCGAGCTCAGCCTGACCTACCTCTTCGTGGCCCACAACCTGAGTGTGGTGCGCTACATCTCCGATCGGGTGGCGGTGATGTACGTTGGCCGTGTGGTGGAACTGGCCGAGACGAGCAAGCTCTTCGCCCAGCCGCGCCACCCCTACACCGAGGCCCTGCTCGCCAATGTGCCCAGGCCCGATCCACGGCTACGCGGTATGCGGATCGTGCTCCAGGGCGAGGTGCCCGATCCGGCCAATCCGCCGTCGGGCTGCCACTTCCACCCCCGCTGTCGCTACGCCCAGGCGCGCTGTGCCAGCGAGGCGCCCCCCTTGCGCGAGATCGCGCCCGGCCAGCATGTTGCCTGCCACTTTGCCGAGACACTCACGCTGCGTGGCGCCGCCGCGCCGCCTGCCGTGGCCTGAGGGGGCACCATGGGGTGTTCGCTGGATCGCGATCCCACGACACCCCCTCGGTGGGGTGTCTTGTCCCCGACCGATCGGCGTGGTGGGCCACGAGGAGCGAGATGAGCATGATCTACCGCATCGCGCTTATTCCCGGCGATGGTATCGGCCGCGAAGTGATCCCCGAGGGTGTGCGGGTACTCGAGGCCCTCGGCAGACACTTCGGGTTCAGCGTTGCTCTGCATGAGTATCCCTGGTCGTGCACTTACTACCTGGAGCACGGCGAGATGCTGCCCGAGAGCGGTTTTGCCGAACTGCGCGCCTACGATGCCATCCTGCTCGGTGCCGTGGGTGACCCACGCCTCGTGCCCGACCACATCTCGCTGCGCGGGTTGCTGGTGCCCCTTCGCCAGCGCTTCGATCTGTACGTGAATCTCCGCCCCGCCCGGCCGCTCGCCGGGTTGCCTACACCGCTCAAGGGTGACCCGGCCTTCGATATCGTAGTGGTGCGCGAGAACTCCGAGGGCGAGTATGCTGGCGCGGGTGGACGCCTGCGGGCCGGCACACCCGACGAGGTGGCGCTGCAGACTACGATCTGTACCCGCCGTGGGGTGGAGCGCATCGTGCGCTACGCCTTCGATCTCGCCCGGAGCCGCCACAGGCGCCTTGCTAGTGTCACCAAGTCGAACGCCATGCAGTACGCCTTCGTCATGTGGGACGAGGTGGTAGAGATAGTGGCCGCCGACTACCCCGACGTCGCGGTACAGCGCTATCACGCCGACGCGATGGCGGCCATGCTCGTGCGCGACCCGGCCCGCTTCGACGTCGTGGTTGCCTCGAACCTGTTCGGGGACATCCTCACCGACCTGGTGGGCGCCTTGCAGGGGAGCCTGGGCATTCCGGCCAGCGCCAACCTCAACCCCGAGCGGCGCTTTCCCTCGCTCTTCGAGCCCGTGCATGGCTCGGCCCCCGACATTGCGGGCCAGGGGATCGCCAACCCGATCGCCACCTTCTGGGCGCTCAGCATGCTGCTCGACTTTCTGGGGGAGGCCGCCGCCGCCCGTGCGCTCCTCGCCGCCGTCGAGCGCGTCACTGCCGCCGGGCGCATTCGTACGCCCGACATCGGCGGCAGCGCCGATACACGCACCATGACCGACGCCGTGATCGCCGCGCTTCACGGCTAGCTCCTGCCCGGGCGCACCGGCGCTGTGCGCGGCTCAGCGCTCCTGCCTGTGGGAGCGGGTGGAACGAGTGCCCTGTCCATAGCGAGCGCTCGCGCGGAAGACGCACCCTGATCTAACACTGGAGAAAGCTACCCGATGCAGACCTCGACCCATGAGTGGCTTACCACCACCCGCGCAGCCGCCGAGGCGCGGGTGACTGCCCTCGCCCTGCGTCTCGGCGGCGCCTTTCTGCACGCCACCGATGCCGGCCGCTATCTGCCCCTCGACGCCGACGAGTGGACCTCGGGCTTCTGGCCTGGCCTGCTGCTCCTCACCTACCGGCGCACGGGTGACCCGGCGCTGCTCGCCGCAGCGGCGCATGCCGAGGCCGAGTTGGAGCGAGCCGTCTGCGATGACCGGCTCTACCTCCTGCATCACGACGTGGGCTTCCAGTTCAGCCCCACGGCCGTGATGCGCTACAAGCTCACCGGCGACCCTACCGCGCGTCGGCGCGCTTTCCTGGCGGCCAACCTGCTCATGGGGCGCTTCAACCCCGCCGGCACCGGCTTTATCGAGGCCTGGAACACCGAGGAGCGCCGTGGGTTGGTGATTATCGACACCATGATGAACCTGCCGCTGCTCTTCTGGGCCGCCGATGAGTTCCAGCAGCCCCGCTTTCGCAATGTGGCCCTGGCCCACGCCCATACCACGCTGCGCACCCACGTTCGCCCCGATGGCTCGACCAACCACATCGTGCGCTTCGACCAGGAGACTGGTATGCCCCTGGAGACGCGCGGCGGCCAGGGCTACGCCCCCGACTCCTGCTGGAGCCGTGGCCAGAGCTGGGCGTTCTACGGTTTCGCCCTCGCCTACCGCTACAGCCGCGTGCCCGAGTTCCGCGCCGCCGCCTACCGTGTAGCCAACAGCTTCCTCGCCACGCTGCCCCCCGAAGGGGTGCCCCCCTGGGATTTCGGCGCCCCCGACGTTGCTACCGCACCGCGCGACAGCTCGGCCGGGGCGATCGCGGCCTCGGGCCTGCTGGAGCTCGCCGCCCTGCTCCCCCCCGGCGAGGGCAAGCCCTTTGTGGCGGCCGCAACCGACTTGCTCATGGCCCTGGCGGCCCACTGCGGTACCGCCGATGATCCCGCCCACGATGCCCTGCTCCGCCACGCCACCGGGAACCTGCCCAAGGGCCAGAACATCGACGTGGCCCTGATCTACGGCGACTACTACTACCTGGAGGCGCTCCAGAAGCTCGACGGCCTCCGTGAAACCTGCTGGTGAACCAATGCAGATCACCCATATCGAGACCCTGCTGCATGGCGACAAGGTCGCGGCCGTGCGCGTTCGTACCGACACGGGCCACGAGGGCATCGGGCAGACCGCCTGCCACGGTGCCGACCTCACCGTCGCCGCGCTCCACAAGCTGATCGCCCCGATCTTCCTCGGCGCCGACCCGTGGGATGTCGGCGCGCTGGTGGAGCGGGCCATGCGCCAGAACTATAAGTACAATGGCACGATCAAGTGCCGGGCGCTCTGTGGCGTGGAGACCGCCGTCTGGGATCTCCTCGGTAAACTCACGGGCCAGCCGGTCTACAAGCTCCTCGGCGGCGCGGTACGCGATCGGGTGCCGCTCTACGCCTCCAGCCTGAGCCGCCTGATCACGCCCGAGCAGGAGGCTGAGCGCATGCGGGAGGCCGTGCGGCGCTACGGCTTCCGCTGCGTCAAGATCAAGATTGGCGGGCGCATGAGCCGCGATGCCGATGCCTGGCCCGGCCGTACCGAGCGGATTGTCCCACTCATGCGCGAGGCACTCGGCCCCGACATCGCCATCAGCGCCGACGCCAATGGCAGCTACACGCCCGCGAAAGCCATCCAGGTGGGCCGCCTGCTCGAGCGCCACAGCTATTTCCACTTCGAGGAGCCCTGCCCCTACGATGAGCCCGAGAATACCCGGATCGTCGCCGATGCCCTCGATATTCCCGTGGCTGGCGGCGAACAGGACTGGGACCTGCGGACCTTCAAACGGCTGATTGATACCCGTACGGTCGACGTCGTCCAGTTCGATGTGGGCTATATCGGCGGGATCAGCCGCGCCCGGCGCGTGGCCGAACTGGCCGAACTGGCTGGGGTTGTCTGTACGCCCCACTGCTCGAACCACTCGCTGCTCCAGATCTTCACCCTCCATCTGGCGGCGGCCATGCCCGCGTGCAGCCAGTTCCAGGAGTATCGCCTGGACGACGATGCCCCCTGGGCCGAAACGATCTACACCCCCATGCCTGCCGTGGTAGACGGCCAGCTGCCCTTGCCCACTCGCCCCGGCTGGGGTGTGGAGCTCCAGCCGGCCTTTGTCGCCGCAGCCGAGAAGCGGAGCAGCACCCGATGATCGGACAGACCTGGCCCGCCGAGGGCCGCACGATCCGCGATGAGACCACTGGCCGGGCCATCCGGCAGCTCACCAGCCAGGGCCACAATGTCCACCTCTACTTCACGGATAACGCCTTCGACCGGGGCCACGAGCGGATCGTCTTCCTCTCCGACCGCGCCGCGCCGCAGCGCCGGCCCGCCCACGAAGCGCACTACGCCCTCTATTGCATGGACCTGGGCAGCGGCGTGATCTCCCGGCTCACCGATGAGACCCTCCCGGTGCGCAATGCCACCAAGACGCCCGACGGCCGCTTGCTCGCCTATGTCGCCGGCCACGAGGTGATCCTCCTCGATACGCAGACCGGGGCGAGAACCCTGGTGCACGAAGAGCGCGAGGGCCTGACGATTGGCCGCCCCTCGATCAGTGCCGATAGGCGTTTTGTTGGCTTCACCCGCAACGAGCCTGGCGCGCCCCACGGTCCAAACTACCAGGGCTTCAAAGAGCGCTATTATGGTATCAAAGATGGACGGATCACCCTGGCTCACGCCGATGGCTCTGGTAGCTTCGATCTCTTCCGCGATACCTGCCAGCTGGCCCACTTCCAGTTCAGCCCGGTGCACCCCACGCTGGCGATCTTCTGCCATGAGGGGCCGTGGCACCTCGTTACCCAGCGCATCTGGCTGCTCGATCTGGTGAGCCGCCGGGCCGTGCCGGCCTTCCGCCAGGGCGAGCAGGACTCGGTAGGCCACGAGTTCTGGACGATGGACGGCAAAATCTTCTTCGACAACCGTGGCCCCGGCCACGACGGCACGATTACCAGCGCCCGTACCCAGGCGGTAGCCCGCGAGGTCGCCTTCCACGACTACGGCGACTTCCAGCCCTATGTTGGCCTGCTCGACGAGCGCGGCGCGCTGCTGCGCACCATCCCCATGCCGATCGCCTGCAACCATTACCACGCCAACCCCGCCGGTACCCACCTCGTGGGCGACTCCGTCGACGAGATCCTGCTGATCGATATCGCGGGCGAGGTGGCCCGAGCCACACCCCTCTGCACCCACGGTACGTCCTGGCAGAGCCAGGAAACCCACTGTCACCCTACATGGAGCTGGGACGGCGGGCGGATCTTGTTCGCGTCCGACCGTAGCGGCCAGGTCCAGCTGTATCTCCTTGAGGTAGAGGAGCCCCACTGATGGCGAGCTATTTCACCCGCGTGAGCGGCGACCACGGTGTCAACGGTCTCGACACGAACCCCTGCCGACTGCTAGACTTCAGCCGTCTCGTGCTGCCGGACGGCGCGCACTTCGATGGTGCCACCGGGAACCGCGAGATCCTGCTCGTGATCTTCGGCGGCCATTGTACCGTGCAGGTGGCCGGCACAACCTTCGAACGGGTGGGCGGGCGGCCGAACCCCTTCGCCGGCAAGCCCCACGCCGTCTACCTCCCCGCCGGTAGCAGCTTCGTGATTACCGCCCACGGCCAGCTCGATGCCGGGCTCTGCTCAGCACCCTCCGAGCTTCAGGTCGCGCCCTATGTGATCCGGCCCGAGCAGGTGGTGCAGGTGGACGCCGGGGCGGCGAACTTCAGCCGCACGCTCTTCAACATCCTCACCACCAGCAGCCAGCCCGAGCTGCCGGCCGCGAAGCTGCTGGTCGGCGAGACCTTCGTGCCCTCAGGCAACTGGAGCACCTACCCGCCCCACAAGCATGAGGTGGAGAACCTCCCCCACGAGGCCTACCACGAGGAGATGTACTACTTCCGCGTCAACCCCGCCGAGGGGTTCGGTCTCTGCCGCCACTATAGCCCGGAGCACGGCTACGACCAGACCTACACGATCAAGGACTCGACGATCTTCATGGCGCCCCACGGCTACCACACTACCTGCAGCGCTCCCGGCTACACGAACTATTTCCTCTGGTTCCTCGCTGGCACGGGGCGCACCCAGGCCGTCGCCTTCGATCCGGACATTGCCTGGGTGCAGAAGGCCGTACCGCTGATCAAGCAGGTGGGGCGCGTCTGATGGGCTGGACATCGCTTGCCCGCTGCTGCCGGCGTGGAACGCGCCACTCCTGAGGGCGATGTTATGATCTGTTCGACTCTGGCCGCCAATCCGCTCTGCACCCGCGCCGACCTGCAGGTCGCCCTCCGCGACATGCTGGCCCCGCTGGAGCCCTACGTCAGTTCCGGGGGGGCCAGGGTGCGCCTGGGTTCCACCGGCGCCCACTTCGCCGACGACTGCGCCGAGCTTGAGGGCTTCGCCCGCCCGTTATGGGGTCTCGCGCCCCTCGCGGCCGGGGGTGGCGCCTACCCTAACTGGGCGCGCTTCGCCCGTGGGCTGGCCGCCGGCAGCGACCCGGCCCACCCCGAGTTCTGGGGCTGGCCCTCGCCCCGCAACCAGCGCCTGGTCGAGATGGCCGCGATCGGCGTTGCCCTTGCTCTCACGCCCGAGCAACTCTGGGCGCCACTGAGCGACCGCGAGCGCGCCAACCTCGCCGCCTGGCTGGGCACGATCGATCACACCGAGACTTCCGATAACAATTGGCACTTCTTCCGCGTGCTGGTCCATGTGGGGCTCGCCAGCGTGGGCGCGGAGCCACCGCCCGATGCCATGCGGCGCTCCCTCGACCGGATTGAGGAGTTCTATCTCGGCGATGGCTGGTACAACGACGGGCCGCCGAGCCGGGTGCAGCGCGACTACTACGGGCCTTTTGCGCTCCACTTCTACGGGCTGATCTACGCGCGGCTGATGGAGCGCAACGACCCGGAGCGGGCCGCCGTCTACCGTGAGCGCGCGGCCCGCTTTGCCCAGGATTTCCAGCACTGGTTCGCCCCGGATGGCGCGGGGCTCCCCTTTGGCCGCAGCCTGACGTACCGTTTCGCCCAGGGCGCCTTCTGGGGGGCGCTGGCCTACGCCGGGGTGGAGGCCCTGCCATGGGGCGTGATCAAGGGGCTGCACTTGCGCCACCTGCGCTGGTGGCTGCGCCGCCCGATCTTCCACGGCGACGGCACCCTCTCCATCGGCTACGCCTACCCCAACCTGAACATGGCTGAGGACTACAACTCTCCCGGATCTCCCTATTGGGCGCTCAAAGCCTTTCTGCCCCTCGCCCTCCCCGATGAGCACCCGTTCTGGCAGGCTGAAGAACTGCCGCAACCACCGCTGCCGCCCCTTGCCCCCCAGCCCCACGCCGGGATGCTCCTCTGCCGCGACGGTGACCACCTCTTTGCCCTGAGCGGGCTGCAGCACGCCCCCTGGGCCAGGGGCGGCGAGGCGAAGTATAGCCGCATGGCCTACTCGACCCGCTTCGGCGTCAGTGTGCCCGCCGGGCCCTACGGCCTTGTGCAGGCTGCCTTTGACAACACCCTCGCCCTCAGCGAAGATGGCATCCATTGGCGGGCGCGTATGCAACCGCTGGAGGCCCGCGTCACGGCGGCGGGAGTCTTCTCGCGCTGGCAGCCCTGGCCCGATGTCGAGGTCGAAACCTGGCTGCTGCCGCGTCTGCCCTGGCACCTGCGTGTCCACCGCATCCGGAGCGGGCGCCGCTTGCGCAGCGCGGAAGGGGGCTGGGCGCTCGACCGTACCGGTGACGACCCTGGCCAGCCTCGGGGCCTGGAGCACACCGGTCCTGGCTTCGCGCTCGCTCGTTACCCTGCCGGCTGGAGCGGCCTGCGCGACATCAGCGGCAGCCGGCGCGGCGAAGTCGTGCGCACCTCGCCCAACACCAACCTGCTCGTCCCCCGCGCCGCGCTGCCCACCCTCCACGGCGAGCACGACCCCGGTGAGCGCTGGCTCGTCAGCGCGGTGATTGGTCGTGTGGACACGGAGGATCTGGAGCGGTGCTGGGCCTCGCCGCCACCCTTTAGCTGGGAGGATCTGAACGATGTCGCTTGATCTGTTCCGTCTCGACGGGCAGGTGGCCCTCGTCACCGGCGGCGATAAGGGCCTCGGGCGTGGGATCGCCGTGGCACTCGCCCAGGCCGGCGCCGATGTCGCCGTCGTCTCTCGCTCGGGCCAGCACGACGATACCCTGGAGGCCATCCACGCGGCGGGCCGCCGTGGCCTCGGCCTCGTGGCTGATCTGAGCAGCACGGCGCCGGTTGCCGAGCTCGTTGCCGAGACGCTCGCCCGGCTCGGCCGCCTCGACATTCTGGTCAACAACGCCGGGATCATCCGCCGTGCGCCCGCTGCCGAGTATGCCTGGGAGGATTGGCGCGCCGTGCTCGACGTGAACCTTGATGCCGTCTGGGCGCTCTGCCAGGCGGCGGGTCGCCCCATGCTCGCGCAGGGTTACGGCAAGATCATCAACGTCGCCTCATTGCTCGCCTTCCAGGGTGGCATCCGCGTTCCGGCCTACGCTGCGGCCAAACACGCCGTCGCCGGGCTCACCAAGGCCCTGGCCAATGAGTGGGCGGGTCGGGGCGTTCACGTGAACGCCATCGCCCCTGGCTATATGGTCACCGACAACACCCGGGCCCTGCGCGATGATCCCGAGCGCGTGCGCCAGATCCTCGAGCGCATCCCCGCCGGTCGCTGGGGCACGCCTGTGGATCTTGCCGGGGCGGCGGTCTTCCTGGCCTCGTCGGCCAGCGACTACGTCCATGGCCACGTCCTCGTGGTGGATGGGGGCTGGCTTGCCCGCTGAGGCGTGCACCGATGGCTTGGCCACTGCTGCCGCGAGAAGAAGGAAGCCCAATGCCTGACGTTACGCCCTCCCCTGTGCGCGTGGCGCCACGTGCCGGGATCGCTCTGCTGCTGCGGCATGCGGGGCTCACCTGCTGGCTGGATGAATCCACAACGATGCTCTACGTCCTGGCCGACGCCACCCATCCGGCCCTTGCCGCCTTCCATGGCACGGGCATCATCGTCGATGGGCAGATCCTGTTGCGCGGCCCGCTCAGCCCCGCCAACGCCCGGGCCGTGCGGCGCGCCTTGCCCTGGCTTCAGCCCCGACCGCTGGGCCTGCGCACTTCGGCTGGCTTTGGCGACCGGCTCGGCCTGGCGACGCCCGGCCATATCCGCGCGCTGCGGGCGTGCGGAGCCACCCTTGCCCCGATCTTTGCCCAGCAGTCGATCCGTGAGAATACCCGCACCGGGCGCACGCCCCAGCAGGTGCTCGACGATGCCACCTGGGGCGCGCTGGCCGCCGGCTGGCAAGAGCCTGTCGGCGCCGATGCTGACCATCTCAAGACGACGGATGACATCGATGCCTGTGTCGCTGCCGGCTTCACCACCTTTACCCTCGACCCGGGCGCTCACGTGGACTCAGCCGCCGCCAGCGACGATCGCGCGACGATCGAACGGAAGGTCGCCGCGTTGCCCTGGGAAGCGCTCGCCTGCGCTCCCTCCGACCTGCGTGCCCGCTATGTGGGCCGAACGATCGATCTCGGTACGGGTCAGCTCACCCTCTGCGAGGCCGATGTGCTCCGGGCGGCCGCCAAATACGGGCGAGCCATCGCCCATCTCGGCGCTCTCCACCGCCACCTCGCTGCAACGGGTGTCCCCTTCGAGTTGGAGATCTCGGTGGACGAGACCGACACGCCGACCACCCCGGCCGAGCACTGCTTTCTCGCGCTCGAGCTGCGCCGCCTCGGCGTGCCCTGGGTCTCGCTGGCGCCCCGCTTCGTGGGGCGCTTCGAGAAAGGCGTTGACTATCAGGGCGACCTGGCGGCTCTCCAGGCCGATCTGGCCGCCCACGCCGCGATCGCCCGGGCCCTCGGCCCCTACAAACTCAGCCTCCACTCCGGCTCCGACAAGTTCAGTGTCTACCCCCTGATCGCCGCAGCCACCGGCGGCCTCGTCCATCTCAAAACGGCGGGCACCAGCTACCTGGAGGCCCTCCGCGTCGTCGCCGGGATCGCGCCCGACTGCTTCCGCCAGATCGCCGCGCTGGCTCGCGAGCGCTACGCCGAGGATCGGCAGACGTACCACGTCTCGGCGCGTCTCGACCGCATGCCCGACCCGGCGCACCTGAGCGATCATGCGCTGCCCGCCCTGCTCGACCAGTTCGACGCCCGCCAGATCTTGCACGTCACCTTCGGCGCCGCCCTGGCGAGCTTCGGCGCCGAGTTGCGCGCGCTGCTCGCCACGCACCGCGAGCGCTACGCCGAGGCTCTGGAACGGCACTTCGTGCGTCACCTGCAACCCTTCATCACGGACGCACCCGTGGCACCCCCACCTGGCCCATGATCATCGGCGTCCCCAAACCTGTGGAGGCAGGCCCCTGCGCACTCTGACGGCGCGCACCCGTACCAATCAGGGTTGCTATGTGATCAGTCTGGCTGGCCGGTGAATTCGGAATAGGGCAGCCGCCCGTGGATCAGCACCGGGGCTCGAGCTCCCGCCGCAGGTGGAGCAACCCCAGCCGCAGGCGCGTCTTGGCTGTGCCGATCGGGGTGCCCATGCGCCCCGCAATCTCCGCCTGGCTCAGGCCGCCGTAGTAAGCCAGTTCGAGCGCCTCGCGCTGCGGTGGGGCCAGGCTGGCCAGGGCTGAGCGCACCTGCGCGCTGAGGACGGCCCGTTCCAGCCGCTCGTCGGGTAGCTGCCCTGCCGTTCCTGTTTCTACCCACTCCAGCTCCTGCTCGCGCATGCGCGCGCGAAACGTGCGGGTCCGCGTGGCGTCGATCGCCCGGTGCCGCGCGATACCGATGATCCAGGCAGCCGGGCGACCGCCCTGCTGGAAGCCCGCCACCGTGCGCCAGACCGCGAAGAAGACATCCTGTACCACCTCCTCGGCTACCGCCCGATCGCCAGTGATCCGCAGGGCGATCGTAAAGACCAGGCCGTGGTAGCGGTCGTAGAGTTCGGCGAGGGCCACTTCGTCGCGATCGAGGATACGCGCCATCAGCGCCTGATCGTGCTCGGTGCTGATACCGCCCGCTGCCTGGTTGGCTCTATACATTGCAGGCTCTCCCGATTTATAATGCAAAGGCTTCACCGCAGGCACAGACAACCAACGTCCTGGCATGAGCCTACGGGACCAGTCGCTTCAGATCTGCTGGTGCGGTGTACCAGTAGCTGCCCAATCACGTACCAGTTCGTGAGAGCGATCTATGTCGGCCCAGCTCCGCCTTGCCGAGCTCCTCACCAGGCTCATCCGGGACGCCGACTATCCCTGGACCCCCGGCCTGCTGGCACGGCGCAGCGGCGTACCCAGGATGACGATCGTAAACTGGCTGGAGGGGCGCGTGGAACGGCCCCGCCGCTGGCAGGATCTCGCCCGTGTCGCCGCTGCGCTCGACCTGGACGGCGATGACGCGGATCGGCTATTGCGGGCCGCTGGCCATACGCCACGTGCTACCCTCGCTGCAAGTCTGTCTGAGCCCGGCGATCTGGCTCTGCTCGCCCGCTGGCCCCTGACTGAGCCCCCGGCATCGGTTCGCTCACCAGGCATCGCAGGCGGCTTGCCAGTGCAGTTGACCCCGCTCATCGGCCGCGAGCGTGCGGTGCGCGAGGTAGCCGCGCTGCTTGGGCGCGCCGACGTGCGCTTGCTCACGCTGAGCGGGCCGGGCGGGATCGGGAAGACCCGCCTGGCAATTGCCGCCGCCGCCGCTGTGCAGCGTCGCTTCGCTGATGGGGTGCGCTTTGTCGCTCTGGCGCCGATCAGCGATGGTTCGCTACTCGTGCCGATGATCGCCAAGGCCCTCGCGCTCGACGAGGGCGGGGGCCAGCCGCTCCGTGAGCACCTGCTCGCCTACCTTCGCGATCGCGAGCTGCTGATCGTGCTCGACAATTGTGAGCAGATCACCGACGTGGCGGTGCCGATCGTCGAGCTCCTCAACACTGCTCCACGGCTTACGCTGCTCTGCACCAGCCGGGCGCTCCTGCGTCTCTCGGGTGAGTGGGAGTATGCAGTACCCCCCCTGGGCCTCCCCGACCCCGCAGCGGAGCCGGATCTGGCGCACATCGGCGCGGCGCCGGCGGTGCAACTCTTCGTCGGGCGGGTTCAGATGGCCCAGCCCGGGTTCGGCCTGCATGCGGAGCACGCCGTTGCCATTGCGGAGATCTGCCGCCGCCTCGACGGGTTGCCGCTAGCGATCGAGCTTGCCGCGGCCCGGGCCCGTCTCTTTACACCTCAGGCCCTCCTGGCTCGTCTCGAGCACCGCCTGGGCCTGCTTACTGGCGGCCCCCAGGATCTCCCGCCGCGACACCAAGCTATGCGCGCCACCCTGGACTGGAGCTACAGTCTGCTCTCTGGCGCAGAGCAGTGGCTATTGCGCCAGGTTGCGGTCTGTGCGGGGAGCTGGAGCGTTGAGGCCGCCGAGGCCATCGCCGGCGGCCAGACAGCCGAGGCCGCCCATCACGCGCCGGTGATCGATGTGCTGACTTCACTCGTTGATAAGAGCATGATTCAGCCCGACCCCGGGCCCGGTGGTGAGCCCCGCTTCAGCATGCTTCAGATCGTTCGTGAGTATGCCCTCGAGCGTCTCGCGGCGAGCGGCGAACAACCTACGGCCTGCGAGCGTCACGCCCGCCACTTTGCCGAGCTAGCCGCAGCTGCCGAGCCCCACCTGCGCCGGGCCGAGTGGCGGGGCTGGATCGATTGGCTGCGGCGACTCGACGCCGACTGCGACAACCTCCGCGCCGCCCTCGCGTGGTCGCTCGGTACGCCTGGCAGCGGGGCCGATCCCGCACTCGGACAGCTAATGGCGGGCTCACTCGGCGAGTACTGGTGGACGCGCGGCCTCGTCGATGAAGGCCGCCGCTGGATCGGGGCCGCCGTGGCCCGTTGCCCTGATGAGCGCTCGGCGCTCCGGGCCAGCGCCCTCGCCTGGGCCGGCATGCTCGCCCAGGTTCAAGGCGACTACGCCAGCGCCCGCGCGAGCTGTGAGGCTGCCGTGGCCCTCAGCGAGCAACTCGCCGATCGACACGTCCTGGCCTGGTCGCTGCGCTTGCTCGGCGGAGCCCTCTGGCAGCAGGGCGACCTTGCCGCGGGCCGGGTGCAGCTCGACCGGAGCCTCGCGCTCTGCCTGGAGCTCGGCGACTTCCAGGCCGCCGCCCGCGTGCTGCATCACCTGGCCTACACCTACCTCTACGACGGCGACTTCGCCCGGGCCAGCACGGCGATCGCCTACGGCCTCGATTGCTGTGCCCGGCTCGACTATGAGCCGGAGGTTGCCAACTCGCTGAGCGATCTGCGCGGTATCGTGGCGGCCTACCAGGGCGATGTAGTCGGGGCCGTCGTGCTCCTGGAGCAGAGCCTGGCCCGCTACCGCGAGACTGGCTACCGCCGTGGGATTGCCCTCACCCTGTATCACCTGGGCCGCACCCGTCTGGCGGCTCGGGCAGTGGGTGAGGCCGCTGCCGCGCTCATCGAGAGCGCCGCCCTCAGGCATGCTCTCGGCGATCGCCGTGGCCTGGCCGAGTGCCTGGAAGCCATGGCGGCTACCACATTCGCCGCCGGCGATGGCCCTGGCGCAGCCCGGCAACTGGGTGCCGCCGCCGCCCTCCGCGAGCGCGCCGCCGCCCCCGTGCGTGCCATCGACCGGGCAGCCGTCGAGGCACTCGCCGAAGGGGTGCGCGCGGCCCTTGGCTCCCGCGACTTCACCCTGGCCTGGGAGGTAGGTGGCTCGAACCCGCTCGCCCAGATCCCCTCCCTGCGCCTACCCCGCTCAGCCATCCCCTGAGTGCCAACCGCAACTGCCCAACCCCACGCCTCCGCCCCACCCTGGAGCGTTTAAGGGCGGACAGCACCCACATTCGCGTAGCGATGTACCGCAGCCTGACGGGCTGTGCCCCCCTCTCCTGCACGCGGGAAAAAGGTCAGGGGCCTGCCCCCGCGAAGGCGGAGGTGAGCGCCTGCAGCGGGCCCCAACGCGGAGCATTCCTTTTCAGTCCGCCAGTTCTGTCCGCCCTTACCTGGAGGGCGAGAGCGAACGCGCTGGCGGGCGGTGTACATCCGATCGCCCCCACTCCCCGCAGTGGCCTGTGAACCGCCATACGACACGGGGAGGAAGCGCATGACAGGCTACGATTACATCGTGATCGGCGCCGGCTCGGCCGGGTGTGTCCTGGCGAGCCGGTTGAGCGAGGACGGCGACCGCACGGTGCTCCTGCTGGAGGCCGGTGGAGCAGATACCCGGCCGGAGATCCACGTTCCCGCTGCCTGGCCGACCCTCTTCGGCTCCGAGGTAGATTGGGGTTACGAGACTCAGCCGGAGCCGATGCTCAACGGGCGCCGCATCCGCTGGCCACGGGGGCGGGTCCTTGGCGGTACCAGCTCGATCAACGGGATGATCTACATCAGGGGGAGCCGCCACGATTTCGATGAGTGGGCTGCCCTTGGCAACACGGGCTGGAGCTACACCGAGGTCCTGCCCTACTTCACGCGCTCGGAGGATCAGCAGCGTGGATCGTCGAGCTACCACGGGGTGGGCGGCCAGCTCCCCGTGAGCGATCAGGTGGCGCCAAGCCCGCTTTCGCTGGCTTTCGTCGAGGCCGCTGCGGCGCTCGGCCATGCCCGCAACGACGATTTCAACGGCGAACATCAGGAGGGAGCCGGCCTCTTCCAGACCACAACACGCAATGGCACCCGCCAGAGTACTGCTGTCACCTTCTTGCGCCGCGCTATGGGCCGGCCCAACCTCACCGTTGCTACCGGTGCGCTTGTGACCCGTGTGCTGCTGGATGGTGGGCGAGCCGTGGGCGTCGAGTACCGCGCTGAGGGAGTCACGCAGCAGGCTCGGGCCGCCTGTGAGGTGATCTTGAGCGCTGGCGCCCTCGACTCCCCTCGGCTGCTGATGCTCTCGGGCGTTGGGCCAGCGTCCCAATTGCAGGCCCACGGAGTGACGGTCGCGGTGGATCTCCCCGGTGTCGGCGAGAATCTTCAGGATCATCCTCAGATCGCGGTAGGCTACCAGAGCATCCACGCACCCCCGCTCGACCCGCGCAGCAACATCGGCGAGGCGGGGCTCTTCGCCCATAGTGGTGTGCCAGGCGGCGACAACCGGCCCGATCTGCAGCTCCATTTCGGGCCCGTCCTGTTTCTCAGCCAGGCCTTCATGCGCGACGAGCCGGGATTCAGTATGGTGATGATGCTGGCACGCCCCCAGAGCCGTGGCTCGGTGCGGCTCACCTCGGCCGATCCAGCCGCACCAGCGGCCTTTCAGGCGAATTATCTCCAGTCCGAGCGTGATGTGGCCGCTCTGGTAGCCGGCGTGCGCCTGGGGCGCCTGATCGCCGCCCAGGCCCCTTTCGACCCCTACCGTGGCGCCGAACTTGCCCCCGGCCCTGAGATCGAGAGCGATGAGGCCATCCGCGCCTATATCCGGGCAGCCTGTGAGTGTCTGTGGCATCCCGTTGGTACGTGCCGGATGGGTCGCGACCGGCTGGCGGTGGTCGACCCGGAGCTGCAAGTGCATGGCCTGGTTGGGTTGCGGGTGGTCGATGCCTCGGTGATGCCAACGATCCCAACGGGCAACACCAACGCAGCAACGATCATGATTGCTGAGCGTGCCGCAGATCTGATCCGCGCTGCGGGCCGGCGCTAGCGCGCCGCTAGCCTCTCACCCATGGTCGCGAGGTTCAGCACCTTTCGCTATGGCCTTCGGCCTCCTCAGGGTGCGTGACGGTGGGCCGCGAGCATACGCTACCGGCGGCTAGCACATGTCCCGAAACGGTTGAGCCGTCTGAGAAGAGCTGAAGCGCCTCAGAACGCCATCCGTGTGCGCTTCTCGGTTCCTGGTTCGTGCGCTCCATGGAACTCCGTTTTGCTCTCGGTACCTCATAGCTACCTCATGCTGCCTCCCTGGGCATGCGACTGAAGGATGCTTGTGACTCCATGGAGCGCTGCTACCGCACAGGCAGCATGTGCCGCCGTATCCATCGCTCGCCCATGCTGCCCGGCGTCCTACGGCGTCCCGTGCTACCATGACACTGTGCGCCGGCACGCCGGCCGGCTGCCCGGTTCGTGGAGGCGCTGTGACCAGCCTGCTCTGGCCCGAGGGGGCCGCTCCCGCTCCTGGTGGGGGCACCTGGCCCGACGACCTGGCGCTCGAACCCCTGGTGCGCGCCCTGGCGCTCAGTTCACGCTACGTCGGCGCGACGCGGGCGGTGCTTACCGCGCTCTGTGCCGACATCGAAACGATCGCCTACCGCCAGGATGTGCTCGACGATCTGCTCCGCCTGCCGGAGCTGGCCGGGCGTCTGGAGGCGTTGCTGCCAGGTCTCGCGGTCGCGGCGCTCGCGGGAACCAGCCGCTGGGCCGGTGAGGCCGGCATCTTCCAGATCGCCGGGCGCCTCGGCGAGCTCGAAGTCTACGTGGCAACGCTCCAGGCCCTTCGCGCCGCCCTGGCGGAGGCAGCCCCCGGCCTGCGCGCCGCCGGCTGGCTGGCTCTGGCCGCCACCGTCACAAATCTCACTGCCAGCCCCGAGTTCCGGGCGCTCGCGGCAGAGCTCCCCGCCCTGCGTGAGCGCCTCGAGCGTGCGAGCAGCGTCACCCTTGGCGTGAATCTCGACGCTCAGCTTCGCCCCGAGAGCGCCACACTGCTGGCAGTCAACGCGGAGCGCTTCGGCGGCCCGCGCACACTCCTCGGCCGGCTGCTCGGCCCCGACCGCGAGCGTCAGAGCGGGCTCACGCCGCTCCGCCAGGCTGGGGAGCGCCAGGCCTTCGGCCCCGACCGCCAGCTCTTCCTCGACCTCAGCCAACTGCTTGAGGAGGTTACCGCGCCGGTGGCCGAGGCCCTCACTCGCTACGCCCGCGTGGGAGGCGCTGCTCTGGCTACCCTGGAGGATGAGCTGGCCTTCTTCCTCGGGGCCGCCAGGCTCGTCGCCGCGCTGCGTGCCGAGGGCCTGCCGCTCTGCCGGCCCCGCCTCGCGCCGCCCGCCGCGCGGCTGCTGCGGGCTCGCGGGCTCTACAACCTGGAGCTCGCACTGCGTTTGCGGGGTGAGCCGGCGCCGGCTGCTCCCGTGGCGAACGATGCCGTCTTCGACGACACCGGGCGCATCTTTGTGCTCACCGGCCCGAACCGGGGCGGCAAGACCACCTACACCCGGGCGGTGGGCCTGGCCCACGTGCTCGCCCAGGCCGGCCTGCTGCTCCCGGCCGAGGCGGCTGAGATCAGTCCAGTCGACGCGATCTACACTCTCTTCCCGGCGGCCGAGCAGGCGCGCACCGGCATGGGCCGGCTCGACGAAGAAGCCGCGCACCTGGCCGCCATCTTTCGGCAGGCCAGCGCCATGAGCCTTGTGCTGCTCAACGAGCCTCTGGGCAGTACCAGCCCCCACGAGGCTCTCGCCATCGCCCGCGATGTGCTCTGCGGCCTGCGGATGCTCGGCGCCCGCGCTGTGCTGGTCACTCACCTCCACGAGCTGGCCCACGAGGGCGAGGCCTTGAACGAGGCGGTGATCGGCACGAGCCGGATCGACGCGCTTGTCGCTGGCGCAATCGCCGCATCCGATCATTCAGCGGGGGATGGTGCGGCACGCACCTACCGCATCACCCGTGGCCTGCCCGACGGGCGCAGCTACGCCGCCGACATCGCCGTCGCTCACGGCCTGCACCTCAGCCAGATCGAGCGCACGCTGCGCGAACGCGGGGCCGTCTGACGCGCCCGGCTCCGGCAAGGCGGCTAGTGCAGCCGTCCGGAAGACCCTTGCCGGTTGCCGGGAGCGCGGGCGTCTCACCTGCATCTAGCCGGGTCGGTATGCCTGCGCTCCCCGGCCGCATCGGGAAACAACCATCCGGCGTGGACGACAAGCGACCTGCCCCTGATCGCGCGGGGTCAAGACGTCCCACCGGCGCGTCGCAGCGAGATCGCGATCCAGCGACATCACCGTGGTGACTCGCTAGGGTTCCGGCATCGAAACCGTGTCGGTCGGCCCGTAGGCGCGCACCTGGTTACGCCCGGTGCTCTTGGCCTGGTAAAGCGCCTGGTCCACATAGTCCAACAGTTGGTCGATCTGGCCGACGGCGCCGCGCTCGTAGCTGGCGATCCCGATGCTCACGCTCACCCTGATCGGGCCTGCGGCGCTCAGTACTGGCTCGCGTGCCACGGTATCGCGTAGCCGCTCAGCCACCTGCACGGCCTGCTCGCCGGAGGTCTCTGGCAAGAGCGCCAGGAACTCCTCGCCGCCATAGCGTGCCACGATATCGGCCTCGCGCAGTGCGTTGCGGCACCGCCCGGCGATCGCCTGGAGCACTATGTCGCCCACCAGGTGGCCGTAGGTGTCGTTAATCACCTTGAAGTGGTCGGCGTCGATCATCAGCAGGCTCACCGGGTGGCCATAGCGGGCCGCGCGCTCCAGTTCGCTCCGGGCCAGTTCGAAAAAGTGGCGGCGGTTGGCCACTCCCGTGAGTGCGTCGCGGGTGGCCAGTTCCTGTACCTTCGCAAACAGTTGCGCGTTCTGAATCGCGATCGCGGCGGTGGAGGCGAGCATCTCCAGCGCCTCCAGGTCCTCGCTGCTGTAGGCGTCGGGAGCGTGAGCCTGTACCGTTATCGCGCCAAGCGTTCGCTCACCCACGTTCAGGGCGACTGCCAGCAGCGCGCCGGGACTGGGCTCCTCCTCCGTGTCGCTGAACGGCTCCGCACCGAACCAGCGCTCGATCTCGTTGTCGTTGTGGACAAGGCGCAGCGAGACTCCGGTTCGGGCGACGAAGCCCAGCAGGCCGCGACTGAGCGGCAGACGGTGAGGGGGCCAGCGCCGTGGTCCATCGGCAAGGTAGACGTACTCGATCTCCTGGCGGGCAGAGTCGAGCAGGGCGATCAAGCAGATATCGCAGGGCATCAGGCGCGCGGCGGCCCGGTGGATCGTCGCGTAGAGGTGATCGATGTTGAGCACCGCGCCAAGCTCGACACTGGCTTTGTAGAGCAGTGCGCGCCGGTTCCCTTCGCGCACGGCGGTCTCGTAGAGCCGGGCATTCTGCATCGCCACCCCGGCCTGGCGCGCCACGGCGTCGAGCAGGGCCATATCGCTCGCCGTGAACTGCATCGTTGGCCGCTGGTCATAGAGAATGAGGATGCCGAGCACGCTCCCCCCGGCACGAACAGGAGCTGCGGCAATGCTGCGGATACCCTGGGCCACCAGGTCTGGTAGGGCCTCCGGATCCGCGTCGTAGTGATTGATGATCATGGGGCGCCCGGCATCAAGGACGCGCCAGATCAGCCCCGTGCCTCGGTATTGCTCGCGGCCTGTCAGCGGCATGCGCAGGTTATACACCGAGCCCGGGATGACCACATCACGCCCCTGGTCGTAGAGCGGGAGCGCACCCGCCGTGGCGCCGAGCAGATCAGTCGCCAGGCGTACCACATGGTTGAGGATCTGGCCGATCTCCAGCGCACTGGTGATCGTCAGGGTCACCTCGCGCAGTCGCTGCTCGCGGTAGATGGCCGAGGCGGTGGCCGGCGACCCGTGTGCCAGCTCCAGCATGATCAAGAGCGCCCGCTTGTTCCTTCTGCTGGGCAGAGGCGTGCAGCGCAGCGTGGCGGCCATGCCAGCGGCCAGTACCACCGAGCCCTCTAGCGATGCCCCGGGTGGTAGGCCCAGGAGCGGCCGCAATGCCTGGCCCACCGAGCTCGCCGTGAGCCCGAGCAGTTGGTGTGCTGGTCGGCTTGCGGCCATAAGCCGCCCACGCCCATCGGCCAGCAGCACGATCTCGGATGTCTGCGCCAGCAAGGCCAACCAGGCTGTCGCGAGTGTCTCGGCTGAGGGAGCCGTGGGGGTGCTCATGGGCTCGCCGGAAACCTGTCGTTCGTTACGGTTGGGAGGATCGGAGCGCCGTGGTGGAGCTGCCTGAGGGCATGCCTCGAAGCGGTTAATCCATCTGCGGAGGGCAAGCGCGCGTCAGAACGTACGTGTTCAGCGGTGGGTAACACATCCGCCTGGGAGCGCGGGCGGCTCGCCCGCATCCGAGCCATTGTGAGCGAGCTGCTCACCCTTCCAGGGGCACTCCGAATGGTTAGGCAAGGTTTCGGGCCGCTTGACCGTTTGGGCGCATCCAGGGCTTGCTGCTGCCGTGGTCCTGTCCCCTGTCCCCAGTTCCCTGGACCCTTGCCTTACGTCAGAACACCGCCTGCTTCCGGTGCTCTACTTCTAGGTTCGCGGGTCTTGCCCTGGTTGCGATCACACGCGGCCTCGGGCGGGGCGTTGTGCTTCACTCACGTAGGCGAATTGTAGGCGCTCAGTACCTCCGCAACCGTGGATAGGGCCTGGCGCACGTCGGCGGCACTGATGCCATAATGAGTCACCGCGCGCACCGCGTGCCCGCCCACGGCGCCCATCAGCACGCCGCGCTCGCGGAGCGCGCCCAAGAATGCGGCCACGCTCAGCCCCTCAACGTTCAGCTCAAAGCGCACGATGTCGGTCTGCACCCTGTTCAGGTCGACATAAATACCAGGAAGTTGGGCCAGCCCCTCGGCCAGCAAGCGCGCGTTGGCGTGATCCTCGTCGAGCCGTTCAACCATCTCGGTGAGGGCGACGATCCCGGCTGCGGCGATCACCCCTGCCTGGCGCATGCCTCCGCCAAGCAGCTTGCGGGCCCGCCGCACCCGCGCGACAAAGGCCTGCGAGCCGGCCACCAGCGAGCCTACGGGCGCGGCAAGGCCTTTCGAGAGGCAGCACTGTACGCTGTCCACCAGGCGTGTGATCGCCCGCACTTCCACCCCGAGCGCCACCGCTGCATTGAAGACGCGGGCGCCATCCAGGTGTAGCGGAACACCCATCTCGTGGGCCAGGCTGTGGGCTGCCTCCAGGTAGGCGAGTGGCAGCACCGTGCCCCCGCGCCGGTTATGGGTGTTCTCCAGGCAGAACACCGCTGGCGGCGCGCGGTGCGGATCGTCGCTCGGCGCCAGCGCTTCGCGGGCCACGTCCAGAGGGAGCGTGCCGTCGATAGCGGTGGGGAGCGTGTGGTAGATCATCCCGCCCAGCGCTGATGCGCCGCCAGCTTCGTAGTGATAGATGTGGCACTCGTCGCCGCAAACGACCCGCTCGCCACGGCCGCCGTGGGCCAGGAGGGCCGCCAGGTTGCCCATGGTGCCGCTTACCACCAGTACCGCCGCCTCTTTGCCCAGGATCTCCGCCGCCAGCCCCTCCAGCTGGTTCACCGTCGGGTCCTCGCCATAGACGTCGTCGCCGAGCTCCGCGCGGGCCATGGCCTCGCGCATGGCCGGGCTCGGCAGCGTCACAGTGTCGCTGCGTAGATCGATCACCCCCGCCTGCGCCTGGCCTGAGAGCTCGCGGTACATGGCCCGTCCTTACATCGCCTGAATGATTCGTCGCTGGAATGACACGGTCTGCGTCTTCCGACGGTTAATCCACGGGAGGGGAGATCGGCTCACCGGCGGCCAGTTGGGCCAGGGCCGGCTCGAGCTCGGCAAAGGTGATCCCGCCTTCATAGCGGGCCTGGATGATCCCGTCCGCGTCCACCAGGAAGGTCCAGGGCTCGGTGCGCAGCCCCCACTCGACCATCGCTGGCACCCGGCGCTGGGCCTGGAAGGACTCGCCAAAGGGGAAGGGGTAGACCTCAACGTGAATAAAGTTTACCTGGCCCTTGTATTGATCCTTCAGGCGCTTGAGCACCAGCTGGTTCGGGGCGCAGACGGCCGTCTGGCAGTAGCCGGGGGTAGAGAAGGCGACCACAAAGGGCTTGCGCGCCGCAATCGCGTCTGCAACCGTGAGCTGGTAAAGCTCCGGGTCCGGGTCGGGGTCCGAGCTGATCTTTGCCAGATCGGGCTCCTGGGCCACGGTGAGGTTCTGGCTCGGCAGCGCCGGGTCGCCTACTGTTGGCGCGCTCGGGCGCTCAAGCACGTCCAGACGCAGGCGGACCAGGTCGGGTGTATTTCCCTCGCGCGGGATGCTGAGCTCCAGGCCCCAGCCGCCCGGCTGGTCGAAGGTGGCGTAGCCCACGTAGAGGCCGAAGGGCAAGCCCTCGCCACGGTATACGGCCGTCGACTCGGCTTGCACTGTGTCCGGCTCGGGGCCGTCGAGAAAGAAGAGCCGCATGCCCAGGCGCAGCTCCGGATCGTTCAAGGGCGTGCCATTCTGCAGCAGGCCGAGGGCCAGCCGGTTTGGCCCTGGCGTAAGCTCCGAGACGGCGAGCACCGGCACGATAGCGCTGGTTGTATCGGATTCCGGCTCGGCGCCACGGCCGCAGGCGCTGATCAGTATGCTCAGCAATAGTGTGATCACTATGGCCCACAGGATGCGCTTGTTCATCTCAACCTGCTCCACTCAAAACTTCTCCGTCGCCGGGGCCAGCGTCGCATGTCAAGCATTATACCGCCGCTGCGGCACGGGCGTGGCCCTACCAGTCCAGACTGCGGCAACCTCCGGAGCGTCGCGGGCCTCGCGCGTCTGCCCCCCGCTCTCACGGAGCGTGCAAGGGGCAAGCCGGCACTCCCTCTCCACCGCCGGCGCGCCACGCCCTTACTCTTCCCGCAATGCTAGGGCCGGGTTAGTGCGGCTCATCTTGAGGGCGGGGTAGATCCCGGCCAGCACGGCGGCCACCAGCGCGACCAGGAACGCCTGGCCAAAGAGGGCCGGATCAAGGCTGAGGTCGAGCGTCCAGCCGAAGGAGCGCCGGTTGATCACAGACACCAGCACCACAGCGAGCACGAGGCCAAGCGGTGCGGCGAGCAGCCCCGCTGTCAGGCCCATCAGGCTTGTCTGAGCCAGCACGACACCCCAGAGCTGGCCTGGCGTCAGGCCATTGGCCCGGAGCATCGCCAGCTCGCGGGCCCGCTCGAGCTGCAGGGCCATGAGCGCGCTGAGAATGCCGATAAAAGCGACCACGGTGGCGAGGAGCTGGAGTACTGCCGTAATCGCGAAGGTGCGGTCGAAGATCGCCAGCGTTCCGGCCCGCAACGCCCGGTTCGAGCCAACAATCAGGCCCGGCGACGTCGCGTCGGCATTCGCGCCGATGGCCGCCTGCACACGCGCTACCAGCTGCTCCACATCTTCGCCGGGAGCCGCGTAGAGCGCCAGCGACGAGATCGCCTGGTCGTCCCAGTTCGCCCGGTAGGCATCGTAGCGGATGCGGATCACCCCCCGATCGCTCGTGTAGTCGTCGTACACGCCGGCAATCATGAAGTCGCGCCGGCCACGATCGGTGCGCAGCGCGAGCGTGTCGCCCGGGCCCAGGCCGGTGCGGTAGGCCAGGGGCTCGGAGATCAGCACCGCGCCGGCGTCCCACGCGGCCCAGGTGGCCGCCCCCCCGCCCTCGCGGAAGCGCAGGGCATCACGCCCACGCTCCCCGGGCGCATCCACCGCCACCAGGGAGACCGGGCCGACCGGCGTGTCGACTTGCACATTGCGGAAGCGGCTTACGGCCGCTACGCCCTCGACAGAGGTGAGCCGTCCCGCGAGGTCCGGGTCGATCGTCGTATCCACGCGGTTGGCCGCAATACTCGGTGCCGAGATATAAATATCGGCTACCAGGCTCTGTTCGAGCCAGGCGATCACCGTCTGGCGGAAGCTCCCCACCATGAGCCCCACCCCGATCGAAACGCTCACGGCGACCATCAAGGCGGCCACGGCCACGGCGGTGCGCGAAAGGGCGGCCACCACGTCGCGGGCGGCCATACGCCCCAGCAGGCCGAAGGCTGCGCCAAGGGCCGGGCGCGCTACCCGCATCAGCAGCACGGTCGCGAGTGGCGTGAGGAGCGCCGCACCGATCACGATCCCGAACAGCGCCCCAAACCCCAGGATCAACGGCACAGTCCCCGGCTCGCCATCCGGCGCGGCCACCCGCGCCCCTCCCACCGGCGCCCCGGACCCATGGCCGGCCACCCCCCCACCGATCGGCACGAGCAGCAGCGCCACCCCCAGGCCGATCACCACCAGACCAGCAAGAGCCAGCCTCGGCACCAGGCCCCGGGCCCGATCCTCATAGCTGGAGCGACGCAGCACTGTGCGGGGCGGTGTGAGCGTCGCCTCCACGGCGGGCACCGCGGCCGCGAGCAGGGTCGCCGCCACCCCCAGCAGCAGGCCCTTGAGCAACACCGCCGGATCCACACTCAGCTCGCGCACGGTTACCACAAAGTACAGGTCGTTAATCGTCCGGGTGACAAGCTGCACGAGGCCACGCCCGAACAGCACGCCGAGGGCCAGGCCGAGCAGTGAGCCCACCAGGCTCACCAGGGTGGCCTCGGCCAGCACCATGGCCCCGACCTGGCCGCGCGTGACCCCCAGGCAGCGCAGGGTGCCGATCAGGCCGCGCCGCTGCACGACGCTAAACGTGATCGTGTTGTAGATCAGGAACACGCCGACAATCAGGGCCAGCAGGCTCAGCGCCGTCAGGTTCAGCTCAAAGGCCCGCGTCATCTGCTCCATGGCGTTGGAGCGGGCTGCGGCGGGGGCGAGCTCGGCGCCTGGTGGCAGAACGGACGCGATCCGCGCTGCTGTTGCCGGCGATTCATCAAGGATGAGATCGATCCGGCTCAACCGCCCGAGCATCCCTAGCAACTCCTGGGCGGTGGCGATGTCGGTAATAACGAGCCCTGCCAGGGCGCGGCGGCTGAGATCGTCGGTGGGCTGCAGCAGGCCCACCAGGCGCACCTCAACGATCTGCGCGCCGATCCGCAGCGCCAGGCGCTCGCCAGGCGCCACCCCGGCCGCCCTGGCCGTCTCCTCGGCGAGGAGCGCGGTCGCGGGCTCCACCAGCAGGGTCGTCAGGTCGAGGGTGCCACGGGTGTCGGCCGCCTGGGCCTGCGCGGCAGCGAGGTAGGAGCGGAAGGGGGCCTCGGCGAGCGGATCGACGCCCAGCAGCTGCAGAGTGCGGCCCGGGAGCGCGGGGGACTGCACGTAGCCCTCAACGATGGGCGCCGCCTGGCGCAGGCCAAGTTCCAGACGCAGCCGGCGGTAGAGACCCTCATCGAGGCCGGATGGCCCGCCGACAAGCTGGTGCGTGGCACGGCCGGTCACGCTCTCGGTGCTGAGGCGGAAAGCCTGGCGGGCGCTAGCGTTGGCCAGGTCGATGGCGACCACCACGGCCACCCCCAGGGCCACACCAAGCACACAGAGGCCGATCTGCCAGGGGTGACGGAGGAGATAACGCAGCGAGGTGCGCGTGAGGAGCGAGCTCATAGGATCAGCATAGCACAGGTTGTGCGCCAGCGCACAAAGGGCAGCCCCGCCAGTCGCGGGCCTCACGGGGCCGGCGCGACAGGGGCGGGGCTTGCGCTCGTAAAGCGGGCGCGCTCCGGAATGGCACACGGGTGCGAACGGGGCACACCGTCACGGGGGCTGGGCGCGTGAGAAACGCTTTACGCGGCGGAGCAGGCGGGGGCGGGCGTGGCGGGGCCGCACGCCCCCGCCCCCAGGGGCTTAGCCCTGGGCGTGCAGTTTTTCGCGGATGCTGAGCACCTCATTGCGCAGGCGGCTGTCGGCGTTGATCTCCTCGGCGATCTTCTCGCAGCCGTACATCACCGTCGTATGGTCACGCCCACCGAGCATGTTCCCAATATCAACCAGGCTGGACGCCGTCTCCTCGCGGAGCAGGTACATCGCCACCTGGCGCGGGACGACAATATTCCGCGAGCGGCCCCGGCCCTTGAGGGCCGCGAGGTCAATGCCGTAGTGCTCGCTCACCGCCTGAATAATCATCTCGGCGGTAATGCGCTTGCGGCGCGTGTTGCCCAGCAGATCGGCGACGGCGGTGGTGGCCGTCTCCACACTGATCGGCAGGCCGTGAAGCTCCGCGTAGGCGGCCACCCGGTTCAGCGAGCCTTCGAGCTCGCGGATGTTGCTCTGCACCTTGTGGGCGAGGAAGTCGATCACCTCATCGGGGACATAGACGTTCATCTGGTCGCCCTTGGCCCGCAGAATCGCCGTGCGCGTCTCGAGGTCGGGGGGCTGCACATCGGCGATCAGGCCCCACTCGAACCGTGATCGCAGCCGCTCCTCGAGGGTGAGGATGGCCTTGGGAGGCTTATCGGAGCTAATCACGATATGCTTGGCGGCAGAGTGCAGCGCGTTGAAGGTGTGGAAAAACTCCTCCTGGGTGGACTCCTTGCCGGCGATGAACTGGATATCGTCGATCAGCAATACATCGATATTGCGGTAGCGAATCCGGAACTCCTCGGTCTGCTGGCGGCGAATGGCGTTGATCAGATCGTTCGTGAACTTCTCCGAGGAGACGTAGAGCACATTAATCTCGGGGTCCCGGTCGAGCACATAGTTGCCGATCGCATGGAGCAGGTGCGTCTTGCCCAGGCCCACGCCGCCATAGAGGAAGAGCGGATTATAGGCCTGGCCCGGGTTGTCGGCCACCGCGAGGCAGGCGGCGTGCGCCAGCCGGTTACTCGAGCCGACGATGAAGCGCGAGAAGGTATACTTCGGGTTCAGCATGCCGGTCCGCATCGCGCTGGAGAGATCCAGCTGCACGGCCCGTTCGGCGCCACCGAAGTAGCCGTCGTCGTCGGTGTGGGCAACGATCGGCGCGCTGCCGCCCAGTTCCATCCGGCTCAGCGGCCCGCTGGCCCCGGCAATGACCACCCGCACCTGTACCGGGTAGCCCACCACATCGCCGAGTGAGCGGCGCACGGGGGTGAGGTAACGGTTTTCGAGCCCCTCCTTGTGGAAGGGCGAGATGGTGCCGACAGTAGCGAGACCCGCGTCGAGCGCAAGCAGGCTTGTGCCTCGCAGCCAGGTGTCAAACTCCTGGCGCGACGTCTGCATCTGCATGGTGCCCAGGGCAGCCTGCCAGATCTGGTTGAGATTCACGGGCCCCTCCTCGCTGGGCGCACGGCGAACATTGGGCGCGCGTCGAAGCGCACGCCAATGGCGCGGTCATGGACGAGTCGCATCAGCCCCTCAGTGATTCTGTCTCGGGGATGGGGGTTCGTGTCTGCCGAACGTGGTGCAGATCATACCCCATCCCCCTCACGATTTCAAGCAACATAACGTGCGATTTCTATAAGTCCTGCTAATAGTTATCGGCCCTCGGACAGTGGCGAATCGTGCGATTCTGGCGCCCGATTCACCGGGCCATGTAGATAACTCTGGCCGTGCCAATGTGGATAACTCCTGGCGGTGTCACACCTTTTTCCGTTGCCGATCAGCCGCGGAGCGGAGCCCAATGCGCTGCCCCTGGTGAGAACCACTCTCACTCCTCATGTGGATAAACCAGCCGTTCATGTGGAGAAGGTGTGGGAGGCTGTGTATCCTCCCCGGAGCGCTCCTCGGCAATCGCCGGGGGCATGTCGATCGGCGGGAGCTCGGCGAGACTGGTGAGACCGAACTGTTGAAGGAAGGCTGGCGTGGTCGCGTACAGGATCGGCCGGCCTACCGTCTCCAGACGCCCAGCCTCGGCCACCAGGTCCCGCGCGAGGAGTACCCGCAGGGTGCCGCTGCTGTCCACGCCACGGATGGCGTCGATCTGGGCCCGGGTGAGCGGCTGGCGATAGGCGATGATGGCCAGCACCTCCAGTGCCGCGTTGGAGAGACGCCCGCTAGCTTGTACTCCCAGAAAGCGCCCGACGGCACGGGCACACTCTGGCGCGCTCACCAGTTGCACGGCCTCGCCGTGGCGCTGCACGCGCACCCCCCGTTCCCGGCAGTGCTCGCTGAGCTCGGCCAGGGCCGCCTCCACCGCGTCGGCGGGAGCTTCGAGAGCCCGGGCCAGTTGGGCCACCGTCACCGGCTCACCGGCGACAAACAGCAGGCTCTCGACGAGTTGCGTTAGGCCGGGCGACGCGGCGGCCGGGGGCATCTGGGGCAGGGCCGGTTGCCCGGCCGTGATCGTCTCGCTCATCGCGCCCTCCAGTACATCGGCGCGCAAGTATACCAGATCGGCCGGAAGCCCAGGATGACCCGACGATGACAGGGTGGGATGTACCATCGTGCAGGCCAGCACGCCCCCGCGCGAGTGGGGGTGGATGTCATGGCCGTCGCGCGCGCGGCTCCCACCTCCGCGCACGCAGAGAGCAGGCCGCCACCAAAGGCCGTGGGAGCCCGCGCAGGCAGGCTTCGCCTCCCGCGCGCCGCGCGCTTCAGCGCCACGGCGCGCGGAACATCCGGCACGCCCGGCGATGCCAGTTGTGGTATGATTGGGCCGCACCGCTGTGGATGGAAAGGGTCGCCTATGCCGGAGCGTCGCCGGGGCGTCACGCGGCGCCAGATCATCGCTGGCTTTTTCACCCTGCTCGGCCTGCTGCTCATCGCCACCAATGCGGGCGGCCTCGGCGCCGCCGACCCGACCACTACCCGCCTTGGGTTTGGGGTTCCCGGGCCGGTGATCGAGGTGCCCACCACCCTCTCCCTGACGGTCATCGGGGTGATCTTTGTGGCCGCAGGTGTGCTAGGCTTTGTGCCGGCCTCTGAGCAGGCCTCCACTCCGGCCCTCTGGCTGAGCGGCGTGTTGCTCTTCCCCACTGTCCTGATCTGGGCCGCCGCCGGTAAGCAGACCAATGTGATCACCATGGTCAGCGAGACGCTGCGGCTCGGTACACCGATCGCCCTCGGTGCCATGGCCGGGATCTGGGCCGAGCGTAGTGGCGTGGTCAATATTGCGATCGAGGGCATGATGCTCACCGGCGCGGCCTTTGGCTTCGCCGCCTTTGTTTTTACCGGCAATATCTGGCTCGGGGTGCTCGCCGCCATCGCCCTCGGCGGGCTGATCTCGCTCATCCACGGGGCGCTGTCGATCACCTTCAAGACGGACCAGGTGATCAGCGGGACGGTGATCAACATCCTGGCGATCGGCGTTACCGGCTACCTGCGGCGCCAGTTTATCGTCGATTCGGGCGGCGGCCGCGTGACCCTCCCCGATATTACGATCCCCGGCCTCAGCCAGATCCCCATCCTCGGGCCGCTCTTCTTCGTCGGCAAGCCGATCTTCTTCGGCATGCTGATCATCGTTGTCGTTACCCACCTGGTGCTGTTCTTTACCCGCTGGGGCCTGCGTACACGCGCGGTTGGCGAGAACCCCAAGGCCGCCGATACCGTCGGCATCAACGTGACGCGGGTACGCTATATTGATGTGGCCATCAGCGGGCTGATCGCCGGCCTGGCCGGAGCCTGGTTCTCGCTTGAGACGGTGGGCAACTTTGACGATGGGATGACGGCGGGCAAGGGCTTTATCGCGCTTGCGGCGATGATCTTCGGCAAGTGGATGCCCTTCGGGGCATTTGGGGGCGCCATGCTCTTCGGCTTCGCCGAGGCCCTGCAGACCCGCCTACAGATCCTGAATGTCCAGATCGCCGGGACGCCCGTCCCCAACCAGTTCTTGCAGGTTTTGCCCTATGTGGCCACAATGGTAGTGCTCGCCGGCCTGATCGGCCGCGCCGTTGGCCCCGCCGCCGCCGGTAAGCCCTACGAGAAGTAAAGAGAGCCGGGGCGTTGCCCGGCCAACGCCCCGGCTCTCCCTACGGGTTTGGATCTCGTGACGCTAGCCCGCCAGCCCCTCCGCTTCGAGCCAGCTATCCACGTCGGCGTCGCCCGGGCTGGGATTGCCGCCGGGAATGTAGCGAAAGCGGTCGCCGTAGCCCTCCATTACCATGGCCCGCAGCGCCTCGGCCTCGTCGCTCTGCTCGGTGTCTGGCACTCTCAGCACGGTGCCCGTCTGCAGATCGAGGTAGAAGCTGCAGGCCGGGTCCGTCTCGGCCAGGGCGGCGCGGATCTGCTCGCGGTTGTAGCTCCCTCCCACAGCGTCCTCCTGGTGCCCCAGGGGCAGGGCGACGTGTCCGACTCATTGGCCCCTGCTGCATCGCTCCGATCTGATGGTACACGATGCTCCGTCGTTCTGCAAGTGGCTGCCCCGCCCGCTGAAACTTCACGCCCCCGTGCGCGTATCATTGGGCGAGAGGGAGGGCGCTGATGGAGCAGCAGGCCGAGGAGGCCGCCCTTGTGCGGCGCGCTGTGGCCGGCGATCAGAGCGCCTTTGCGGTGCTGGTGCAGCGCTATAGTGGCGCGATCTTCAACCAGGCCTACCGCATGCTCGGCGACTCCCACGAGGCCGAAGACGCCGTCCAGGAGGTGATGCTGCGGGCCTACCGCCGCCTCGAGAGTTTCGATCCAGCGCGCCGCTTTGTGACGTGGCTGCTCACGATCGGGTCGAACTACTGTATCGATCGGCTACGCCGCCGTCGCCTCGCCTGGCTCACCCTCGATGATGTGGCCCTCTGGCTCAGTAGCCCGGAGCCCGGACCGGAGCGCGTGGCGCTGGTCGCTGAAGGCCGCATGGCTGTTCAGCGGGCGCTGCAAGCGCTGCCTGATGCCTACCGCAGTGTGACTGTCCTGCGCTATTGGCACGACCTTTCGTACCAGGAGATCGCCGAGGCCCTCGGGCTTACCGAGGCGACCGTGAAGACCCGCCTGCACCGCGCACGGAAGATGCTCGAGGCGGCGATCGGCGGCGATGGGGAGATTCCCGTATGAGACGACTAGATGAGTACGATCCGACGCTTGATGAGGCTGCCCTCACCGCAGATGAGGCGGCGACCCGCGCGCTGCTTGCGCGCTGGGGCGAGCCGGTTGCGGTGGCGCCTCCCCGCGACCTTGCGGTGCGTGTGCTGGCCAGCCTGCCGGCCGAGCGCCAGCCGGCGACGGGTGGCCCGGCTCGCTGGCCGCGCGCCGCCGCTTTGCTTACCGCTCTGGCTTTCGCCCTCTGGGTGGCCCTGGGCGCATGGGGCGTGCTCGGGAACAGCATGGGCCCCGCCCGGGTTGCCGGCGGGCCCGATGGCGGTCTCGGCCAGTTGCTGCTGACGTTAACCCTCGCCGCTAAGCCCCTGGTCAATCTGCTCGCCGCCGTCGGGCCGGCTGCCCTGCTGGTGCCCCTGGTGCTCGGGGCCGGCGCCTGGCTGTGGTGGCGACTCGTGCGGGGTGCGCCCCTCGCTATGCGCTCGGAGCCGGGACGATGAGCGCGGCATTGGCGCGGCGCCTGGCCGCGTGTCTGGCCGCGCTGCTTCTGGCCCTGGCGCCAGGAGTGGCCTTTGCCCAGCCAGCCGCTCTGGTGGTAGGGCCGGGAGAGGTGGTGCCGGGCGATCTGGCTACCATCAGCCGGCCTATCCTGGTGCAGGGCCTGGTCGAGGGTGATGTCACGAGCCTGAGCGGCCCCATCCTGGTCGAGGGTGAGGTGCGCGGCGATGTGGTGAGCTACGCGGGGCCGATCACCCTGGCGCCCCGGGCGCGGGTGGGGGGCAGTGTCCTGGCGATCGGCGGTGGCGTCGTGGTGGCGAGCCCGGCTGCGGTGGCGGGCCGTATCCTCGGCGAGGAGCAGCTGGCGGGTGGCGCCGTGCTGGTAAGCCTGGCCTCCTTCTTCGGTCGGCGCGGTACGTTCGCTCCGGCCGCTATCCCGCAGCCCCTGGCCAGTGGCGGGCTGGCCATGATCTGCCTGTTGCTCTGTGCGGTCTGCACGGCGATCTGGCCTCTACGCACCGAGGGCGCCGCGCGAGCCCTGCGCCATGCGCCGCTCCATTCCGCTGGTCTTGGCCTGCTTACCACGGTGCTTGCGGCCCTGCTCCTGCCGCCCCTGGTAGCACTCGCGGCCTTGAGCCTGGTGGGTCTGCCGCTGCTGCTCCCACTGCTCCTGCTGATCCAGTTCCCCTACCTTGTTGGGTTCGCCGTGATCGGGCGCGCCATTACCGCTGGTCGGGGTGCGAGCACCAGCCACCCGGCGGTCGCGGCGGCAGCCGGGGTGCTGGCCCTGCTGCTGCCCCTTGCCCTCATCGGCAGCGCTGCGCCTCTCGTGAGCGCTGCGCTCTTCTACCTGGTGGCGGGTGCTGGCCTCGGCGCCGCCATCCTCACGCGCGGCGGGGTGTACGCGCTGCGAACAGTGTAATGGTGTGGCCAATCTGCGCATTCGGGAGGCGCCCGTGTCCGCAGTACCCGGCGTGTCTGGCGTGCGTCCTGCACCTGGTTCCTACGTCTCGTCGGGCTGGCAGATGGTCGTGCCAGATGGTGAGGCGCGAACCGCGACATGATGGCCACCCCCGGCGTGCCCACAGACGCCACGTGCGGTAAAGGAGCCGTCCCGATGGCCGGTGAGCGCATTCTGGTGGTCGACGACGAGCCGAGCATCCGCGAGGTGGTCGGGCTCTACCTGCGGCGCGAGGGCTTCGAGGTGGAGAGTGCGGCAGATGGCCCGGCCGCCCTGGCGGCGATCGATCGCGTTCGCCCCGACCTTGTCGTGCTCGACCTGATGCTGCCCGGCGTGGACGGGCTCACGATCACCCGCCAGCTCCGTGCCACCGGTGCGCTGCCAATCATCATACTGACGGCTCGGGGCGAGGAGATCGACCGCGTGCTCGGGCTGGAGCTTGGCGCCGACGATTACCTCACTAAGCCTTTCTCATCCCGTGAGCTCGTGGCTCGCGTGCGCGCCGTTCTGCGGCGTACGGCCAACCGGCCGGCCGGCGCACCCGTGAGCGCCCCCGTGGTCGCCGGAGCCGTCAGGGTCGACCCGGCTGCCCGGGTTGCCAGCCTCGCGGGGCGACCCCTCAGCCTCACGGCGCGCGAGTTCGACCTGCTGCTCTTCCTCGCGCGCCATCCCGGCCAGGTCTTCACGCGCGAGCAGTTGCTCGATCAGGTCTGGGGCTTTACCTTCGCCAGCGACGCGAGCACCGTCACGGTCCACATCCGCCGGCTGCGTGAGAAGATTGAGGACGACCCGACGACCCCGCAGCGCATCTTAACGGTCTGGGGAGTCGGGTACCGCTTCGACCCCGGGTAGCCCCTGGCCACGTTCCTGGCGGCCGGGGACCCTTCGGAAAGCTTGAAGCGTCTGCGGAGTCCTGGCGCGCGTCAGAACATCGCCCCCGTGCGGTTCTCCGGTTCTTCGTTCCCGGTGCTTCCTTTAGCGAGCCGCCGCCGCCACCAGCAGGAAGAGCAGCCCGCAGAAGAGCAGGGTGCCGAGCAGGATGAGCAGTAGCGGGTAGAGGAGCACCGCCATGGTCGCGCGCATGCTGTCGAGCCGGTGAACGATCATCGTCGCGACGACGAGGATCACCAGGCCCCATGCCCAGGCGATAAAGCCGAGCGTTGGCCCGAGCACCGGAATGAAGGCCAGGGCGTCGAGCGCGTGGGGTGCGACCGAGAGCGCGCCGAGCCCGACCATCTGCTGGATGCTGCCCTGGCCGCCGAGTTGGCGCGCGGCCACGTGGGCCACCGTCACGGCGAGGAGCATGCCGCTCAGGTAGGAGAGCGGGGTGCTCACGACGCTGGCGAGCCACTGGAAGAACAACATTACCGGGCGAGGCAGGGGCGTAGGGAGGCTCAAAAGGTCGGTGAGCAGGGCGTAGAACGACTCCTCGTTCTCGTTGATGAACCGCACGATCGGCTGCACCTCTTCGGCGTTCGGCCCCAGCACCAGGCTTTCCACCTGCTGGTCCACCACGGCCCGCACCTGATCGACAGTACGCTCTGGCGTCGAGGTGCTGATGGCGGCGCTGGCGCCGTTTACGGCGCCCACCAGCAGGCCAACGAACAGCACGATTGTCAGGCCGCGCAGCACCACGTCGGGCGCGTCACGCAGGCGGCGCATGGTGGCCTGGTTGACGGTGAGGGCGGCATTGAAGAGCTCGATCATAGTGCCGCCCCCTGCGCGTTGCTCAGGGTGCTCACGAGCACGATCACGGCGCAGCAGCCGAGGCCGGCTAGCAGGGCCGTCAGCAGGAGCGGGCCGATCGTCACGGCCCAGAAGGCGCGCCAGGATGGCAGCCCGTGTGCCTCCCGCACCGCCACGTAGGTGACGATCAGGCCGAGCAATGTTGCGCCGGCTACCTGGGCGTAGGGCACCACTTGCACCAGCCCGAGCAGGTTGGCGCCGGCGGCCAGGGCCGTGCAGGCAAGGGTCTGGCCGTAGCTGGCGGTGCCACCGAAGGCGCGCGCGGCGATATGGACGATCGTGCCGACGATCAGCCAGCTCAGCAGGGCCAGGATCGGCGCGAGGGCCACGCCCCCAAGGCCAAGCAGCGGGTTCGTCTGGAATAGCCCGGCCTGCTGGGCAAAGGCCTGCTCGAAGCTTGTGCTGAAGCCGGGAACTTCCTCGGCCACCTGGCGAAACCATGGCATCGCGGTCAGGCCATCGTAGAGCGTGCTGCGCACCGCCTCGGGGTCCGGCTGGGTCAGGTATTCGCCGAGGTCGCCGATCCAGCTGGCAAGGCCCACCAGTAGCCCGACAAGGGCTACCAGGAACAGGCCGCGCTGGAAGGCGCCGGGATCGTCGCGCTGGGCGCGAAAGGCCCGTGGGTCGAGCAGCAGCCCGCCGATTCCCAGGCGGGCGAGCGTGGAGAGGGCGTGCATGGGGCTCCTGTGGGCTAGCGGGCGTCTGCGCGCGCCATTGTACCACAGGGGACCGCGTCGCGGCGCGTGGTGATGCGCCGTGGCGCGGTCCGGGTCGCTCTGGAGGGAGCGCCCGCCTCAGGTTGCAGGCACCAGGCTGACGCTGCGCCGGCGGCCCTCGCGCAGGAAGCCGATGCGCCAGGGTCTCCGGCCGATCAGCTCCTGCACTGCCTTGCGCAATGCGCTCACGCTCTCCACCGGCCGGTCCTCGAGCGTAAGGATGATATCGCCGCCGCGCAGGCTCGCTTTGCCCGCTGGGCCACCCGGCTCCACCTCCAGCAGCAGCACGCCCGCCTTCTGGCCCGTGCCGGTGGCCCGAGAGGCACGCTCGTCGAGAACGGTATCCAGGCCGCTGATTCCAAGCACGCCCCGCCCGATCGTCTCGCGGTGGCGGGCCGTGATCCGGCCGATCACCTCGTAGGCGGTGGCGGTGGGTACGGCGAAGCCGAGGCCCTGGCCCCAGGGGACAATCGCGGTGGTGATCCCCACAACCCGGCCCTGCACATCCACGAGCGGGCCGCCCGAGTTGCCGGGGTTGATCGGGGTGTCAGTCTGGATGAGCTGTTCGAGTTGCTGGCCCGGCCCGGCTGGCAGTGTGCGCCCCAGCGCGCTTACCACCCCGGCGGTCACGGTGAAATCCAGCCCGAAGGGATTGCCGATCGCCACTACCAGCTGGCCAACCCGCAGCGGTGCCGAGGTGAGCTCGGCAACCGGGAGCCGGCCCTCGGCCACGCGGAGCACCGCCAGATCCCGGCTGGGCTCGGCGCCAAGGACGCCGGCCGGCAGCCGGCGACCATCGGGGAGGGTCACGAGGACCCTGCTGGCTCCGGCAATCACATGGGCATTGGTGAGAATATGGCCGTCGCTGCTGTAGATCACGCCGGAGCCGAGGCCCTGCTGGGGGCCGGGCCGACCGTCGGGCGCCCGCCCACCCCGGCCCGTCTCGATCTTGACCACAGCCGGCCCGGCGCGTTCGGCAGCGTGCACGATCGCCTGGGAGTAGGCGTCGAGTGCGACGGTTTCGTCGAAGGTGGCCATTGGGCGATCCTTTCTCTCGGGTCGCGACATCCTGGCAGCTCGGGGGAGGCAGCGCCTCGCATCCACAGCCGTCGGGAAGCCCCAGGCAGGCCGCCACACGGAACTGGTAGACGCTGCTATGGGCTCCCGCGAACGGCCTGCTGCACATCCGGATGCGCTTGACACAACTCTGGGGCGCAGGTACGCTCTCAGTATACCCCTCCCCGGTATGTAGATCCATAAGAAGGATGTTGGTATGTAATTGTGTAATTGTATCACGACTGGTCCGACTTTGCCTTGCCAGTGCCATCAGCCCGTTTCGGTCACCAGCACTGCCCTGTACGGGGACTGCGCGTTGTGGCCGTGCGCCCTGCGGAAGCGAGTTCAGAGGCAAGCCGCTCGGGCGGGCTGCGTCTCCCCCAACCCCCGCTCCCAGAACGCTTTAAGGGCGGACAGCACGTCTGCTCGGAACCGTGACGCCCACCGGCGCGAGCGTGATCCACGCGCGTCAGGGTGTCGTTCCCGCGCAAGCGGGAACCCAGCGCCCCCCCGCCTTCGCGGGGGCAGGCTCGCCTGCGCGGGCGTGACCCACGCGCGCCGGGGTGTCGGTCCCGCGCAAGCGGGAACCCAGCGCAAGCGGGAACCCAGCGCAAGCGGGAACCCAGCGCAAGCGGGAACCCAGCGCCCCCCCGCCTTCGCGGGGGCAGGCTCCGCCTGCGCGGGCGTGACCCACGCGCGCCGGGGTGTCGTTCCCGCGCAAGCGGGAACCCAGCGCCCCCCCGCTTTCGCGGGGGCAGGCTCCGCGTACGCGGTGCAGGCCCCCCGTACCGGGGGATGCATGCGTGGCTTTGTAGGCGTTCCAACGCTCTGGAAGACGCTGCGGTTCGCTCACGGCCCTCGCGACCCTTCCGCTGAGCCATGCGGCGCGACATGATGGGGCGCGGCGGTTGCCTTCCACCAGCCGTGCGTCCGCCCCAGCCCGGGGCACACGGCGCCACCCGTACATCCCCCAGTAAGCTCCCCAGTCCCCTGTCCCCTACGCTCCCCTAAAGGTGCGGTCGCCGCGGGCATAGGCATCCGGGCCCGCAGGCGAAATTGTGGTACAGTACGCTGAGGATTCGCAATTGCAGTGCTGGAGGTTGAGCGTGCGCTTTCAGAATGTGGCGATCGAGGCGCTAGGCTATGAGCTGGCCCCTCACCGGATCAGCTCGGACTGGCTGGAGGACCAGATCGGTGAGACCATGCAGCGCCTCGGGGTACCCAGGGGGCGCCTGGAACAGCTCTCGGGTATCCGCGAGCGGCGCTTCTGGGACAGCGGCACCCTGCCGAGCGCAATCGCAACCTCCGCAGCCCGCAAGGCCCTCGCCGCCGCCGAAGTCGATCCGCAGCGGGTGGGCATCGTCATCAATACCTCTGTCTGCCAGGACTACCTGGAGCCCTCCACGGCCTGCTTCGTGCATCGCAACCTGGGGCTCAGCCCGCGCGCGATCAACTACGATGTGCGCAATGCATGCCTCGGCTTCCTCAACGGCATGTATATTGCCGCTCTGATGATCGAGGCCGGTGAGATCGAGTATGCTCTGATCGTCGATGGCGAGGGCTCCCAGGATGCCGTGATGGCGACGGTGCGCCGTCTGCAGCGCCCGGAGACGACGATGCAGGAGTTTCGCGATAACTTCGCCACCCTCACCCTGGGCTCCGGTGGCGCCGCGATGCTGCTGGCCCACACCCGCGTGGCCCGCAGCGGCCATCGTCTGAACGGGGTGGTCTCATTGGCCGCCACCGAGCACAACGATCTCTGTGTGGGCATGCCCGACTATATGCGCACCGACGCAAGTGCGCTGCTGGTGGCCGGCGTCAAGCTGGCGACTGAGACGTGGGCGCTGGCTCAGGAGCAACTGCCCAACTGGAGCGACGATCAGATCGCGCTCTATGCGCCGCACCAGGTGGGTGCCCGGCACATGGCTGCTGTGGCCGAGGCGATCGGCGTGACGCCCGCCAAGCTCTACCTGAACTTCCCGGTGCTCGGCAACATCGGGCCCGCCGCCCTGCCGATCAGCCTCGCCCAGGCCGCTGAGGCGGGCCGCCTGAAGGGTGGCGACCACGTCGGCCTACTCGGGATCGGCTCGGGCCTCAACTGCTCGATGATGAGCGTCACCTGGTAACCGCGCGCTGCGCTGCCCTCGGTGAGCCACACCACAAGCCACCGGCGGGGCCGGATCAAGCCCGCGCAGGCCGGCTTCGCAGGGTTCTAGCCCTCGGCTTCAGCCGCCGGGCGTGCGGGACTCCCGCGCACCGCGATGCCGCCGGGGGCTACGCGCACCACGGGCCGGTGTCGGCCTATCTCGGCGCTGATGGCACAACCATTACGCTAGGCGCACAGGCTGAAGGCACCGCTCCGGGCCACCCGGTAGTCGTAGCGCTGCCCGGCGAGCTCCAGCACAACCTGGTAGCCTTCAACGGGCTCCTGGGTGTAGAAGACGCCGGGCTGCGGGCAGCCCAGTGCGCCGTCGCTCCAGATCGTCGCCTCGGCGCCCACGAGGCTGATCGCCCCGGGATCGCCCCCGGTCCGTGCCGCCAGGTGATCCCGTAGCCGCTCGAACAGCCCGGTCGGCAGCTGCGCGAGACCATCGTGGGGCAGGGCCGGTGGTGGATATTGGGCCGGAGCAGTCAGCGCCAGGTCGGCAAGCGGCGGGGGTGCGAGCGTAGGCCTTGCCGGCGCCGTCGGCTGGCTCGCGCCCACGGCTGGCGCAACTGCGGGCGTTGCGCTCGCCACCTCTGGCGCGGCCATGGGCTGCTCGGTGGCGGAAGGCGCGGGGGCGGCTCGCTCCGGGCGACGGGGTTCGGGTGGGGACGCGGGGCGGCTCGCTGTGTCGGGAACGCCACACGCCGCGAGGGCGCCCAGGAGCGCCGCGATCATCAAGCTGCGCATCACACTCCCTCGTTCATAAGAGCTGTTGGTGTACCCTTGTAACGGCGACGCACGCCGAATCGTTCCCCGGAGCACAGGGCGACGCCCCGGCCAGAGGCCGGGGCGTCGCTCACGCACGCGGACAAGGCCGGCTACACCGGCTAGCGTACCGTCACGATCAGGCTCTCGCGGCCGTCGGGCGCGCCGCTGCTCACCCCACCGGCGCGGGCGCCGGTGAGGTAGAGGATGAGCCCCGTCTCGGTGGGGTTGGTCGTGGAGCCCGTGTCAATAATCGTGAGCGGAGCCTTGCCACCGGGCGGGATGTCGTCAATCAGGCCGATGTAGCGCTCGCCACCCGGGGCGAAGGTGATCCCGGTGATCTCGTCGCCGGCATCGCTGCCATTGTAGAAGTCGAAGCTAAAGACGGTAGCATCAACTGGCTGGCCGATCTCGGGGGCGAGCAGCGCGCCGCCGGGCCGGGTCGCGTCGGTGAACTGGCTGGCGCAGGCGCGCAGGATCCAGTTCGCGCTCTCGAACTGGTGCTCGGCGAAGAAGAAGGCGGTCGCGCCGCCCGTACGGGCGTTGATCACCCAGGAAACTGTACGGCCGTCGGTGATGTTGTTGAATGAGAAGTCGCGGTTGATCACGATGAAGTCCACCGCGCCGTCCCGGTTCGTGTCGAGTTCAACCCCGATCTGCCCTGGCGTGAAGCCGTGGGTCTGGCGGGCGTGGGTATTGATCGCGAACTCGATCAGGTAGTTGCTTACACCGCCGGCGGGTGCCGGGCAGAGACCGGTGGCGTTGTAGGTAGCATAGCCCACCGCCTTCAGGTCGAGCAGGCTCGACTCGCTGCCGGCGCCTGGCGTGGGCTGAGCCGGGCTGGTGCCGAGGAGCGAGTAGGTGTTGATATACGCGGGGCCGACGCCGTTGTTAGTATAGTCGGGCGACCCACGGACGCTCACGCTCTCAGGGCCGCGCACATCGCCGGAGAGCCGGGGTAGCACCTGCCAGGGCACGTTTACCACATTGGCGCTGTTGCCACTGGCGTCGCTAAAGCGGATGTACCCATCGTACTCGAAGGTCGTCAGCAGGTCGGGGTTGGCGCCCTGGGAGCCCGAGTTCATCGCCCACTGGCGCAGCTTGGCGCCATCGATGGTCAGCCGCACCACGACCGTACGCTGGCCGTGGGCGGGAACGACGACGCTGCCGGGTATCCGGGCGCTTACGGCGCCGTTGGCCGCATCGTCGCCGAAGCGGAAACTGTTCGAGATCGTGAGCGTGATGCGCTTGTGGCTGTAGTTCCGCACTACCAGGCGCCTGGTAAGCGTTGTTTTGTCCTTGGAGGCGTCTACGAAGCCGAACGAGATCGCCCCGCCCCGGCTCACACTCTCCCAGACCGAGATCTGCGAGGCGAGTGCCCGGTCTACCCGAACTTCACCGCCACCGATGCGGGTGATCGGCGCGAGCCCGATTCCAAAGGCGGCTGGACCGTTGAGGATGTTCGTTTCGCCGGTGTTCATCAGGCGCGCCTTGAGCTCCAGCGGCGAGAGTCGCTGGTTGGTAGCGTTGTGCAGGAGCGCTGCCGCGCCAGCAACCACCGGGGCCGCGCCCGAGGTGCCGCCAAAGGGCTCAACGCCGGTGCCGGAGCCGGCCACCGCCGAGATCGAGGCGCCGGGCGCGCCGATCTCCGGCTTGATGATCTGGCCGTACATCAGCGAGTTGCCGTAGAACATCTGGCCGAGGGTTGGCCCGCGTGACGACGTGCCGACCACACTGCCGAGCACGCTCTGCGCGTTCGTACCGTCCACCGTGGCCGTCTGCCCGGCCTGGCCGCGCAGGCTCAGGCCCGCCGCCTGGGTGATCGAGAGCGTCGGCACGGTGGGGGTACCACCACCGAAGCCGAAGGAGGGCGGAACCGCCCCGGCTGTATTGTCGGCGACGATCACCGCCACGGCGCCGGCCGCCGCGCCATTGCTGCCCTTGATGCTCACGGCACAGCTGCCGCGATCGACCAGCAGGACGCTGCCAGTCAGTGACCCGGCAGGGTAGGGAGTACAGCCGAGCGCATTACCGAGCGATGCGCCATAGACCAGCTGCCCGCTGATCAGCCCGCTCGGCTCGGGGGCCCAGGGCTGGGCCACGCCGAAGGTGCTGAAGGTACCCGCCGCGATTGGGAAGACCTTGTCCCGTGGAACGGTTGTCTGGGCGACGGAGAGGGCGGTGCGGGCCGCCGAGGGTGTGCCGACGATGTAGGGCTTGTCGGCGCTGTTGCCCGCCGATGCCACGGTGAGCGTGCCGAGGGCGGTGGCGTTGTCCACCGCGATTGAGAGCGAGTCGGCGTAGTTCAGCCCATACGGAGCACCCAGCGACATGTTGATAATATCCAGGTGGTCGCTGGTATCGCCGTCGCCGTTCGGGTCTACCGAAAACTCGATCCCCTGCAGGATGGCGGTGCCGCTGCACGAGGAGGAGACAGCCGAGCAAACTTTGACCGCATACAGGTCGACCTCGGGAGCAACACCCAGGGCGCCACCGATGATATCGGCGACGTGCGTGCCGTGGCCCTCAAGGTCGATCGGGTCGGGGTCGGGCCGCAGGTCTGCGTCGGCGAAGCCGTTGGGGCCGAGCGGCCAGATCTCGCCCACAAAGTCATAGCCCTCGACTACCCGCGTCGTGGGGAAGAGGCCATCGCGGGTCGTGTTGCGCGGGTCGCTGGTGCTGGTGCCATAGGCCGCCTCATAGCCTGCCACGGTGCCGGGGCCCCCGAAGGCGGCGTGCGTGTAGTCGATGCCACTGTCGAGCACGGCGACCTTCACACCCTTGCCCCGGAAGCCCTGGTCCTGCACTGCTGGTGTCGCGCCGATGTAGGGGAGCGTCTCGGACAGGTCGAGCTCGAAATTGACCACACGCTCGATTGCCTGCACCCGCTGGTCGGCGGCAAGCCGGTCGAGCGCCGCTGCATCAACCTCGAACATCACCGCATTGAGCACCATCCGGGTGCGCCCGGTGACAACGGCGCTGGGGTCGATCGCCTTCACGGCGGCGATCACCTCGTCTTGCTGCTGGTTCACCACCCGGCGCTGGGCGCGCTGATGCGCCGCTCGCCCGGCGGGACCCTGGGTGAGGCGCACCACTACCGATACACGCCCCGTCACGTCGACCAGGCTTGCGTCAAGTTTGGCGCTGGCCTCCAACGCCTCCGGCAGCACCTGGCTGGCAAGTCCCTGGGGTGCGTTGCGCAGCCCACCCTCCTGCGCCTGCGAGGCCGGCGCCAGGGCAAGCACAATACCCGCCAGCGCAATCAGGCACACCGAAGCAAGCCCCCGTCTTCCGAGTCCCATCCGTTCCTCCTTCAATGTGAATTGCACGGAACGCTATGGTGCTACCCGCGCCGGTCGGGTCGGCGGGGGGGACCACGCAACAGGGCGGGTGGTCACCTGTGACCTGTCAACATGCTCAGCCTGCTTTGGTGACGCAGGGTTCCAGGGGCATAGGGGCACGTGGGATAACTAGATATTAACGGGAAGTTATCAAGCATGTCAAGTAAATGAAATTTTTGTCACAATTGTGCAGCTCACATGGGCTCAAGCGCTAGCCCGGCGATGTCGAGCCACTGCTGTCCGGGCGCGTCGAGGAGCCCCCACCGCACGCGCCCCTGCGGTGTGAGCACGAGGTACTGGTTATCGATCCAGGCTACGACGCAGAGCGGGCCACGGGGCGAGGGCGCCTCATCCAGCACCACGCGGCCATCCACCAGCAGGCGGCTGCGCCGTTCGCCCCATTCGATCGTATAGTCGTGCCAGGCCTCCATGGGCGCCCGCACCAGGGCCTCGGCCACGCCAACGGCCCGTTGGATGGGCGGGTAGAGCCCCCGGTAGAGCGCCGGGCTCCACAGCAGCGGCACAATCAGCGGCGCCAGCGGCAGCAGGGCCAGCGCCGACGGCCGGCCCGTATCGACGACCGCAGCCTTCCACCCGTGGCCCGGCACGCCCATGGCCAGAGGCATGGCGTGAGGGGGCGAGCCGTAGAAGAACCAGATCGCCCGGGGCATGCCGGGATGGGGGGGAAAGGGATAGTTCCAGAGCCCGAAGCCGGCGGTGCCCCGTAGCACGCCTTCCGGGTGCGAGAAGCGCGCGCGCACGACGAGTCGAAGGGGCGGGCGCCGCAGTAGCGCGTGGCCGCCGGGCTGGAAGTCGTCCACCTGTGCGTCGCTGTAGGCGCGCGCTTCGGCATCCTCGGTTACGAGGCGCAGCACGCCATCGCCCCACGCGCAGCGGGCCCGCCCGACCAGGTGGTGCCGCCAGGGCGGTGCCCCGGCGGCCAGTCGCTCCAGTTCGTCGGCCACGGCTCCGGCCCCCTCCCCATCGCCCCGCTCCCACGGGGTTCGGCCACGAGCTTCGGGCGGCGGAACACTATCCGGCCCGAACCAGGCCCACCGTCGCCACCCCCTCGCCGAACTCCACCTCCTCCACGTAGGCTCCCTCGGGAGCGGGGCCCACGGTCAGACTCGTCGCGAGGGTCTCGCCGCGCAGATAGTCACCCCAGGCGGTGAGGGTCTGCTCCAGGAGCTCGCCGTCCCCAGGGGCGGAAAGGAAGAGCATGATCCGATCGGCGATCGCGAGCCCGGCACTCTTGCGCGCGTCCTGCACGCTACGCACCAGGTCGCGGGCGGCGCCCTCAAGCCGCAGTTCGGGAGTGACGGTGGTATTGAGCGCCACGATCATCCCGTCGCTCTCAGCCACCGCGTAGCCCTCGGGCGCGCTACTCTCCACCAGCAACTCGTCGGCCAGCAGCTCCAACTCTACCCCGTCCACCGTCAGGCGCACCGGTTGCCCCGCCTCTACCGCGTGGGCAGCGGCGCGGGCGGCTTCTGCGGGCAGCGCCTTAAGGGCCGCCGTGAGGCCTGGCACGAGCTTGCCGTACTTCCGGCCTACCAGCCGCAGGTTCGGCTTGAGGCGATACTCGACGATGTCGGAGGCGGCGTCCAGGTAGCGCACCGCCTTCACATTCAGCTCGTCGCGCAGCTCGGCCTCGAAGCGACGCACGCCTTCGGTGGCCGCCGGGCTACTCGCGCGCAGCCAGAGCTCGGCCAGGGGTTGCCGCACCTTCAGGTTGGCGCCCTTGCGGGCCGCCCGGCCCAGTGAGACCGCGGCAAGCAGGGCCTCGGTGTCAGCCACCAGTTGCTCGTCGAGCAGCCCCTCGTCGACCTGGGGCCAGCGGGCCAGGTGAACACTCTCGGCGACGCTGGGTGCAGTTTCTGCCACGGGCGCCCCGTCTTCGGCCTGCGCCTGCCCGGTGAGATTGCGATAGATCGCCTCGGCCACGAAGGGGGTAAAGGGCGCCACCAGCTTGCTCACGGTAAGCAGGCAGGTGTAGAGCGTGCTGTAGGCGGCCTGCTTATCGGCGTCGGCCTCGCTCTTCCAGAAGCGCCGCCGGTTGCGCCGCACGTACCAGTTCGAGAGCTCGTCCACGAACTGCTCGATCGCTCGCGCGGCCGGGTAGACCTCATACTCCTCCAACGAGCGCGTGACATCGCGCACCAGGGCGTTCAGGCGGGCCAGCGCCCACCTGTCGATTGGGGCCAGAGAGAGGGCATGGGTGCGGGTTGCACTGGTCTCAGCGCGCGTCCCGTCGTCCCCCTGATTCGCTTCCGGTACCCATCCGTCCAGCGTGGCATAGGTCACGAAGAAGGCGTAGGTATTCCAGAGGGTGAGCAAGAACTTGCGCAGGCTCTCGCTCACCAGCCCCATGCTGAAGCGCCGTGGGTTGCCGGGGGGGGCCGAGGCGAAGAGGTACCAGCGCAAGGCATCAACGCCGAAGCGCGCGAAGACCTCATACGGGTCAACGGCGTTGCCACGGCTCTTGCTCATCTTCTGGCCGTGCTCGTCCAGGATGTGGCCCAGGCAGATCACGTGCTGAAAGGCCGGCCGGTCGAAGAGCAGGGTGCTCTCCGCATGCAGGGTGTAGAACCAGCCCCGGGTCTGGTCCACCGCCTCGCAGATATAATCGGCCGGGTGCGCCATCTCGAACAGCTCGCGGTTCTCGAAGGGATAGTGCCACTGGGCCACGGGCATGGCGCCGCTGTCGAACCAGACGTCGGCCACATCGGGGATGCGGCGCATGGTGCCGTGCTGCGGGTCCTCCCATGTCACCTCGTCCACGTAGGGCCGGTGCAGATCCAGATCCTTCAGCGAGCGCCCGGTCTTCTGCTCCAGCTCGGCGACGCTGCCGATACACTCCTGGTAGCTCCCGTCGGCATTGGACCAGATCGGGAGGGGCGTTCCCCAGTAGCGCTCACGGCTGATCGCCCAGTCGATATTGTTGGCCAGCCAGTTGCCGAAGCGGCCATCACGAACGTGCTCAGGCACCCAGTGGATCTGCTGGTTATTGGCCACCAGGTCGGCTTTGAAGGCGGTTGTGCGGATGTACCAGGAGCGCTTGGCGTAGAAGAGCAGCGGCGTGTCGCAGCGCCAGCAGAAGGGGTAGTAGTGACGCACGCGCCCGCTCTTCAGCAGCAGGCCGCGCTCCTTCAGGTTGCGGGTGATGTCAGGGTCGGCCTGCTTGAAGAACTTGCCGGCAAAGCCGAGCTCGGCGAACTCGGGCAGGACGTTCCCATCCAGCCCTACCGAGAAGAGCGTAGGCAGGCCGTGCTTCCGCCCCACCTCCAGGTCGCCGTAGGCCGGGGCGATATGGACAATCCCGGTGCCGTCTTCGAGGGTGACGATCTCGTCGGCCACGACGCGGTAGGCGGTGTCCAGGTCCACCCTGTCGCCGGGGCCGGGCACCCCCGCGAAGAGCCGCTCGTAGCGCAGGCCCACCAGGTCGTTCCCCTTGAAGGTGCGCAGCACCGTGGCGCTCTCGCCGAGCACCTGCCGCAGCAAAGCCTCGGCGAGCACGTAGCGCTCACCCTCGAATGCCGCCTCCACGTAGGTAGCGCCGTGCTGGACGGCCAGGGCCACATTGGCCGGCAGCGTCCAGGGCGTGGTCGTCCAGGCCACAAAGAAGGCGCCCGCGAGCGACTCGGCCAGGGCCGAGTCATTGCCGGGGGTGGTCGCCCCGGTGATGCGGAACTTGATATAGACACTCGGGTCGTCCACATCGTCACGGGCGCCGAGGCTCACCTCGTGGTCGCTCAGGCTTGTGCCGCAGCGCGGGCAGTGCATCGTCACTTTGTAATCACGGAAGAAGAGCCCCCGCTGCCAGAACTGGCTGAAGATCCACCAGGTCGACTCGATGTAGCTATTGGTGAAGGTATAGTAGCCGTCTTCGTCGAGCCAGAAGGCGATCCGCCTGGTGAAGCTCTTCCACTCATCGATATACTCAAGCACGCTCGCGCGGCAGAGCTTGTTGAACTCGGCAATGCCAAACTTCTCGATGTCGGGCTTGCCGCTGAAGCCAAGTTTCTTCTCAACCTCGATCTCTACCGGCAGGCCGTGGGTGTCCCAGCCTTCGCGGCGACCGATGATCCGGTAGCCCTGCATGGCCCGGTAGCGCAGGATGATATCCTTGAAGCTCCGGCTGATCACGTGGTGGAGCCCGGGGCGACCGTTGGCGGTGGGCGGACCTTCGTAGAAAACAAAGGGCTTCTCGCCGGTGGCCAGCGACTTCTCAACAATCCGATTGGCCGCCCACCAGGCGAGCACCTCTTCCTCGAGCTGCGGGAAGGCGACGTTGGTATCAACGGGCTTGAACATGCGCACCTCCTGCGTATCGGCGCAATGCCGGACAATCGGGCCAACAACAAAAACCCCGCCCCCTACAGACGGCCTGTAAGCCATCTCAAGGGGACGAGGCGAAGATTGCCCCGCGGTACCACCCCGGTTCGACAAGAGCTGAGAGCTGGGGGGCTGAGCCTGCTGGCCTCGCACACCCACCAACCGCAGCGCTGTCGCGCTCGGCGAGCGTCAAGCAACGCCCTGTCCCGTGTAACGGAGGACAACTCCGGGCCCGGTTACGTACGATCGAACCACGAGGCTACGAATTTCGCGCCGTTCGCGTTCGCCCCCAATGTGATCGCGTTCACCTGCCGGCTCAGGGGTGATCTTCGCTGCGCCTTCGGCCGCCCGGCTCGCACCGCCCCGGGCTCGCTGTGGGTGAAGCTACGCAGCTACTCGTCCCCGTCGTCGCCATTACCGCCAGTATACCAGCGCGCCTGGGGGCCGTCAAACCAACCACAGACTGAGATCAGACGCCGCGCGACGGTACCATTAGGCGCTCCGACGCTCGGGGCGCTCCTGGCGGCGAGGTGGGCGAGGCGCGTCGCCGCGCCGCTCGGGGCCGTGAGGCTCTAGCCGGCCGCCGGGCCGCTGGGAGCCGGGGCGCTGTTCGGCGCGTTGGCCGGAGCGGGCCTCGTGGTGGTGGGCCTGGCCGGCCGGGCGCGGTTCACGGCGCGAGTGGCGCTGGGCGCCCTGCTCGCGGGGCGGGCGGTCGAACTCGCTGCCGGGGCGGGCGGGCGCGGGCGCGTCGTAGTCGAAGCCCTCAACCTTGCGGCGCTCAAGGGTGCTGCCAACAGCCCGCTCGATCGCGCGCACCTGCTGGGCGTCCTCGGGTGTCACCAGGGTAAAGGCTTCGCCGTTGCGCTCCGCGCGGCCGGTGCGACCGATGCGATGAATGTAGGCATCGGGCGTATCCGGCACATCGTAGTTGATCACGTGCGAGATGCGGTCCACATCAATACCCCGGGCGGCGATATCGGTGGCTACCAGCACGCGGATGCGGCCGGCGCGGAAGCCGTCCATCGCCAGCTGGCGCTGGTTCTGCGAGCGGTTGCTATGGAGCGCGGCGGCGCTGTGACCGGCGCGGGCGATCTGCTGAAGCAGCCGGTTGGCGCGGTGCTTGGTGCGCGTAAAGACGAGTACCGATCCGCTGTCGGCGCGGCGCAGCAACTCGAGCAGCAGGCCCGTCTTATGATGGGTGGGCACCGGGTAGAGGGCGTGGGCGATGGTATGGGCGGGCCGCACCTCGCCAACCTGCACCGTGAGCGCCTGTGGCGCCGCCGTGGCCACCAGGTCGCGCAGCTCCGGGGCGAGGGTCGCGGAGAAGAGCATGCTCTGGCGTCGTGGTGGCAGCGCGGCGAGGATGCGCTGGATCGACGGTAGGAAGCCCATATCGAGCATGCGGTCGGCCTCGTCGAGCACGAGGAGTTCGACCGTGCCGAGACGAGCGACGCCACGGGCCATGTGGTCGAGCAGGCGGCCCGGGCAGGCGACGATAATTTCCACACCCGCGCGGAGCGCGCGCTCTTGGGCGTCCATGCCGACGCCGCCGTAAATCGCGGCGCTGCGGAGTCCGGTGCCGCGGCCAAGGCTGCGCACGGTAGCGTTCACCTGCTCGGCGAGCTCGCGGGTCGGGGTGACGATCAGGGCACGGGTGAGGCCGCGAGGGCCACCGATCAGGTGGTGGAGGATGGGCAGTACAAACGCGGCCGTCTTGCCGGTGCCCGTCTGGGCGAGGCCCACGAGGTTACGACCCTCAAGGGCAATGGGGATGGCCCGGGCCTGAATGGGTGTCGGCTGCTCGAAGCCCTGGTCGTGCAGGTTGGCGAGCAGCGTCGGATGAAGCGCAAGCGCTGAGAAGTTCAAGGCGTTCCTTTGTAGTCAGCTCTCGGTGTAGCCAGAGGACGGGGGTGGCCCGAGGGGGCCGGTCGTCGCCACACCGACGGGGGGTGCTGGCTACTTCCTCGGCAAATGAGAACGGGGGGCGGTGTGCCCCCCGTCATCGGGTCAGCGGATCACAGGTCGGGCGTGGGCCCGGCCGGGTAGTTTAGTAGCGATCGTAGCCGCCGCGGCCACCGCCGCGATTGCCGCCGCCGCCAAAGCCACGGCCACCGCCACCACTGCCACCACGGTTGCGGTCCTCGGACTCGTTGACGCGCAGCGGGCGACCATTCAGGTCCTGGCCGTCGGTGGCGCGGATCACGGCGGCGACGTCGTCGACGTCGATCTCGACGAAACCGAACCCACGCGAGCGTCCGGTGTCACGGTCGGTGATCACACGGGCGCTCTGCACATCCCCGTGGGGGGCAAAAACGCGGGCGAGATCATCGTCGCTGACACTCCAGGGCAGATTTCCGACAAACAGCTTCACCAGCATCACACAGCTCCTCTGCGCTCCTGCGCAGTTGGTTGGGCGGTTGGCACCAGTAGGCTGCCACCGCCAGGCTCAACAAGACATCCCGTACCGCCGGCAGCCAGGCATCAATCTGGCTGTCTCGCTCCGGCCCACACAACGTACATTACCCTTCGAGCGAAGAAGTTCTGGCGAGGGACCAGGGGACTGACGGGAGTCTCTGATGCCGGTCTCGCAGCATGTGACGTTGGCAAACGCTGATACTATAACATAAGCTGCGAGAAATGCAAGAGCCGTTTTTGCGGGGCAGGGCTCTTGCAAGGTCCTGGCCCTCATCCCCCGCTTTCGCGGGGGCAGGCCCCCACCCATTCTGGGAGAGGGGGGCGGAAGGCTTCCCGATGCGCATTCTCTCCTCACTTGTGGGAGAGGAGCCAGGGGCGGGGGGACGATCGATGTTGCAGTTGCCATGCCCGGCAGGGTGTGACGTAACGTCTTGCACGTACGCTAAGCGGCGCCGGCCAGTTCGCGCTGGCGGCGCAGGCTCCAAGCCCGACGCC
>SFCB01000027.1 GCA_004367505.1 Chloroflexi bacterium OHK40 | reverse complement strand
CGCCCACGGCCACCCCGGCGCCCACGGCCACCCCGGCGCCCACGGCCACCCCGGCGCCCACGGCCACCCCGGTGCCCACCGCCACCCCGGCGCCCCAACGCGGCACGGCTACCGCTGCTGCCTCGCCGGTCGCCGCAAGCGACGGAGCCACCCTCGCCGAGGCCCTCACCCGCACGGCGGGCGCCACCACCTATCGGGTCGACCTGGCCCTCAGCGGTAGCGGCACCTTTGGCGCGCCCGGCGCCCCCGCCAACCTGCTCACCATGCGGGGCGCCTTCGCCGGCGAGGAGTACGAGTTTACCGCCGGTGGCCTGATCCCCGGCTTTCTCGGCGCCGACCCCGCCCGTGGGCTCCAGGCGGTGCGCGCGGGCGGCGAACGCTACCTGCGCGGCCCCGTTACCCTGCTCGGCGCCACCGAGGAGGCCTGGTACCGCGTGCCGGCCAGCCAGGCCGGCATCACCAGCCCACCCGCCAGCGTCCCCGCCACCCTCGCGCTGCTCGCCAGATCCGGCGCCGACCTGAGCGCCTTTCGCCCCGGCCCACCCGAGCAGCTTGATGGTCTTGCCTGCCGCTCCTTCGCCGGCGACAGATCCGCCACCAGCGGGCTGATCGTGGCTCTCGCCCAGAGCGGCCTGCCGCTCCCCGCCGATCCGGCCCAGATCAGTGAGGCCGCCTCCCGCTTCGTCGTCTGCGACGACGGCTATCTACACCGGGTCGAGCTTGCGTTCGCCGGCACCACCTCCGGCGAGCGCCCGGCCCCCTTCAGCTACGAGCTCTCCGTCCGCCTAAGCGACCTCGGCGCCCCGATCACGATCACGCCCCCGCCCGACGCCCGCGAGTTGCCTGGCCCGCCGACCACCGGCCCGACACCATAACGGAGGTGTGTTGCCGTGCGCTCCCTACTCCGCCTCGCGGTCGCCGCAGTGTTCCTGCTGCTGCTGGCCGCCCCGGCCCTCGCCCAGGGCCGCCTCATCATTGAGGACCCCGGCGGACGCCTGGACGAGGCCGCCATCCAGCGCGCCGCCCGCCCGCTCATCGATCGGGGTGCCACCGTTGCGGTCTACGTCGTCGATAGTGGCGGCGCCAACGATTTTACCGAGCGCATGATCGATAGCGGGATCGCCCGCGACGATGGGGCCTTGCTCTCAACCGTGGTGGCGATCTATGTGGCGATCGAAGACCGCTACAGCGAGATCGCCTACGGCGATGAATGGTCCGACGCACTCTCGGTGAATAATAACGCCGAGGTGATCCGCCAGGGCGACCTCAATCCCGGGCTCTCCGACGGCGATTTTACCCGGGGCGTCACTGAGGCCCTGACGGCGATCGACGCGGCGATCGAGCAGCCGCCTACTCCCGGCGGCGGCACGACGATCAACTTCGATCCCACCCCGATCGTCGCCGGTGGACTCGGGCTCGCCGCCGTCGCCGGTGGTGCCGCCCTCTTCACCCGCCGGCGGCGCGCGGCCCAGGCCCGCGCCAGCGCCCAGCAGCGCCTCAAGGAGGCCCGTGAGGGCGCGGGCGCCGTCATCGCCGATCTTGGCCGCCGCTTCAACGACGCCAGGGAGAAGGCGCGCTACGATCAGGTCTCCTACACCGCCGCCGACGCCGCCCGGGTTGGCCAGCTCCAGCAGCAGGCCGCCACCCGCTTCGCTGAGGTGCAGGCCCGCTTCGATGATGCCGGCGAACAGCTCAACCGCTACGAGAAGCCCAGCAATGAGCAACTCGCCGCCGCCGCCGCCGCCTACGACCAGGTCAAGCTTGAGGCCCAGGAGGTGAGCGCGGCCCTGCGCGCGGTGGAGGAGCTGCGCGCACGCCTTGATGAGCAGGCCCGCCAGGCCCGGGAGGAGCTCGACCGCGCAAAAAAAGTGTAGCCGACGCTGCCGACCGGCTCGCGGCCCTGGGTGATGCGATCGCCGACCCATCGGCGGCCCTCGCCCCCGCGCAGCGCCAGGTTGAGCAGGCCGAGGCCGCGATGGCCCACTACGACGCCATTGCTGCCGCCGAGGCCGCCAGGGCAGCGTCGGAGACTGCCGCCCAGATCAGTGCAGCCGCTGAGCGCTTCGGCGCCATTCGCGGCGCCATCGCCCGTGAGCGCGCCGAGGCTCCCGCCGTGGCCGCCCGGGGCTTTCGCCTCGATGCCAGCGAGCAGGCCCTCGCCGCCAGCGAGCAGGCCCTCGCCAGCGCCGCCGACGCGCTCCAGTCCGGCGGGCCCCAGGGCGCTACGCCCCACCTCGAGGCCGCCCAGGCCCTGCTCGACACAGCCGTGGCCAGCGGCAGCGGCGCGCCCGCCCTCCACGAGGCCAACGCCGCCCGACTCGCCGAGATCGAGGCCCGCGGCCAGCGGGCCGCCGCCCGCATCGCCGAGGGTCGCCAGGCCTTCGACCTGGTTGATGAGTTCGCCGAGAGCACCTGGAGCGACATCCGCGGCAATGGCAGCGAAGCCCAGGCCGCCGCCGACCGCGCCCACGAGCACTGGGAGCTCGCCAGGCAGAATAACACGATGGAGACCCAGCGCTTCGTCGAGGCCCGCGAGGCCCTCGACGCTGCCGCCCAGGAGCTCGACTATGTCGATCAGCTCGTCGATGCCATTCTGACCCGGCTCAAAGACCTTGAGGCCGCCCGCGATGGCGCCCGTGGCCTGCTCGAAGAGGCCGAGCGGAGCATCAACGCGGGGCTGGCGTTTGTGCGCGCCAACGACCCGGATGTTGGCCCTCGCCCCGAGGAGCAACTCCGCGAGGCCGCCGCCCAGCTCGCCGCCGCGCAGGCCGAAAGCCGTCAGCCCAGGCCCGACTGGCTCCGCCTCGCCGCCGCCGCCACCACCGCCGACCAGCTGGCCGACGCCGCCCTCGCTGGCGCCCGCTCCGAGGCTGAGGCCATGCAGAAGCTCCGGCGCCAGGCCGATCAATTGCGGCCGCTCGTGGCCGGCGAAGTGAACAAGATCGCCCGCTTCGTCAATCTTCACGGCGCCGATATCAGCCCCGCCAGCATGGCCGCCGTGCGGACCCTCGTCCAGCGCTACGAGGAGGCCCAGCGCCTCGACCGGAGCGCGGCCGAGCTTGCCGAGGAACAGCGCCGCAGCGCCCTGGAGCGGCTGATTGCCGCCTTCACCGCCCTCCAGCAGGAGAGCCAGAGCGTCTACCAGGCCGCCTACAGCGATGTGCAGCGCCTGGAGGAGCTCCGCGCCAGAGTCAACGACTCCCTCGCCGCCACGCGGCGGGCGCTCGAGGCCGCCGAGGCCACTGCCGCGCGGGTTGGCGGGCGGGCGCCCCGCAGCCTGCACGACCGCCTGCGCCAGGTACGCAAGCGCTTCGACCAGATCCGCCTGCCCATCGCCGGCGAGCAGGATCTGAACGCCGCCCTCGCCCTCTCCGAAACGTTGCAGCGCGAGGCCCGCGAGATCGAGGGCCAGCTACGCTCCTACGATCGGCCACATAGGCCCGGCCCCGGCCCGATCGTCGTGGTCGGCAACCCCTTCCCCGGTGGCTGGGGCGGCAGCGGGAGCTGGAGCGGCGGCAACCGTGGCGGCGGCCCGAGCTGGGGTGGCATGAACCGTAGCGGCGGGAGCTTCGGTGGCGGCTCCGCCGGGGGCGGCTTTGGCGGCGGCTCCGCCGGGGGCGGGTGGTAGCGCCGCTAGCGCAGCCCCACGGCTGTGGCCAGCCACGTGTTACCGGTGTTGGCCCACAGTTTGCTCTTGCAGCGTCTGCCACGGGAGCAGCTGCGCCTCGGCGCTCGCGGTTCGCGCCACGCGCACCAGCAACTTCGTGCCGTAGCGGAAGAACAGCCCGTGCTCCTCGCAGCGCAGCTGCTTTCCTTCCGGCTCCAGAGGCTGGCCACACATCGGGCAGCTGTCACGCGTGATTTCGTGGGTTGAGTCGTTGGCCATGGTGCGCTCCTGAACCCAAAATGAGCCCGCCCTTTCGGGCAAGCTCCGTAGCTCTTCCGGCGACGCTGCCGTGCCAACCTGGAAATTGCTGGTATCATAGAGAGTATCATGGATCGCGTGTCGCGACAAGTCCCTCTCGGCGCCAGGGTGCGGCATCCCTGCCCTTGAGGGGACAGGGGCGGACAGAACGTCTGGTCGGAACGGTGACTCGCGGCGTTGGGACGCGCTTCTGGCCGCCCCCGGTCGGAAGGTGTTCCCGAGGGGCGGAGGCGTCCGCGCGGGCGGGCGTCCCTGCCTGGACGCCCGCCCGCGCGGGCGTGACACAAGTGCGCCGACGGTTCGCCCTTGAAGGGACAGGACAGAGGGGGTGCCGTCCCGTGCTGCCCGCCAGAACGCCCGCCGGCCACTACCGGCGGACACAGGAGCACGCAGTCTCCAGGCTGTAGAGGAGCAAGCGCCATGCCCGACACAACGCAGTGGAGCTATGTGAGCGGCACAAGCGATGTGCCACTGATCGGCGAGACGATCGGCGACTGCTTCGATCGCGTGGCGGCCACCTTCCCCGCCAATGAGGCCCTCGTCGCGCGCCAGCAAGGCCTCCGTTACACCTACGCCCAACTCAAGGCGGAGGTGGACCGCTGTGCCCGCGGCCTGCTGGCCCTCGGCGTGGCCCAGGGCGAGCGCGTCGGGATCTGGTCGCCCAATCGGGCCGAGTGGCTGATCACCCAACTCGCCACCAGCAAGCTCGGCGCTATCCTCGTCAATATCAACCCGGCCTATCGGCTCCACGAGCTCGAGTATGCCCTCCGCCAGTCTGGCGTCAGCACCCTCGTGATTGCGCCCCAATTCCGCAGCTCCGACTACACCGCGATGATCTACGAGCTGGCGCCCTGGCTCCGTGATGGCCCCGGGGAGGTGGGCGATCGCCCGCTCCCGCTTCGCAGTGTGGTGCGCCTCGGTGATGCGCCTACGCCCGGGATGCACAGTTGGGCCGAGTTGCTCGCAGGCGCCGAGCGCGTGCCCCCCGCCGCGCTCGCCGAGCGCCAGGCTCTCCAGCAGTTCGACGACCCGATCAATATTCAGTACACCTCCGGTACCACTGGGTACCCCAAGGGCGCCACCCTTAGCCATCACAACATTCTCAACAATGGCTTCTTTGTCGCCCGCCTCATGCGCTTCACCGACCAGGATCGCCTGGTGATCCCTGTGCCGCTCTACCACTGCTTCGGCATGGTCATGGGGAATCTCGGCTGTCTCACCCACGGCGCGACGATGATCTACCCCTCCGAGGGCTTCGACCCCCTCGCCGTGCTGCAGGCCGTGCAGGAGGAGCGGGCCACCGCACTCTTCGGTGTCCCAACCATGTTCATTGCCGAGCTCGAACACCCCGAGTTCGCCCGCTTCGACCTCAGCAGCCTGCGCACCGGGGTGATGGCCGGCTCTCCCTGTCCCGTCGAGGTGATGAAGAAGGTCCAGTCGCTGATGCATATGTCCGAGGTCGAGATCTGCTACGGCATGACGGAAACCAGCCCCGTTAGCTTCCAGACCCGCGCCGATGCTCCCCTGGATAAGCGCGTGAGTACGGTAGGCCAGGTCCACCCCCATGTGGAGGTGAAGATCGTGGACCCCGCCAGCGGACGGCTGCTCCCCCGTGGCGAGCCCGGCGAGCTCTGCACCCGTGGCTACTCGGTGATGCTGGGCTACTGGGAGAACGACGAGGCTACCCGCGCCGCGATCGACCGCGCGGGTTGGATGCACACCGGCGACCTGGCGACCATGGATGCCGAGGGTTATGTAAACATCGTTGGCCGGATCAAAGATATGATCATTCGCGGCGGCGAGAATGTCTACCCCCGCGAGATCGAGGAGTTCCTCTATACCCACCCCAAGGTGAGCGATGTGCAGGTGATCGGTGTGCCCGACCCGAAGTACGGCGAGGAGATTATGGCCTGGGTCAGGCTGAAGCCGGGTGAGCACTGCAGCGAGGAGGAGCTACGCGCCTTCTGCCGCGATCGGATCGCCCACTTCAAGATCCCCCGCTACATCAAGTTCGTTGACAGTTACCCGATGACGGTTACCGGCAAGATCCAGAAGTTCCTCATGCGCCGCCAGAGTATTGAGGAGCTCCAGCTGGAGTCCGCCGCTGCCATCAAGACCGCGTAGACGGAGCAGCACGTGGCAAGCCACTCCCTCGCCATGCCCCTCGCGAAGGTCGTGATCGCCGCCGCCTGGGCTGATGGTCACCTCGCCCTCGACGAGGTGAACAGCCTCAAGAATCTGCTCGCCGAGCTCGGCCAGACGGTCGGGAGCGGTGAGATGGCCCTCACGATGCAGGACTGGGCCGAGCTCGATATCTATCTCTACTCGCCCGTCGGGCCCGAGGAGCGCGCCCGCCTGCTCGAAGAGTTGGCCGCCGTGATGCGCGGCCCCCGCGACCGGGCCACCGTGATGGCCGCCCTCGATGCGCTCCTCGGCGCCGACCGCGTGCTCGCCGATGCCGAGCGCCAGGTTGCCGCCGAGATCCGCGCCGCTCTGGAGCGAGCCGATGCCGGCCCACTGGCCGCCCTCGGTGGCCTGCTGCGCCGGAGCCTCGGCTTGCGCGCCGCTGGCCCCAACCGCGAGCAGTTCCTCGACGAGTTCCTCCACAATCGCGTCTACTACGCCGTGCGGGTGCGCCTCGGCAAGGCCCCCGAGGAGGACCTGGGCATCCCCGCCGAGGAGGCTCGCAAGCTCGCCCTCGCTGGCGGCATCCTCGCGACCCTCGCCCGCGTCGATAAGCACGTGGATGAGGCCGAGCGGGCCCGAATCGTGGCCGCCCTCGAGCGTGGCTGGGCGATCTCCCACGAGCGGGCCGTGCTCGTGACCGAGGCCGCCCTCGCCGAGAGCGAGGCCAGCCTCGACTCGTACACGCTGACCTACGCCTTCGCCCAGAGCGCCAGCGTCGAGGAGCGGGTGCGCTTCCTCGACGCCCTCTTCGCTGTGGCCGCCGCCGACGGCGCGATCTCCAGCGAGGAGAGCGCCGAGATCAGCCGCATCACCAGCGCCATTCGCCTTGAGCAGCGCCACTTTGTCGAGGCGAAGCGCCGGGCGCTCGGAACCGCAGGCTAGCGCTGGCCGTTGTTCGGGCGCCTCCGCCGCGCCATCACCGATCGCTTTGAGAAGGTGCCGTTACCGCCTTGCCGCCCACGTCCCAACCATCCATGCTGCTCCGATGGGCTCACCTCGTTCTGAGCGCGGTCGCCCTGCGCTGGCGCTTGTGCCCTGGCCCCCGCTGGTGGCGCATGCTTCGGGCGGTCGTGCTCGTGATGCTCATCCTCACACCAACCACACCTCTCGCCCGCGCCCAGCCACCAGTGCGCGACTTCGTGCTCGGCTATAGCCCCCAGGGCCGCCCGATCGAGGTCGTGCAGATCGGCGCGGGCCCCCGCAAGCTCGTGGTTGTAGGGGCAACCCACGGCGCGCCCGAGGCCAATACCTACCGCCTCACCCAGGAACTGATCGCCCACTTCCGCAACAGCCCCGAGCAGCTGCCCCCGAGTGTGCGCCTCTACTTCATCCCGGCCCTCAACCCCGATGGCCTGGCGATCGGCTGGCGCTTCGACGCCGCCGGTGTGGATCTCAACCGCAACATGAACACCGGCCTGGACACCTGCCCCGAGAACGATTGGCGCACTACCGTCCAGGGCGCCTATGGCCTCGTCTCCGATACCGGAGGCCCCTATCCCGACTCGCAGGCCGAGGTGCGGCTCCTCCGCGCCTTCCTCCTCGACGCCGCCGGCGCGATCTTCATCCACTCCAACGCCGGCCTCGTCTTCCCCGCTGCCTGCGAGCATCGCCCCTCGATCGCTATGGCCGAGGCCTACGCCGCCGCCGCCGGCTACACCTACAGTCGCTTCTGGCCCCTCTACACCATCACCGGCGGGATGCACGATTGGGCTGGCAGCCTGGGCATCGCTGCGATCACTCCCGAGCTTCTCACCGGCGACCAGAGCGAGTTCGCCCAGAACCTCGCCGGGCTCCAGGCTGTGCTCGCCGGCGCGGAGGCCCTGCTGCCCCTCCCCGCTGATGGTGAGGTGGCCGGATTCGCCGTGCCCGCCCCGATCTTCCGCTTCTGGCGCGCGCTCGGCGGCGAGGAGCGCTTCGGCCCTCCGCTGGAGCCCGCCCGCGTCACCCCCGAAGGCGTGAGCCAGACCTTCCGGAAGGCCCGGATCGCCCTCCGCCACGCCCTCGCGGATACGCCCTACTACGTGCAGCCCGAGCCCCTCGGGGCCGAGGCCGCCGCCGGGCTCGCCTACGGCGGCGCCCAGGCCCTCGCCCCCATCGCCGAGCCCCCCGATGCCCGCTTCTTCCCCGAAACCGGCCATAGTGTGCGCGGCGCCTTCCGCGACTTCTTCGATCGCGGTGGTGGGGTGGAGGTCTTTGGTCTGCCCCTCTCCGAGCAACTCGAAGCGCTGGCCGCCGATGGGCGTACGCGCCTGGTCCAGTACTTTGAGCGGGCCGTGCTGGCCTACTACCCCGAGGACGGCGGGGTGCGGCTGGAGCCGCTCGGCGCCCGGGCCCGCGCCCTCGAAGGCCTGATCCAGCCCGGGGCACCCTTCAGCGTGCGCTAACCACGGCGAGCGGCTCAGCCCCGCTGCACCCCCTCGCAGACGATCGCCAGCGTCTGGATGCGGGGCTCGGCGCCCCCGCCAGGCGCCTCGTCCCCCTCCATGCGCACCGGCCAGGCCCCCCGAAAGTGCCAGCGCGCCCGCACCCGCCCCAGCCCATCCAGCTCCAGGATCGCGCCGTCGTGGCGCTCGGCGTGCCCGTGGGCTGCCGCGAACTGCCACTCCGGGATCGTGTCGTCGAAGGCCACACCCTGCCCGAGGACGATCTGCGGCTCGCCACCCGGGTCGCTCACCTCGCGCAGGTCAACCTCGTCGTCGCCGATGAAGTACTCGAACTGCCGGTGGGCCTCGGCCAGGCCGGTGCAGGAGCCAAAGGCCCCCCGCGTGACGCCGTCAAGCTCGATGAGGTAGCGGAAGCTGCCATACCGCTCGGCTATGTCACTGGTAGCCATGGGGTCACCTCCCCGCCATCCGGAATTGCTGTGCTCGCAGTGTACTGCGGCGCCCCTCCGGCTGGTGTGATAGCCGCTCAACGCGGGGTAGCGAACTCTTCCCGGACCAGGCGCGCGTCCGGTGCTACGATAGCTGCGATGCCCGTCACCAGGAAGCGACAGGAGCAGCCATGGTGAGCCCTTCCGCAGCGGCGCCCGCTCAGCGAGATCGGGGCGCCCCCCCGGCCGACAACCGCCTCAAGATCGTCGAGGCGACGATGAAGCGGCACCAGTATCGCCCTGATGCGCTGATCGAGGTGCTGCACAAGGCGCAGGAGCTCTATGGCCATCTGTCGCCCGAACTGCTCGCCCTGGTGGCCCGGCGGCTGCACCTGCCACCCAGCCGCGTCTATGGCGTGGCCACCTTCTACCACTTCTTCTCCCTGGCTCCACAGGGCGAGCATACCTGCACCGTCTGCCTCGGGACGGCCTGCTATGTCAAGGGTGCGGCCACCCTGCTCGCGGCACTGGAGGCGGCCAGCGGTCTGCGCGCCGGCACCACTAGCGCCGATGGACGGCTCTCGCTGCTCACCGCCCGCTGCCTGGGCGCCTGCGGCATTGCCCCCGCCGTTGTGCTCGACGGCACCGTGGTGGGCCACGCGGCCGTCGAGCCACTGGTGGAGCGTCTTCGCGCGCTCCTTAACCCTGCAGGGGCATAGCCCTGAGCGGCCCCGCCACGGGGCCACGGTCGCGCCGCTAGCCACAAAGGAAGAGGCATGGACCGCACCGAGCTTCACGCGATCGCCGAGCGCGAGCTGGCCAGCCGCGCCCCGGTTCGCATCCACTGCTGTATGGCCGCCGGCTGCCAGGCCACTGGCGCCGCCGAGCTCCGGTCGCGGCTCGACACCGCCCTGGCCGAGGCCGGCCTCGCCGGACGGGCCGAGGTGGTGCCGGTCGGCTGCCTGAGCCTCTGCGGCCACGGCCCCCTCGTCTCGATCGTTCCCGACGGCCCGCTCTACGCCAGTGTGCGCCCCGATGACGCCCCGGCCATTGTCGCCGCGCTCCAGGGCGCCCCCTGCGCCGTGCGCCAGGTGGACCGTAACGCGCCCTTCTTTGCCCGCCAGCGGCCGGTCGTGCTGCGTGCCAGCGGCAGCTTCGACCCGGAGCGGATCGAGGAGTATATCGCGGTCGGCGGCTACCAGGCCCTCGCCACTGTGCTCCACGATCTGAGCCCGGCCGAGGTGATCGAGCAGATCACCCGCAGCGGCCTGCGTGGCCGGGGTGGCGCCGGCTACCCCACCGGCCTCAAGTGGGCCACCGTCGCCAAGAGCGCCGCCCCGCCCGGTGATGGCCCCCGCAAGTTCGTTGTCTGCAATGGCGACGAGGGCGACCCCGGGGCCTTCATGGACCGCAGCATCCTCGAGAGCAACCCCCATCTGGTGCTCGAAGGGATGGCCATCGCCGCCTACGCCGTGGGCGCCAGCCAGGGCTACCTCTACGTGCGCGGCGAATATCCCCTCGCCATTCAACGCCTGACGAAGGCCATCAGCCAGGCTCGCAAGTATGGGCTCCTCGGCGCCCAGATCTTCGAGAGCGGCTTCGACTTTCGCGTCGAGATCCGCGTCGGCGCCGGCGCCTTCGTCTGTGGTGAGGAGACGGCGCTGATCGCCAGTATTGAGGGCCGCCGCGGCCAGCCTCGCCCCCGCCCCCCCTACCCCGCCGAGAGCGGCCTCTGGGGCTGCCCAACCCTGATCAACAATGTGGAGACCTTCGCCAATGTCGCGCCGATTATCCAGCACGGCCCCGAGTGGTTCGCCGCCATCGGCACCGCCACCAGCAAGGGCACCAAGGTCTTCGCCCTCACCGGCAATGTGCGCAACACCGGCCTGATCGAGGTTCCCATGGGCATGACCCTGCGCGAGATCGTCGAGGAGCTCGGCGGTGGCACCCCCGATGGCTCCCCGGTCAAGGCCGTGCAGACCGGCGGCCCCTCTGGTGGCTGTATCCCGGCCGCCCGCTTCGACACGCCGGTAGACTACGAATCCCTCGCCGCCGCCGGCTCGATCATGGGGAGCGGCGGGATGGTGGTGATGGATGCGACCACGAACATGGTCGAGATCGCCCGCTACTACATGGAGTTCTGCCGCGATGAGTCCTGCGGGAAGTGCATCCCCTGCCGCGTCGGCACGGTGCAGATGCATCGCCTGCTCAGCGGGATCGCCAGTGGCCACGGCTCGGCGGCCGATCTCGCCCAGCTCGAACAACTCAGCCAGCTCCTCCGTGAGACGAGCCTCTGCGGCCTCGGCCAGTCGGCCCCGAACCCGGTGCTAAGCACCCTCCACTACTTCCGCGACGAGTACGAAGCATGCCTCGCCGCCAGCAAGGACCCAGGCTGATCTGCATTCCCGGAGGCAGCATGGCCGCAAAGACCCTCACCATCGACGGTACACTGGTGAGCGCCCGCGAGGGGGAGAGCATCCTCGAGGCCGCCCGCGAGGCCGGTATTACCATCCCGACCCTCTGCCACCTCGACGGCCTCTCGGAGGTTGGGGCCTGCCGCCTCTGCCTGGTCGAGCTCACCGGCAGCCGCCGCCTCCAGCCCGCCTGCCTCACCCCGGTGGCCGAGGGCATGGAGGTGCGCACCAGCACCGAGCGTCTGCGCGAGCACCGCCGCGCGATCGTCGAACTGCTCTTCGCCGAGCGCGGCCACGTCTGCGCTGTCTGCGTGGCCTCTGGCGCCTGTGAGCTCCAGGATCTGGCCGCCCGGCTCGGCGTGACCCACGTGCGCTACGACTATCTCGCCCCCGCATGCACGGTCGATATCAGCCACCCGCGCTTCGGGATCGACCATCACCGCTGCGTGCTCTGCACCCGTTGCGTGCGCGCCTGCGACGAGGTCGAGGGCGTGCACACCTGGGATGTCGCCGGGCGCGGCACCGCCGCCCGTGTCATCACCGACCTGCACGTTCCCTGGGGCCAGGCCACGAGCTGTACCTCCTGCGGGAAGTGCCTCCACGCCTGCCCAACCGGGGCGATCTTCCAGCGGGGCAGCAGCGTGGCCGAGCTCAAGCGCGATCCCGGCGTGATCGCGCTGGTCGTGGCTGCCCGAAAGGAGCGCTGGTGATGACGGCACCCAAACTGCGCCTTGCAACGGTCTGGCTCGGTGGCTGCTCCGGCTGCCATATGTCGCTCCTGGATCTCGACGAGTGGCTGATCGAGCTCGCCGCGCGCGTTGAGCTCGTCTTCAGTCCGATCGCCGACACCAAACGCTTCCCCGAGTCGGTTGACCTCGCGCTGGTGGAGGGCGCCATCGCCAACGAGGAGCACCTCGCGCTCATCACGCTGGTGCGCCGCAGGAGCCGCGTGCTCCTCTCCCTGGGCGATTGCGCGGTAACAGGGAATGTGACGGCGCTGCGCAACCCTCTCGGTACGGCCGCCAGCATCTTGCAGCAGATCTATGTCGATCACGGCGATCCCCGTGGCCATGTTCCGACAGGCTCGGCGATCGTGCCGGCGCTGCTGGATCGGGTGCTCCCCGTTCACGCTGTGGTCCCCGTGGATTGCTTCCTGCCCGGCTGCCCACCTCCCGCCCCGCGTATTCGGGCCGTCCTGGAGGCGCTCCTGGCCGGCGAGCCGCCCCCGGCCACGCCGGAGATGATCCGCTTCGGGTGAGCCATGGCCGGCAAGCGCCAGCTGCTCACCCTGCGCTCCCGGCGCGCCATAATCCTCGCGCGAGAGCGGTGCGTGGAACGGTTGCACCAGGGTTCTGGCCATCCAGCGCGCCGTGGAGCGCGCCCATTCGGCACGGTGTGAACGCCATCACGCTGCGCAAGAAGAGGCTCCTATGTCCAGCACGATCGTGATCGACCCCGTCACCCGTATTGAGGGCCACGCGAAGATCAGCATCTACCTCGATCAGGCGGGGGCCGTGCAGGACGCCCGCTTCCACGTGACGGAGTTCCGCGGCTTCGAGCGCTTCTGCGTTGGCCGGCCATTCTGGGAGATGCCGGCAATCACCGCGCGGATCTGCGGCATCTGCCCGGTGAGCCACCTTCTCGCCTCTGCTAGAGCCGGCGACGCGATCCTCGCGGTGAACATCCCGCCCGCCGCCACGCTGCTACGCCGCCTGATGAACCTCGCCCAGATCGTCCAGTCCCACGCGCTGAGTTTCTTCCACCTGAGTGGCCCCGATCTGCTCCTCGGCTTCGACGCCGACCCCGCCGCGCGCAACATCTTCGGCTTGATCGCCGCCGAGCCCGAGCTCGCCCGGGCCGGCATCCGCCTGCGCCAGTTCGGCCAGGAGCTGATCGAGCAGCTCGGCGGTCGCAAGATTCACCCCGCCTGGGCTGTGCCAGGCGGCGTGCGCAGTGGGCTCGACGCCGCCACACGCGCCGCGTTCGCGGCCCGGCTGCCCGAGGTCCGGGCCACCACCCTCGACGCCCTCAGCCGGCTCAAGGCCATGCTCTCGCGATACGCTGACGAGGTTGCGAGCTTCGGCGCCTTCCCGAGCCTCTTCCTGGGGCTCGTCGCCGAGGACGGTACCTGGGAACATTATGACGGTACCCTCCGCGTGATCGATCACGAGGGAGGCATCCTGGCCGATGGGGTGAGTCCCTCCGACTACCAGGCAATCATTGCCGAGGCCAGCGAGCCGTGGAGCTACCTGAAGTTCCCGTACTACCGCCCCCATGGCTACCCGGGCGGGATGTACCGCGTGGGTCCCCTGGCGCGCCTCAACCTCTGCCGTAGCTTTGGCACCCCGCTCGCCGACGCTGAACTGCTGGAGATGCGCCAGCGCGCGGGTGGCGCGCCCGTTACCGCCAGCTTCTTCTACCACTACGCCCGCCTGGTCGAGATCCTCGGCGCCCTTGAGCGCATCGGCGAGCTGCTCGCCCATCCCGAACTGGACTCCACGACCCTCCGCGCCGAGGCCGGAGTCAACTGTCGCGAGGCGGTGGGCTGGAGCGAGGCGCCTCGCGGTACCCTCTTCCATCACTACCGGGTTGATCCCAATGGCCTCATCGAATATGTCAACCTGATCATCGCCACCGGCCAGAACAACCTGGCCATGAACCGCACCGTTGCACAGATCGCCAGCCGCTACCTCCGGGGCAACCAGCTCGACGAGGGCCTGCTCAACCGGGTTGAGGCGGGCATCCGCGCCTACGACCCCTGTCTCAGTTGCTCGACCCACGCCCTCGGCCAGATGGCCCTCGATGTCGCGCTCGTCGGCCCGGGGGGCGCGCTCCTCCACCGGCTCACCCGATGACGGCGGGGCACTCTCACACAGGGCCTACGGCCCGGGGCGCGGCGTCACGAGTTCACCGTCGCATCCTCGTGATCGGCTACGGCTCACCCCTCCGGGGCGACGATAGGGCCGGGCCACGGGTGGCCGCCGTCGTTGCGCGGTGGCCCTCCCACAGAGTCCGGGCCATCGCCGCACACCAGCTCACCCCAGAGCTCGCAGCCACCCTCGCCACCGCCGACCTCGCCATCTTTATCGACGCCGATCCGCGTGCGCGAGCCGTCCGCCTCTGCCCACTCAGCCCACGGACCAGCCGCGCCACCGCCCACACCTCCGACCCGCGCGCAATCCTCGCCCTCACGGCAACCCTCTACGACCGAACACCAGCGGCCTGGCTCCTCAGCATCCCCGCCGCCGACCTCACCCTCGGCGCCCCGCTGAGCCCAACAGCCCGCAGCGGCTGCCGCCACGCCCTGCGCCACCTCCGACACATCCTCCGTTGTGCCCTTCGCGCTTCGCGCCTTTCGTGATGAGTTGACGCTATTCACGCTGCGGAGTATAGTTACTGGCAATGTTCCACCAGTGGAGCAACCGACGCGCGCTCTACCCGCGCGAACGCCCCGCCGCACCCGCCAGGCGTACCGCGCTGTCGCCCTCGCGCCCGCCCGCGCGGGGTTTTTTGTATCGCGGCAACCGTTCCAGAGCCCGTGTGGCCCCTTCTGCCACCACACTCCCATCTCACCACCACCACCACTGTCTGATTGCAGCCGTAGCACGTAACCTCGGAGGATATCGTGACCATCAACTGGGACGAGAAGTACGCCCGCGAGGGGCTCACCTTCGACGACGTTCTGCTCATTCCTTCTCACTCGCAGGTGCTGCCAGCGCAGGTTGATGTGGGCACCTGGCTCACCCGCCAGATCCGCATGAACATCCCCATCGTCAGCGCCGCCATGGATACCGTCACCGAGCACCGCCTCGCCATCGCCCTGGCCCGCGAGGGCGGGATCGGCTTCATCCACAAGAACATGCCGGTCGAGCAACAGGCCGATATGGTGCGCAAGGTGAAGCGCTCCGAGAGCGGGATGATCACCGATCCGATCACCCTGCCCCCCGACCGCACCGTGGGCGATGCCCTGGACCTCATGGCCGAGTATAAGATCTCCGGCGTCCCGATCGTCACCGCCGAGGGCGACCTGGTCGGCATCATTACCAACCGCGACCTGCGCTTCGAGAACGATCGCACCCGCCCCATCCGCGACCTGATGACGAGCAAGAACCTGGTGACCGTCCCCGAGGGCACTACCCTGGAGCAGGCCAAGGAGAAGCTCCACCAGCACCGCATCGAGAAGGTCCTCGTCGTGAACAGCCGGGGCAAGCTCACCGGCATGATCACCGTCAAGGACATTATGAAGCAGATCGAGCATCCGAACGCCTGCAAGGACGAGCAGGGCCGCCTCCGGGTCGGCGCGGCCATCGGCGCTGGCGGCGATTACCTCGAGCGCGCCGCCGCCCTCGTTCGAGCTGGTGTCGATGTCCTCACCATCGACACGGCCCACGGCCACGCCCAGGGCGTACTCGACGCCGTGCTCCGGGTGCGTGAGGCCTTCCCCTCCGTCCAGCTGATCGCCGGCAACGTCAGCACCGCCGCCGCAACGGTGGCCCTCTGCGAACGTGGCGTAGACGCGGTGAAGGTCGGGCAAGGCCCCGGGAGTATCTGCACCACCCGCGTCGTGAGTGGCTCGGGCATGCCCCAGATCACCGCCATTACCGACTGCGCCCGCGCCGCCGAGCGCTTCGGCATCCCCGTGATCGCCGATGGCGGCATCAAGTACTCCGGCGACATCCCCAAGGCCCTCGCCGCCGGCGCCCACAGTGTGATGATCGGCTCGCTCTTCGCCGGCACCGAGGAGAGCCCCGGCGAGACTATCCTCTACGAGGGGCGCTCCTACAAGACGTACCGTGGTATGGGTTCGATCGGCGCGATGTCGCGCGGCAGCGGCGACCGCTACTTCCAGACGAACGTGAACGAGACCCGCAAGCTCGTGGCTGAAGGCATCGAGGGGATGGTCCCCTTCAAGGGCGCCCTCAGCGATACCGTCTTCCAGCTCGTCGGTGGCCTCCGCGCCGGGATGGGCTACGTCGGCGCCCCCGACATCGCGACGCTCCGGCGCGAGGCGCGCCTCATCCGCGTGACCATGGCTGGCCAGATCGAGAGCCATCCCCACGATGTCACCATCACCAAGGAGGCCCCCAACTACGAGCGCCGCTAACGCGCCTGCGTATCACCACCGGATCTGATTCTTATGACAACCATCCCCCCCGGCTTCGAAGACACCATCCCCGCGATGCGCGAGGCCCATACCCGCATCCTCGACGCCCTGGCCCGACACGGGATGCTGGTCCCCCCCTACCCCGCTACCACGCCCGAACCCAATGAGCGGGGCATCGCGGCTGCCCGCGCCTACCCCATGCAGGGGGTGCTCAAGTATCACGGCCTTGCCGATTGGGCCCGCCGCATCGCCTTTTTACCCAGCATCTCCCTTAACAACGACGCCGCCCACACCGTTACCCTGGTTGAGTTCGACCCCTACCTGGCCGCCGATACGGCCACGATCGGCGGGGCACCAGCCGGCGGACGCGAGCTCGAGCGCATCGTGCAGATCCTCGATGCGCTCCGCGATCTCGCCGGCGTGCGCGCCGCCGCCCGTGTGACCACCCGCAACGTGCTCAAGACACGCATCACCGGCAAGGGCCTGGGCACCAGCGCCTCCGGCGCCGCCGCCCTCGCCGCCGCCGCCGCCGGTGCGCTCTTCGGCCCGGACCTCGCCGCCCATCCTCGCTTCCTCAGCTGCCTCGCCCGCCTCCTCGCGGGTTCGGGGTGCCGCGCTGCGGCCGGCGGCCTCGCCCTCTGGCTCGCCTACCCCGGCCTCGCCCACGAGGACAGCTTCGCCGTGCGCCTCGACGGCGAGGGCCAGCTCGACGATCTGCGCCTCATCACCGTGCCAATCGACTCGCGAGTGGGCCTCAAGACCGAGCAAGCCCACCACGATGCCCCCCGTTCAAGCTTCTTCAAGGCGTGGATGCTCAGCCGCGGCGATGAGATCCTCGAGTGCCTCGACGCCGCTCGCCGTGGCGACTGGCGCGTGATCGGCCAGCTCGCCGAGCTCGACAGCATGCGCCTTCATGGCGTCACCATGTCCGGCTCCCGCGAGCAACGCATCATCGGCTGGGAACCGGAAAATATCACAATCTTTCGGATGTGCGATACCCTCCGCGCGCGTGGCGTGCCCGTTTATGCCAGTACCGACACCGGCCCCACCGTGGTGCTGATCACCCACCGCGAGTACGAGGCGGCCGTGGCCGCAGCCGTAGACACGCTCGGCCTCGAGTATGTGCGCGGGCGGGTTGCAGGCCCCGCCACCCTGATCGACCCTGACCACGCGCGCGCCGAGCTCCTGGGCTAAGGTACGGACGGGTTGAGCCGTCGATGGGGGGCGAGAGCAGGTCAGAATGTCATCGGCGTACGGTTCTCCGGTTCCTTCCTCGCGGTGCTGGCCCTGGCTGCCCGTGATCGGCGATCCTTCGCTCTCCGGGATACCTGGTCGTCCCGCGAACATGCAGATACGGACCGCCCTGGAAACCGCACCACCGGACGGACCTGTGCCCGGGAGGGCGCCTCAGCGACGGCTCGCCGTGACCTCGCTCCACGTGACTCCCATGGAGGCGCATCAATGAGCAGTACACCCATCCCTCCGCCCGCACCCACCCTAACCAGGGTGCCCAGCGGCATCCAGGGCCTCGACCAGATCACTGGTGGTGGGTTCCCCGCCGGCAGCATGACCCTCGTCTGCGGGAGTGCCGGCAGCGGCAAAACGCTCTGTGGCCTGGCCTTCGTCCTCCACGGTGCCCGCATCCACGCCGAGCCAGGGCTCTTCATCGCCGCCGATCAGCCCCCGGATCACCTGCGTCACGCGGTGACAACCTACGGCGTCGATCCCTTTGCACTGGAGCACGCTGGCCTCCTCACCTTCGCCCCACTTCCGCCCGAGCTGCCCGCTACCACTGCATCCGGGTCCCGGCCCATCGAGCAACTGCTGAGCTATCTAGAGCGCCTGCTCGAGACCAGCGCCGCCCGGCGCCTCATCCTCGACCCACTCGACACCCTGCTCGCGCGCTTTGGCGACCCCAGCGCGCCGCGCGCCTGGCTCCACCACCTGATCGACTGGCTGCGCCAGCGCCGCGTCACCACCCTCGCCACCGCCGAACGTGGCGAGCGGAGCCTCACCCGACTCGGGCTCGCCGAGCACCTCGCCGATTGCGTCGTCGCACTGGACTACCGGCTCACCAGCCAGAATGCCGTGCGCCGGGCACGAGTGGTCAAGTACCGTGGCTTCACCCACACGACCGCCGAGTACCCACTCTTCTTCAGCGCTCACGGCCTCGACATCGATCCGCTCACCGCAATCGATCTGAATTACCGCGTGTCGGACGACCGCATCTCCACGGGGATTCCGCAGCTCGACGAGATGCTCGGTGGCCAGGGCTACTATCGGGGCTCCAGCATTCTACTCTCGGGCACACCCGGCACCGGGAAAACGAGCATGGCCGCCGCCTTTGTGGCTGCTGCCTGCGAGCGCGGTGAGCGCGCGCTGTACTTCACCTTTGAGGAAGCTCCGGCCCAGATCATCCGCAACCTCCAGGGGGTCGGCATTCGCCTGCGGCCCTGGCTCGACGCCGGGGTACTCCAGATCATCGGGGCACGTCCCACACCCGCCAGCCTCACGCTCCACCTGGCTGAGCTCCGGCATAGGGTTCACACGTTCGGCGCGAGCATCGTCGTGATCGACCCGATCACCTGCTTCCAGCGCACTGGCGAGCCCATCGATGTCACGATCTTGCTCCTACGGCTCCTCGATCAACTCAAGTCCGCGCAGATTACCACCCTCTGCGTGAGCCTCAGTACAGGCGGCAACAGCGTTGAGCAGACCGATGTCGACGTCTCGTCGCTGATCGACACCTGGCTGCTCCTGCGGAACCTCGAAGCCAACGGTGAGCGCAACCGAGGCCTCTATGTGCTCAAGGCCCGCGGGATCGCCCACTCCAACCAGATCCGCGAGCTGATCATCTCCGAGGAAGGCCTGGCGCTCACTGAGGTCTACACTGGCGCCGGCACCGTGCTCACCGGCTCAGCCCGGCTCGCCGAGGAGGCCCGCGAGCAGATCGAGGCCGTGCTCCATCGCCAGGAGCTCGAGCGCCGCGAACTTGCGCTCGAGCACCGCCGCCGCTCCCTGAATGCCCAGATCGCCGCCCTTGAGGCCGAGCTCGCCGCAGAGGAAGCCACCGTCCAGCAACTCGCCGACCACGAGGCCCTCCAGGAGCGCCTCACCCGCGACCTGCGCGGCGCCCTGCAGCGCATGCGCCTGGCACCTGGCGGCGGGCCGGAACAGCGCCGTCGCAATCCCTAGTCCCCCACACCGATCCATGCGAGGCCAAGACGCCCCGGTGGGGCGGCTTGGCGCGCGCGCATATCACCTTCGGCACGATGCGGTGCTTCACCGGGGTGGCACGGAAGGGCCGGCAACCTCCCCGCCAGCACACCACTTGCACCTGATCAAACCGGGTTTGCGATCACACATTGAACAGGAAGTGGCAAATATCACCGTCGCGCACCAGGTAGGTCTTGCCCTCCATGCGCACAACGCCCTGCTTCTTCGCCCCGTTCATATCCCCCGCCGCCACCAGGTCATCGTAAGCGACAATCTCGGCCCGGATGAAGCCACGCTGGATGTCGGAGTGGATCGTGCCTGCCGCCTCCACCGCCGGCGTGTTGCGGCGGATCGGCCAGGCCCGCACCTCGTCGGGCCCGGCGGTCAGAAAGCTGATCAGGCCGAGCAACTCGTAGCTCCGCCGGATGACGAGCTCGCGGGCCGGCTGCGCGATGCCCAGGTCGTCCATGAAGCTCCGCGCATCCGCGTCGTCCAGCTGGGCCAACTCGGCCTCGATCTTCCCGCAGAGGGGCACCACAGCGCTCCTGGCGTGGGGGTAGTCGATCGTCGGGGGGGCCTGGAGCTGCGCCTCGCCGATGTTTGGCACCAGCAGCAGCGGCTTGGCGGTGAGGAACTGGTAGCCACGGATCAGCCGCTCCTCCTCGTCGCTTAGCTCCAGACTGCGGATGGGCTGCTCCAGTTCCAGAGCGGCCTGCAAGCGCTGGAGCAGATCGCGCTCGGCGATCCGCAACTCCCGATCCTTGCCCGCCATCTTGGGAATCTCTGCGCTCAGGCGATTCAGGCGCCGCTCGATGATCGCCAGGTCCGAGAAGGCTAGCTCAAGATCAACTGCCTGAATATCCCGTACCACGTCGACGCTGCCCTCAGGGTGTGGCACGCTCGCGTCCTCAAAGGCCCGCACCACGTGGAGCAGCGCGTCGGCGCTGCCAAGATAGTTCAGCAACGCGGCAGGCAACCCCGCGCCCTGGCGTCCGCCTCCGCTCAGCCCCGCAACATCAACATACTGCACGTCGGCGTAGGTCACCTTCCGGGGCTTGAATATGCCAGCCAGCACCTCCAGCCGCTCGTCAGGCACCTTGACCGTCGCCAGATTCGGTTCCATCTGGCCCGACGAATACGCCGCTGTCTCCGCGCTCCCGCGCGTCAGCGCGTTGAAGACCGTCGTCTTCCCACTGTTGGCCAGGCCGATGATCGCAATCTTCATGGACCGCGTCCCGTTCCTCGTGTGTCGTTCCTAATTCCAACACGGCCATGCCGCCGCCGTGAGTATAGCCTGAGCCCGTAGATGACGCAACTGTAAGCTACGAAGGCCGATCTGGCCTTACGTCGAGCGAGCCAGCCCGCTATAATGCGAAGGTATCTGCCACCTACGTTCATACCTCATGCCCAGCAGATACATCGCGACCAGCTTCCCATGCTGGCTGCCACACTACGGAGAGCCCGGGCAGCGCCGCAGAGCGATACCGGAACGCAAAGGCGCTGCCCGGAGCTAACAAGAACCATCATCAGCGTTCGGTCCTATGCGCACGGACGCAACGTGTCGCATCTATGCGGTGCCGAACGAGAAGCGTGGTTTCAAGAGGACCGCTCCGCCGCAGCCCGCAGAGCACGGTATGCGCCCATTGGAGGATCTGCACCAGCTTATCCAGCGCGCCCAAACGCGCGACCCAACCGCGATCAGCGAACTGTACGATCGCTACGCGGCGATGGTTCTGCGCTATCTCTATCTCCGCGTCGCCGAGCACGAACTTGCCCAGGATCTGACCCAGGAGGTATTCATCAAGATCATCGGCGGGATCGCGCGCTTCGAGTATCGTGATGAGAAGTCTTTCCTCGGCTGGCTCTATACCATTGCCGCCAATGTGCTTCACAGCCACCAGCGCCGCCGTCGCGTGGTCGCCACGCCCTTTGACACCCGCGACGAGCTCATCGATCAGCGGAGCCAGGATGATGCGCGTGTCATCACCGAGCGGGTTGCCTTGCAACAAGCCCTGACGCAGCTCACCCGCGACCAGCAGCAGGTGCTGGCGCTGCGCTTCTTTGCCGATCTGAGCAATAGCGAGATCGCCGGCCTGCTCCGCCGGAGCGAGGGTGCGATTAAGGCCATCCAGCACCGCGCGCTGCAGAGCCTGCAGCGGATCTTGAACCGTGAGGCTGAGGAACCGGCGCTCGCGGGCGGCACCAACGGGCGGCTCCCGGTGTCACCCCCGCTGCGCGAGCACGAACTCGGCTCCGCCTTCCTCCTCGCTGAACGTCCGGCGCCTGTCGAAGCGCCGGTGGGAGATTAACGCAGTGCGCCCCGATCTGTCACAGGTGCTCGATGAGGCGCTTGCACGCCTCCGGGCCGGCGCCAGTATCGAAGAGTGCCTGCGTGCCTACCCTGAGCACGCGGCCGATCTTGAGCCCATGCTCCGCACCGCCGCCGCAATCCAGCGGCAGGCGAGGGCATCGCTGCCGCCATCCCTCGAGCAGTGGCTCTCCTCCGGCCGCCAGGAGATCGAGGCCTATGCCCGCGCCAGCTATGGCCGCCGTAAGGGTCTGTCTGGCCACCTCGGGGCTTTCCTTCGCCGTATCTTTGGCGGTGGGGCTCCACGACTCGCCAGCGCAGCCCTCAGTGCCGTGATCATCTTCTTCATGACCTTCTATACCGTGGATGCCACGGCGGCTCGCAGTATCCCCGGCGATTATCTCTACGCCTGGAAGCTCATCTCAGAGCAAACCCGCATCTCCCTCGCCAGAAATCCCGATCGCCGCGCCGAACTGGTTGCTTCGAGCGTCGAGCGCCGCGTTGAGGAGATTGCGGTCCTCGCTCAGCGCGGCCAGTTGAGCAGCGGCGCGATGATGGATACGGTCGAGCGCCTCAATGCGCAGGTGCGCGATGTGCTCCGCACCCTACCCGATACGAGCCCGACCGTTCGTGACCGGACGGTTGACCGTCTCGATCGGCTGCTCATCCGCGCCGAGGACAACCTCCGCAGCGCGGCCCCTGCTGGTGCGCCAACATCGACGATCGTCCAGAGCGCCGCTGCAGAGGTCGCCGATCTCCGCGAGGTCCTGCCTACCGTTGAGCCAGACCCGGCATCCATCGTGCCGGTGATCAACGCAACACCCGAGCCCGTTGGCCTGGCCGAGACGCCTACCGCCACGGCAAAGCCTGTCGCGGCTAGCACGGCCCCCGCCGCCGGCGGGGTCGCTACGCCCATCAGCGCGCCCAACAGCGCGTTGGAGGAGGCGCCTCCGGCACCCGCCACCGGCGATGAGACGGCCACTCCCTCGCCAACGCTCACGCGCACGCCGACTCCCGAGCGCACCACGGCGGCGCCGAGCAGCACGCCGCAGCCGACGCAGGCGGTCGCTCCGCCTACTCGCACGCCACTCGCCCGCCCGCGGCCCACCAGCACCGCCTTGCCCTCGGCGACCTCGCTGCCGGTGATCGATGCGCCCACCGCCGGGCCCACCAGTACCCCCACGGTGATCGTTGAGCCGAGCAGCACCGCGCTGCCCACCGCAACGCGGACGCCAGTTGCGACGAGTACACCCGCGCCGACAAGTACGCCTACGGCCACCAGTACGCCTGAGCCGACGCATACACCTCGGCCCACCGCCACCAGTACGCCCGAGCCTACCGTGACGGATACGCCTGAGCCTACCGCCACCAGTACGCCCGAGCCTACCGTGACGGATACGCCTGAGCCTACCGCCACTAGTACGCCCGAGCCGACGCATACGCCACGGCCCACTGCCACCAGTACGCCCGAGCCCACCGCCGCCAGTACGCCCGAGCCCACCGCCACCAGCGAGTTGACCAACGTGGTGCGACCCATCCTCGAGTGTGTGGCCCGGCTCGATGACGGCTCCTATGTCGCCTACTTTGGCTTCCGCAACACCGCGAGCGTACCGGTGGTGATCGAGGTGGGTGAGCAGAACAACTTCTCCCCGGAGCCAGCCAACCGGGGCCAGCCAACCACCTTCCCGGTTGGCCGAAGCTCCTACTACCCGAACGCGGCCTTCAGCGTGTCCTTCGATGGCAGCCGGCTAGTCTGGAGTCTCAACGGCAGTACTGCTACGGCCTCGCGTAACTCCCAGAGCTGTGGTGGGTAGCGGTGTATAATGGGATGGCTTCGATCGGCCATATCCCATGGTACATCCTGCGCCGTGCAAGCTGCCAGCTCCACAACTGAGCCAGTCCCGGCGGGCTTCGGGCGGCCCCAACTGATCTTCTTCTGCGAGCTCGCCGGGCCCCGCCTCCACGCGCTCCTCAGCGACCAGGCCACCATCGCGATGCTGGTGGCCGGTGGTCACGGTGTGGCCCTGGCAACCCACCACCTGGACGACTCGACCGCCGGAGCGGTGCGGATCCTCAACCACCACGCCATTCCGGTGGTGGCGTGGATGTTGCTCGCGCCGGCAGAGGGTACCTGGCTCAACCTTCAGAACTACCCCCAGGCGATCGAGCGCTACCGGGCGCTACGCGCCTGGGCGGTCGGCCATGGCCTGCGCATCCAGGCGATTGGTCTCGACATCCAGCCACCCCTCGCGCTCGTCGGGCGCCTCCAACGCTGGGGGCCCCAGCACCTCATGCGGCGCCTGTGGCAGGCTCGCACCAACGTGCTCTTCGCCGCCGCCCGTACCGCCTACGCCGAGCTGATCGGCGAGATGCACCACGATGGCTATGAAGTGCATAGCTACCAGCTACCCATTATCGCCGACGACCGACGCGCCGGTAGTAGCCTGGCCCAGCGAGCCCTCGATATCGTTGATGTGCCGGCCGATCTTGAGGTGCTCCTCTGCTATGCCCGCGCTGCCTTCCCCCTCCCACCCGGTGATCTCGGCGGGGCGCTGGTGCGAAGCTATGGCCCCGACGCCGACGGTGTGGGCATCGGCCCCGTCGGCGCACACGTCGGCGCCCGGCCACTCCCGTGGGAGGCGTTCGAGCGGGACTTGCTCCTGGCAGCCCATCACGCTGATGTCATCTATATAGCAACCCTCGAAGGATGTGTCGAGCGCGGGCTGCTCACCCGGATCGCAGCGCTCGACTGGAGTATCGAGCCCGTAGTGCAACCCTGGATGCGTGCCGCCGTCGGCCTGTCACGGGGGCTCATCTTCGGCTTCCTCCTGCTCGCCCGCTTCAGCCGTGCCCTCTTCGCCTGGCTCGGCTGGTGTCTGTTCGCCATGCTCCTCGCCCGGCAACTGCGCAGCTCCATGCAGCGCCGCCAGGTCAGGCCGTAAGTCAAAGTTCGCGATGGCTTTAGCGTCTGGTGACGCGCGCGGCGTGCGCTTGTGGCAGACCTGTCCCCTATCGCCGTTTCGCGGCACCCTTGCTGAAGCGCAGGTGGATCTGTCCATCCCGCACCCACGCTATCAACGCAACGGCCCTCACCCCTCCCCAACGGCGTTGAAGCGCTATAGTGCGTCCACAGCCGTCCAAAGCCGTCACGTCGATCGGGCTCCCCGGGTGCCCGAAGAGATCGCGAAGGGTCCGCATCTATGCCACACATCGCCCCCGTTGAGCTCGCGCTGCGGGCCGAAATCGTTCAGGTTGGCAGTCGCCTCTACCAGCGCGGCCTCATCGCCGCCGGCGATGGCAATGTTTCGGCGCGCCTGCCGGATGGAACCATCCTGATCACCCCTGCCGGGCTCTGCAAAGGGGAGTTGACCCCCGAGGATCTCGTCGTGGTGGACGCTGAGGGACGGACGCTCCGCGCGGCCCCCGGTCGCCGCCCGTCCAGCGAGCAACTGCTGCACCTGCATGTCTACCGCCGCCGCGCCGACATCCAGGCCTGCGTCCACGCCCACCCGCCTACCGCCGTCGCCCTGACGCTTGCGGGCGTGAGCATGGAGCAGCCCCTGCTCCCGGAGGCCCTGCTCGCCCTCGGCCCTGTGCCAACCGCCCCCTACGCCCGCACCGGTACGGCCGAGATGGGCCAGGCCGTCGATCCGCTCCTCGCCCAGCACGAGACGATCCTGCTTTCGCACCACGGCGCGATCACGCTCGCCGAGACGCCTACCGCCGCCTATTTCCGCATGGAGCAACTCGAGCACTGCGCCCGCATCCTGCACGCGGCATACCAGATCGGGCCTATCCGGCCCCTCCCCGCCCCCCGGATCGCAGAGCTCCACGCCCTTCGCGCGGCCTTGCGGGCACATCCTGAGGAGGTACGATGAAACTCTCCCCCGATAAGATCGAGGCCCTCTCCGCTGCCCTCGTCGATGCGCTCGCCGACGTGGATGGCGTGCTCTTCCGTGGCGACGACAGCCAGCTCCGCCTGGCGATCAGCCAGATTATGACGGATGAGCTCATGGTCGAAGAGCGCCTCGATGCCGAGATCCATCGCATGCTTCAGGCCTATAAGTACGAGATCACTATGGGCCGACTCAACTACGACGACCTCTACCGTAAGCTGCGCAATAAGCTGATCGCTGAGCGCCGGATTGTGCTCTAAAGATGTTCCACCCACTCGCTCGCTGGCCCATGCTCGTCCTCTTTATGCTGTTCGCGGGCTGCGCTGCCCCCGCCACCGTGCGCCAGGAACAGCTGGTCGACGGACTCACGATCGGCCTGGAGGCCCCTGAGCCCGCGAAACTCAACGCCACCCAGGAACTGATCGTCACCCTGCACGATGCCCAGGGCCAACCGATCGACGCTGCAACGGTCTATCTCGACCTGACGATGCCAGCCATGCCCATGGGCACCAATCGCCCCGAGGCCGAGCCCCTCGGCCAGGGACGCTACCGGATTCGCACGGCCCTCACCATGCTCGGCACCTGGGAGCTGACCGTCGTGGCTGAGCGTGCTGGCACCGAGTATCGCGCCATCTTTACCCGCGAGGTGGTCGAGTAGCCACCCCGGCTCCGAATGCCCTATGACGATCCTCTCGCTCGAAGCGGTGAGCAAGCAGTACGGCACCCGCCCGCTCTTCCGCGATGTCACCTTCGGCTTGCAGCGCGGTGAGCGCCTCGGTCTGATCGGCGTCAACGGCAGCGGCAAGAGCTCCCTCCTGCGCATCGCCGCCGGCATCGAACCCCCCGACACTGGCCGCGTGGTCTTCGCCAGTGGGATCCACGTTGCCTACCTGCCGCAAGACCCCCCGCTGGACCCGGAGCTCACGGTGATCGAGGCGGTTTTCGCCGGCGATACACCTACTATGCGCCTGCTGCGCAGCTACGAGCAGCTCAGTGCCGCCCTCGCCGCCCAGCCCGACGACCCCACCCTGCTTGAGCGGCTGAGCGCCCTCACCCCACAGATGGACGCCCTCGGCGGCTGGGAAGCCGAGGCCGCTGCCCGCAGCATAATCGATGAACTCGGGCTTGCCACCCTCAGCCATGCCCGCGTCGGCACCCTCTCGGGCGGCCAGCGCAAGCGCACCGCCATGGCCCGCGCCCTCGTCGATCGCCCGGACCTGCTCATCCTGGACGAGCCGACCAACCATATCGACACCGACACGGTCGCCTGGCTCGAAGACTACCTTGCGCGCACCCCCTGCGCGTTGCTTCTCGTCACCCACGATCGGTACTTCCTCGATCGGCTGATCGGGCGCACCCTTGAGCTCGATCGGGGGCAGGTGTTCGGCTACCAGGGCAACTACGAGCGCTTTCTCGAACAGAAGGCCGAGCGGCTGGCCCACGAGGCCGCCGCCGAAGAGGCTCGCCAGAACCTGCTGCGCAAAGAACTGGCCTGGCTTCGCCGGGGCGCGCGAGCCCGCACCACCAAGCAGAAAGCCCATGTTGAGCGCGTCCACGCCCTGATCGAGCAGCGCCCGGCAGCGGCCCAGGGGAGCGTCGCGATCGACGTGGCCGCCGGTCGCCGCCTCGGCAAGCGCGTACTCGAACTCAAGGCCGTCAGCAAGGCTTATGGCAACCGCCAGGTGATCGCTGGCCTCAACCTTGAGATCCACCCTCACGACCGGGTTGGCATTATCGGCCCCAACGGCAGCGGCAAATCGACCTTGCTCAACCTGATTGCTGGCCGGGTACAGCCCGACGCCGGTGAGGTTGTGCGCGGTGCAACCGTACACCTCGCCTACTACGATCAGGAGGCAGCAGGGCTGGAGGAGAGCCAGCGGGTCATCGACTATATCCGCGAGGCCGCCGAGCTGATCCGCGGGCGCGAGGGAGCGCTCGTAGCCGCCACACAGATGCTGGAGCGCTTTCTCTTCACCCAGGATCAGCAGTGGGCCACCATTGCCACCCTCTCCGGCGGCGAACGGCGCCGGCTCTATCTCCTCCGCCAGCTGATCGAGGCCCCTAACCTGCTACTGCTTGATGAGCCCACCAATGATCTCGACCTGCAAACACTGACCGTGCTCGAAGACTACCTGGACGACTTTCAGGGCGCGGTGATCGCCGTATCACACGATCGCTACTTCCTCGACCGGGTGGCACAGCGAACGCTCGCCTTCAGCGGCGACGGGCGCGTGGTGGAGTACCCCGGCGGCTATAGCACCTATCTGGCCTACCGGCCCATCGAGGCGCCAGCGCTCCCCAAGCCACGCGAGCACGCCCGAGCAGCAGTGGCGGCACCATCAACGGGACCGCGCAAGCTCAGCACCAGAGAGCGGCGAGAGCTTGAGCAGCTTGAGCAGCGCATCACCGAGCTCGAGGCCGAGCGAGAGCGGGTTGTTGCGGCACTGAATGCCCCGGCTACGGACTACACGCGCTACGCGGCGCTCGCCGACGAGCTTGCCCGGATCGAGCAAGGGATCGAGGCGAGCTTCAGCCGCTGGGCCGAGCTTTCCGAGCTGGCGCCGTAAATAGTAGGGACGTCCCCTATGCGACGACGGACCGACCGAAGTACTATCAGGGAGTGGCCAGAAGTCCCACAAATTGCTCGAAAACGCCGGGCGTGAGTCAGGCGAAGCGATCGCGTTTTAGCGCGTCAGAAAGCGATATAACACCGGCTTAATCAAGAGTTGACAAGCTCGAAGGGCAGTGCTATACTACGCGCGCTGGAACGAACGGCGTCTCACTCGCGGGAACGCGAGGTAGACCAAACAAGTAGGGAAACAATCCGAGCGAACCGCGCTGATAGCACTATCAGAGACGTCGCCAGGAAGGTTCAGCACAACACTGAGGCTTCCTGGTTTTGTTTTCCCGGCTCGTTTCCAGTGTGCACCTTCACAACCAGAGAACGGTAGCAAGACAGCGGTCCACGTCAGAGGTGGAGAGTGGCGAACGCCAGAGCTCCACGATATCACGCAGAGTTTGATCCTGGCTCAGGACGAACGCTGGCGGCGTGCCTAATGCATGCAAGTCGTACGCAGGGAGCGTGCTCCGCTGCGTGGCGCACGGCTG
>SFCB01000110.1 GCA_004367505.1 Chloroflexi bacterium OHK40 | reverse complement strand
CGTTACGGTGAACACCCACACCCCGAGCGCGAACTGCGTCAACCCCGAGCCCACGAGCGAGACGACCTGGCCAGCCCACACCAGCAGGAACATCCGCGCGCCGGGTGTGCGCACGAATCCTCGTAGCCCCAGCATACCGCCTCCATCTGCTCTAACGCTTGCCACCGGGCAAGCCTAGCAGCAGACGGCGACGCTGTGACCTGACGAAGATCAGGTTGAGCCGGGCAACACTTCGATCAGCCGGAGCGCTCGAGCCCTGGCGATGGCCTGGGTACGGCGCTGAACGCCGAGCTTGCCGTAGATGTTGGTGAGGTGCCAGCGCACAGTGCCTGCGCTGATCCCCAGCAGTTCCGCCAGCTCGCGGTTGCTGTAGCCCTGCGCCAGCGCCCGCAGCAGCTCAAGCTCCCGTTCACTCAGCGCCTCGAGCAGTGTGGTGCGGCCAACCGACGGTTGGGCGCGAGGCGGTGACGCGAGCGCATGGGAGGCTCCGGGAAGCGCGATCGGCTGGAAGGCCTCGAGATCGAGCTTCGGTGGGAGGAGCCGTACCCGGTGCCCGAGAGGCGGCGCCCGCCGATCCGCAGGGCGGCGCGGTACGTGGGATGGTGCCGGGGCGGGCAGCTCCCGCGCAATGAGCAGCGGCTGAGGGGTATACAGCAGCAGGGGCCGTGGCCGCGGAAGCCAGAGGTGCGCCGCAGCGGCTTGCAGAATCTCACCCGGGTCCAACAGCATTGCCTTTCCACGTCGGTGACCGCACACCGTCGCTGTGCCCGGCGCCGCGCCACCGCATTGAAGGATGGCTGCGCGCCGAGTGGCCGGAGGCCCGGATCAGCCGTGCCCTTTCCCGCGATAGCACCCACGCTGGGCGAGCCGGCGCCACCGTGAATCCCGGGGACGCGCCTCAGTGTACGCTGCCGGTAGAGCCTCGTCAAGCGTGAGGGATGGTGCCGGGGTGGTGTTCCATTCGGGCGCATTTGCGCGCGCCCTCGTGGATACACTCATCGCAGTGGTACCACCGATACGAGCTTGAAGGAGCCCCATCCATGCGTTGCACCGGCTGCGATCATCTCAACCCCAACGACGCCCGCTTCTGCACCGGCTGCGGCGCGGCGCTCTCTCCCGCCTCAGCCGCGCCCCTGGCCACGGCCGAGGCCGCCTCTGTGCCGGCCCCAGCCGCGGCTGTAGCACCTGCGCCAGCCCTCGCCCAGACCATCAACGTGACCGTTCACGCGCCGCCTGTTGCGCCGGCGCCCAGCCCCGTCGTCGTGGTTGCCGCCCAGACTGCCGGGCCGGGTTGCCTTGTGCGCGCTCTCTACTTCTGCTTCGTCGGCATCTGGCTCGGCGCCATCTGGACCGGAGTCGCCTGGTTGCTGCTCGTGAGCATCATCGGCCTGCCCCTTGGCCTACTCATGCTCAACCGCATTCCCCAGGTGATGACCCTCAAGCCGGTTCGCACGCAGACCCACGTCTCGAGCCAGGGCGGCGTGGTGGTAGTCAGCCAGGGCCAGGTGGCCCAGCACCCCTTCTGGCTGCGAGCGCTCTACTTCCTGCTCGTCGGCTGGTGGCTCAGCGGTGTCTGGCTCGGCGCTGCCTGGGGCATCGTCGGCTTCTCGCTGGGGCTTGGTCTTCCCCTCGCCTTCTGGATGTTCGATCGCACGCCGGCAATTGTCAGCCTGGCCCGGCAGTAGCCGTCACAGGTCGGGGGCGTGGAGCCCGCTGCTCCACGCCTCTGAGGAGCTCGACGATGGAGCGCGCCACGCTGCGTGCCATCCCAGCATGGCGCGCCCCTGGCCCCCTCGGCGCCCGCCAGCAGATCTGCCTGCTCGCCCTTCGCGCCAGCCAGCTCGATCCACCTACGGCCCGGCGCCCCTGCGGATGTGCCGAAGGCGCCCCTGCGGGCCACGCCCTCGGCTCGCGTGGCGCGGCCCGGAGCGCCAGGCGCGACACGTGCCCCGGCATGGAGCGCGCCGCCCCATGCCTGCGTGGGAGCCGCACCCGGCTCGCCTGTGAACCGGCGCTTGGGCCTGGAGGCACCGATGGCTCCCGCTGAGCCGGGTGCCATCGAACGCCAGCGACTGCTGGAGGGCTGGCTGCCACTGGCTCAGGAGGCCAACACCCAGTATGGCTGGGCCCTGGAGGCCCTCGCCCTCGAGATACTCGTGCTCCAGGCCGCCCCGGCCCTCGCCATGGCCCGCACCTCGTTTGAGGCTCGTGCTATCCTATGGAGTATCTATCAGCTCCAGCACGAGCAGACCCATGAGTAACCCCGGCGGCGGGACCAAGCGCAGCTCCTGGCTCACCTTTCGGCGGCGCCTGCTGCTGGTGCGCACCCTGCTCCGTGGCCCGGCCACCTCCGCCGAGCTTATCGCCGCCATCAACGCCGAACTTGGCGAGCAAGGCTACCCCGAGGCGGCCACCGCCGCGCTGAAGCACGACTTCGATGCGCTCAAGGGCGAGTACGGCTGTGGGATCAGCTACGACCGGCGCACGCGGCGGTACGCCCTCGTAGACCTGGGTGAGCTGGCGCTGCTCGACTTACCCGACTCGTGCATGGAGGCGCTGGCCTTTCTGGAGGCGAGCTTTCCAGCCGGCGGCGGGCTGCCCGATCACGCCAATGTGCGCGCGCTGCTGGAGCGGGTGCTGCTGCTGCTGCCGCCGGCCCGCCAGGCCCGGTTGCGCCGCAGGCGCAGCGCCCTGCAGCTACGGGTGGGCGCGGGCGGTGGGCGGCTCGACCCGCAGGTGCTGGCGCTAGTGAAGGCGGCCTGTGAGCAGCGGCGCGAACTGGCCTTCGACTACCTGAGCAGCTTCGACGACGATACACCGCGGCGCCACCGCGTGGCGCCCTACGGGATCACCTTCCGCCCGGAGGGCCACGGCTACCTGGACGCAACCCTGCTGGACGTGACACCACCGGGCGGGGAGAGCATCTACGCCGTGATCGACTACCGGCTCGACCGGATCGTGGCGGGGAGCGTCGAGGTGCTGCCGACAGTGCTGCCGCCGGAGCGCATCCCCGTGCCACGCTTCCGGCTGCGCTACACGCTGGTGGCCCGGGTGGCGCGGCGCCGCGACGTGGCGAGCTACTTCCCCGATACGACGATCGTCTACCACGACGACGGTAGCGCCACGGTGACGGCAATGGTGACGAACCTCTGGCAGACGCGCCAGATCCTGTTGCGCTACGGCGACGCCTGCCTGGTGCACGAGCCGCCCGAACTGGTCGCGTTATTCCGCAAGACAGCGGCAGGGCTCATCCGGCTCTACGGCGCTGATGCAGGCGTCGAGGGCTGAGTTCGCCTCCTTGTGGCCACTGTTTCAGGGGCGGACAGATCGGGTGTGCGATTGGCCGATTGCCCCGTCCTGACGGGCTGCGCTCCTTCGCCCCCGGAGCGAGCAGAGAACGGGGGTGATGGCTACGCGCGTCCCAGTGCCATCGACCGTGTTGCCAACCAGACGCGCCGGCCGCTCGTGATACCCGCTCCGGAGGGCGCCCCCACGCAGGCGGGGCGGAAGCAGTGGCGCTCTCGCCCGTGTGGGAGAGGAGCCTACCTCACAACGGGCCACGCTCAAGTGCCTTCCGCGCACGTGCGCTGCCCGGCCTCAAGCGAGCTCGGATGCGCAGAGGCAATCGGCGCGCCGCTGCGCTCACTCGCGCTGCGCTTCGCTAGCGGGCAGCAGCGTATACCCCAACCCGCGGCGAGTCTGGATGAGCTCGGCGGTTGGATCGGCGCGGCGCAGGGCTGCCCGCAGGTTGCTCACCGCCCGATCGAGGGCCTCGGCGTCGAGCCCCGGGTCGTAATCGCGGCCCCAGATGGCGGCGGCACATGCCTCGCGGGTGCAGAGTGCCCCGAGGTGGCGATAGAGGTGCAGCAGCAGGCGATGCTGGGCCGGCGTGAGATCCAGGAGCTGGCCAGCGAGAGAAAAGCTCTGCGTCCGCTCGTCGAAGCGCAGGCGCGAGCTCGGCACCACTGTCGGGTCCGGGTCGATAAAGCGTAGCAGATCGCCGGCGGCGCCGAGGCCGATCGTATCGCGGTGGCCGAGCAGGTGGGGCGCGGTGAGGCGCTGGCCATTCACAAAGGTGCCATTGGCGCTGCCTACGTCATAGAGGACATAGCGCGGGCCTTCGCGGAGAATGCGCGCGTGCAGACGCGAAACGGTCTGCCGGCGCACCACGATATCGCAGCCGGGCGCGCGGCCCACAGTATGCTCGGCCCCGCTTAGGGCCAGCTCCGCCGGCTCCACCTCATCGCTCAGCGCCACCAGCCGTGCCGGCGGGCTCTCCTCATGGGTGCTCATAGCTCCATTGTACCGCACCGCCGCCCTTCGCGGCGATCTGCTACAATACGCCGCAGCGACGCCATGCCCCCGTGGTGACACCATGCTCGAGCCCGGATCTCTGCTGTTCCAGCGCTACCAGATCGTGCGCCTGGTTGGACGTGGCGGCATGGGCGCCGTCTACGAGGCGATCGACCGACGCCTGCGGAACACGGTGGCCCTCAAACAGATGATCGGCAGCGCCGAGGAGAATGCCGAGGCCTTCGAGCGCGAGGCCCAGATCCTTGCCGCCCTGCGCCACCCGGCCCTCCCCAAGGTGATCGACTACTTCCGTGACGGTGGTGGGCGCTTCCTGGTGATGGAGTTCTTCAGTGGCGCCGATCTTGCCGCTCTCCAGGCTCGCCGCGCCGCGCCCTTCCCCGTCGATGAGATCGTCACCTGGGCCGACCAGCTCCTGGCCGCGCTTGACTACCTCCACACGCGCCAGCCGCCGGTGCTCCACCGCGATATCAAGCCCCAGAACCTGAAGCTCACCCCCGAGGGCCAGATCGTGCTGCTCGATTTCGGGCTCGCCAAGGGCGTGGGCCAGCCCCAGAGCTTCTTCGGCTACACGCTCCAGTACGCGCCGCTCGCGCAGATCGATGGCAGCGGCACCGAGCCCCGCTCCGACCTCTACGCCCTCGCCGCTACCCTCTACCACCTGCTCACCGACACCGCGCCAGCCAGCGCGCCCATCCGCGCCGACGCCCTGCTCGCGGGCCAGCCCGATCCGCTGCGCCCTGCCCACGAGCTCCTCCCCGGGGTTCCCCGTGAGCTCAGCGCACTGCTAGGCCGGGCCCTGGCCCTGCGCCGCGAGGATCGGCCGTCCAGCGCCGCCGCCATGCGCGACGAGCTCCGTGTGGCTGCGGTGCAGGTGGCCGATACGGTCGGCGCTGGTATGCTCCGGCCCGCAGCGCTGCCCACTCCGGCTGACCCTGTGGTGGTCCATGGCCGGCCGATCAGCGTGGATTGGGAGCAGGTGGCGGCCGCCGCCCGTGCGCAGGCCGAGCCCGTTCTGCGCGAGCTCGCTGGCACTCCGCGCCGCCTCGGCCCCTTTCTCCCCGAGACCTATGTACACCGGGCGGCCACCGAGGCGGAGCTTCAGTCCTTCCTGCGGGGTCCGAGCGGCGCCCTGCTGCTCGTTGGCGAGTCGGGGGTCGGCAAGACATCCCTGCTCGCCCATTGGGCCCAGCGCGTGCGTGAGTCTGGCGATGCCGTGCTCTTCTACCGCTGCGGTGGGTCGCTTGGCGCCGAGCTTGACCGCGAGATCGCCCGCGATCTGGGCCGCGAGGCGCCCGAGTTGCTCACCCACGACCTGGCCCAGATCGCCAGGCTAGCCGCGGGGGCTGGCCGGCGTCTGCTGTTGATCTTCGATGCGCTCAACGAGTACCGGAGTGGCGCGAGCGCGGGCCCCGAGGCCCTGCTCAAGCAGATCGACGCCCTGGTGGGCCGCGTCGCTGGCCCCCATCTGCGCGTGGTGATCAGCTGCAATAGCGCCACCTGGGGCCAGCTCGAGCGGGCTGGCGCCACGCGGCTCTACTGGGCCGCCTACCATCACGGCCCCGACGGTGAGCCACTGCTCGGCCTCGGTCCCTTCACCGACGGCGAGCTCGCCGAGGCCTATGCGCGCTACCAGCGCTTCTTCCAGCTTCAGACGCCGCTGGAGAACCTGCCGCTCAGCCTGCGCGAGCGCCTGCATCGGCCCCTCATGTTGCGCATGATCGCCGAGAGCTACCGCGACGGGCCGATCGTACTCGCCGCCCGGGGCCTCAGCCTGGGACTCTTCCGCCGCCTCGTCGAGGAGCGTGTGCGCCAGCGCCGCGAGCAGCTCTTCCTCGATGAGCTCGCCGCCGAGATGCTCCATCGGGGCCAGCCCGCCGTCCCCGTGGCCGACCTGGCCCGCAACGAGCGCCTGCGCGATGAGGTGCTGAGCGACGATCCCGACTCGTCCTACTGTCGCCTCCTCGATGGCGGCATCCTCGCCGAGCAGGGCGGCGATATCTTCACTGGCGAGGTCGTCAGCTTTGCCTACGCCGAGCTGGGCGCCTTTGTGCTTGCGCGCCATCTCCTGCGTGATGGCGCCGCGCGTGATGGCGTACCCGCCGCCGTGGCCGCCCTCGTCGAGCGCGCCCGTAGCTTCCCGCTGGCCGCCGATGTGGCCCGTTACGTGCTGCTGATCGCTCGCCAGCCCGAGGCCATCGCCGCCCTTGCCCAGTCGCCCGATATCGAGCTGCGCGAGCTCGTCACCCGGAGCCTGGTCGAGCTCCACGCCGACGATCCCGGCGCCGCGACGGAGCTGATCAAGACGCTCTGCCAGCGCGACTCCGACGAAGCTCGCCGTACGGCCCTCAAGGCTGCCTACTACATTGGCCCCCGCGCCCGCGAGATCTTCCTCTGGGCAGCCGGCCGTGGGAGCCCCGCGCTGCGCCGCGTCACCCGCGATGCGCTCTACCTGATCTGGCGCTCCGACCCGGACTTTACCTATGGCCTGCTGAAGGATCTGGTGGCCCGCATTGGCCCGGGTGCCCTGCGCGACCTGCGCACCATGCTTGAGTTCTTCTTTGAGCTCTCGGTGGTGATCTACATCAACCATCCGGAGCGTCCGGATGTGCGTGACGCGACGGTGGAGCTCTACTACGAACTGGCCCGCCAGCGCCTGCACCTGGATGTTCTCAACACCGGTGTGTTCGGCAAAACGGTCGAGGACCTGATCTTTCAGGCCGTGGCGAGCGCCTTCTCCCAGCCCATCCTCGATACGATGATGCTCGCTGAGATCGTGCCGGTCGAACCCTTCTTCGCGCTTCCCCACGAACAACGGGCCGTGCTTGTGCGGGCGGCGCCCCTTTTCGATCCGAGCACCCCGCTGGCTCCCTACCTGGCCGACCTGGAGGCTCTCCTCCGCGCTGAGCACGAGGTCTTTCCGCTCGTTGGCGCAGCCCACTGCGCCATCCACGCCTTCGCCAATCCGTCTGGAACGGCCCCGGTGATTCGCGAGCTCTTCCGGCGCCTGCCACCCCGGGGCCGACTCTGGCTGCTGCTCGGCTTCAGCGTGCTGCTCCCGCAGACCCCGGCCGCCTGGGCGCCGCTGGTGGAAGAGCTCACCGAGGCGCTCTTCCGCGACCACCCCGATCTGGTGTACGGCGCGGCACCCAGCGTGCTCCAGTCCTTCGACATCCTGCTACTGCCGCTCGGCCTCGTCTATGGCAAGCTCGGCCAGACCATGCCGCTGATCGAGTTGCTGCTCCAGGACGGTCTGCTGCGCGATGACCGGCGCCAGGTGGAGCGGGTGGTGGCCGGCCTGGCGGCGGTGGGCTTCTACTTCCCCGAGCCCACCCTGCGGCTCCTCGGCGAGGTGGTGGCCGCCACAGGCAACAGCTTGCCGGCGGCGATGGTCTCGACGCTCGCCACCATTCGTACGCTGCACCTGGACGCGGTGGACGTCTTCATGGCGCGCGTGGGGCTCAGCGACGAGTTGCAACGCCGGGTGGCCGCCTCCGCCGATACCGAGTTGGTGCGTCGCTACATCTACTGGCTCGGCCTCTACAACCAGGTTGTCCATTCCTGCCTTTTCTACCCTCGTATGCGCCGGCAGATGGCGATGGGCGCCATGGAGATGCTGGCGCGGGCGCGCGCCCCCCAGGAGTTTATCGGCGCCTACACGGCAACGGTCTTTCGCATGCTGCGCGAGGCCGGCTTTAATTTGAGTGAGTGGACGCTCCCCTGATCAATGCCCGGGGTACCACATAGCATGCATCACGCAGGCCAGGTTGCCTTGTACGTTGACCTGTACCACTTCATTCGTCTCTCCGCCCTGGGCGCCACCGCGACGCTCCCCATCCTCGGGGCCGCGAGTGCGCGGCCGCAGGTGGCGCCGCGCCAGGTGGCCGGGCTGCTCGCTGTCGCCACCGCCTTTCATGCGTTCGCCTACATCCATAACGATGTGTGCGATCTCGAGCTCGACCGCACGCAGCCACGGCGGGCCCACTATCCGCTCGTGCGTGGCGCCATCGCGCCACGGGTGGCCCTGGCGATCGCCCTCGCCTGCGTGCCGCTCGCCTTTGGCCTGGATCGGTGGCTGGTGGGGCGGTCCCACGCGACCGGGCGTGGGCGGGGCGCGCATCTTGCTCACGCCTTCCTTTTGCTGGCGGCCTATAACCGGTGGGGCAAGCGTTGCCCGCTGCCGCCCCTGACCGACTTCGTCCAGGCGCTGGGCTGGGCCGCGTTGATCCACTATGGCGCGGCGGCCACGGGTAAGCCCTCCCGCCTCACGCAGCTCCTCGTGGCCTACGAGATCCTGCTGATCATGCTCGTTAACGGTCTCCACGGCGCCCTGCGCGATCTTGCCAACGACGCCGCCCGTGGCGCGCACACGACCGCCATCCTCTTTGGTGCCAGCGTCCTCCCCGGCGATCGGCTGCGCCTGCCGCCGGGCCTGCTCGGCTATGCTGCGGCGCTGCAACTGGCCCTGCTCGCCCTGCCCATCAGTGGGGTTGTGGCGAATCTGCCAGGCTACACGCCTGCCGAGCGTGTGGTGGCGGCGGGGGCCGTGGGCGGTGTTGCTGCCGCTACCGTCGCGCTGCTCGTCGCCGCTGCCCACGATCTCGGCGATCCCATCGGCGCCGGTATGGCCCACCTGGTGTTGCTGCTCAGCGCGCCGGTGGCGCTTGTGGCGCCAGGTATGGCGCCGCGCGCCCGCGCCGCACTCCTCGCCGCCCATCTGCTCCCGCTGCTTCCCAACGGGATGACCTACGACGCGCTCCGCTGGGCGCTGGGCTTTAGGATGCGGCGCTGACCGGGAGTGTCAGCCAGAAGGTACTCCCACCACCTGGCGTATCGCGCACACCGATCTGACCGCCGTGGGCCTCGACAGCCAGCTTGCAGAAGGTGAGCCCCAGGCCCGTACCTCGCCGGCTGAGCGCACTCTGCACCTGGCCGAACTTCTCAAAGACCAGGCTCCGTAGCTCCGGTGGGATGCCGATCCCCTCGTCGCGGACAAAGAGCTCCACCCAGTTCGGGTCGCTGGCGTGGCGCCGCGCGCCAACCGTGACGCTGCGGCCCTCGGGCGTGAACTTGAGCGCATTGCCGAGCAGGTTCTCGAGCACACGCTCTACCAGCGCGTGGTCCACGGCCAGCACGGGCAGCCCCGGCGGCATCTCCGTCTTCAAGGCGATGCGCCCGAGCTCGGCAAGTAGCTCAAAGCGTGGCACAACGCGCTGGATCAGCGCGCCTGCCCGGATGGGCTGGATGTCGAGCTCCAATCGCCCGGCCTCGAGCTTGCGCAGGTCGAGCAGGGTATTCACGTGGCGCAGCAGCTGCCGGGCGCTCTGCCCCGCTCGCTCGATCAACTCCTCGTCGTACTCCTGGCTCCCGCTACGCCGGCTCTGGCCGAGCATGTCGAGGCTGAGCATGAGCCCGTTCAGCGGGGTGCGCAGGTCGTGTACGAGCATGCTGATCATATCGTCGCGCAGCTCCTCCAGCGCCACCTTATCGCTGATGTCGCGGAAGCTGACCACGAAGCCCGGCATGCTGGCTCCCCCACTGAGGGGCGCGGCGGCCCACTCGATGTGGGTACCCGTGCTGAGGTGGAGGACGCCCCGCCGCTCACGGTGAAACTGGGCCAGGGCGGTGCGTAGCTGGGCGATCGGGATCAGTCGCTGGCCACGGACGCGGAGTTGGGCGGCAGCCGTGAGGACGTGCCGCTCCAGGGGGAGGCTGGCCAGGTGAAACATGCGCCGGGCCGCCGGGTTGGCGAGGAGCACGTGCCCGGCCTCAGAGAGCACCAGCACGCCATCGCTGATCGACTCGAGAACGATCTGCAGCTCGTTGCGCGCGTCGGTCACCTCGCGGTAGAGCCGGCTATTCTGGGCTGCGGCCGACAGCTGGGCGGCCAGCGCCGACACGACCCGCAGGTCGTCGTAGGAGTAGCTCTCCGGTCGCTCAGCGAAGAAGTTCAGCGTCCCGATCACCTCGCCGCCGGCTCGCAGCGGCACGATCAGGCCCGACTGCATGCCGGGAGCCAGGCGCCCGGCTGCGGTGGCATCACGGAGCAGCGTCGCGTGGCCCAGGCGCATCGCCGTACTGAGCGGGCTGTCGTCCAGGGGGCGACGTACCGGCGTGGGCATGGCGCCGGTTGGGCCCTTCAGCACCCGCTCGTAGTAGCTCTCGCCCAGGCGCTCAGTCACGGAGCAATACTGGAAGTCGAGCAGCCAGCGGGCCTCGCGGGCCGCTGTCTCCAGCACCCGCTCGAACTCCAGGCTGGCCTGCATGGCGGCAGCCACTTCGTTCAGGGCCGCCAGGCGGGCTGAGAGCGCCTGTGCTTCGGCAAGGAGCGCCCGCACCTGCCCACGATCAACCTGGTTGTCGTCGCGGGGCTGGGGCGGGCGCGGCGGTGGTCGGCGTGGCATGCGCAGATCCCTACCCGAGGGAGTCGATCTCCAGGCCAATCGCGTCGGTGTAGGCGTTCACCGAGGCGAAGAGATCCGCCGTGGCCACCACCTCGAAAATCTCCTCGTCGCTCAGATCATGGGCCCGCAGCGCGTCGAAGTCGGCGTCGGTGATCTGCAGCGGGTCGGTCGCGCAGAGCAGACCAAAGCGAAGGATCTGCTTCTCGCGCTCGGGCAGCGGGCAGTTAGCGTAGTCGCGCACCAGATCCTGGAGCACGTGATCCGACATGCCCATCGCGCTCAGGCCGTGGAGATGGACGCGCAAGGCGTACTCGCTGGCATTCGCCTGGGAGATCAGCACGCCGACCATCTCCTTCAGCGTGCGCGGCAGCCGACCGGTAAGCACCGTGGCGCGGAACTTGTGCCAGTTGGCCCGCAGAAGAGGGGGGTTGATCGCCATGGATTTGAACAGGTTGGGCACGATCCCAAAGCCGAGCTCGCGGCGAATCTCGGCGTAGACCTCGGCGACGATGGGGTCGGTGACGGCGTCTTCGGCGACAAGCGGAAAGCGGGCCATGGGTGTGACGTCCTCCTCTGTGAGTGTACTGCTACCCGCAAACTGGTGGCGGGGGCGCAATCGTAGCATACCAGGCTTTCCCGGCTCGTACCAGGCGGCGTTGTGAGGCCGCACCCAGTCCATTCAGGGATCGAGCTGATATACTACATACACGTGATGAGCTCAGCTGGAAAGTAGATGCATGGATCGATCGACCGACTATGACGTGATCGTGGTGGGCGGCGGCCACAACGGCCTGACCTGCGCCGGCTATCTGGCAAAGGCGGGGCTGCGGGTGCTGGTGGCCGAGCGGCGCCCGATCGTCGGTGGGGCCGTGTGCACCGAGGAGGCCATCCCTGGCTACAAGATCGATGTCGGCTCATCCGCGCACATTATGGTCCACCTCACCCCGATCGTGCGCGACCTCGAACTCGAGCGCCACGGGCTCGAGTACATCCCCATGGACCCCTTCGCCTTCTACCCGCTCCCCGACGGGAGCGGTGCGATCAGCTTCTATAAGGATACGGAGAAGACCGTCCAGAGTATTGCCAGCGTCAGCCCGCGCGATGCCGAGGCCTACCGCAAGTTTCTGGCCTTCTGGACGCCCCTGAACGAGGCGGTGTTCGATGTTTTCCTCAACCCGCCGTCGGTCACGCGGCTCTTCGGCAGTGTGGCCGCCGCCGTGCCGCGCCTGCCAGCCGGAGAGCGGAACCCGCTCGAAGTGACGCGGCGGCTCTTCACCAGCTACGCTCAGCTGATCGGTGAGACCTTCGAGAGCGAGGCGATGCGGGCCGCGATGACATGGCTGGCCGCCCAGAGTGGCCCACCCCCCGATGAGATCGGGGCTGGCGACTTCTTCGGCTGGCACAGTATGCTGCACTACAGCGGTGCCGCTCACCCCCGTGGTGGTAGCGGGATGCTTACCCAGGCCATGGCGCGCGCGCTCCAGAGCTTCGGCGGCGAGGTGGCCCTGGGCGCACCGGTACGGCGCATCCTGGTGCGGAACGGCCGTGTACGGGGCATCGAGACCGACGACGGCCAGCGCTACAGCGCCCCGGTGGTGGTCTCCAATGCCCACGTGCTAACGACCATGCTCACGCTGGTAGGCCCCGAGCACCTCTCGAGCCGGCTGGTCGAGCGGCTTGGTCACATCCGCATCGGCAACGGCTTCGGGATGACCGTACGCTGCGCCGCCGAGGAGTTGCCCGATTATGCCGGTGCGCCAAGCGGCGGTAGGCCCCACCCGAGCCACCACGGCCTGCAGCTGCTCAGCCCGAGTATGGGCTACGTGCGGCGCGCCTACGAGGACTACCTGCGCGGCGAGCCCTCGCGAGACCCGGCGGTGATCGCGATGACCTTCTCGGCGATCGACCCCGATGTGGCCCCGCCGGGCAAACATACCGTCTTCCTCTGGGCCCAGTACTTCCCCTACGAGTTGAGTGGTGGCCGCCACTGGGACGATCTGCGTGAGGAGGTGGCCGACACCATTCTTGAGGTGCTCTACCGCTACGCGCCGAATATGCGCGGCAAGATCATCGACCGCTTCATCCAGACGCCACTGGATCTCGAGCGGCGGATCGGGCTGCTGCGTGGCAACGTCATGCACGTGGAGATGAGCTTCGACCAGATGTTCTTCTTCCGCCCACTCCCCGAGCTCGCGGGGTATCGGACGCCCATTCGGGGGCTCTACCTGACAGGAGCAAGTACCCATCCTGGTGGTGGGGTGTTCGGGGCGAGTGGCCATAACACCGCCCGGGTAGTGCTGAGCGATCTGCGCCGGCGCAACTGGGTGCCGCTTGCCGCAGGCGCGGGCGCGCTGGCAGCCGGGATCTGGGCTGCTGGGCGCGGCAGGAGGTAGTGGCCACTCCCGGCTACGCGTACGGTAAGGACAGCGTTGTACGCTCAGCACAGCGACGTTGCAGCCCGTACGCAGGCGGAAAGTGTGCTCCAATGGCCGACTCACCTGGACCAGAGCGGCGTGTCGTCACGGGCCTGCTCGCGCTGCAGATCTTCTGTGCGGGCGGGATGATCCTCTTTGCCAATCCCCGGCTTGAGGGGGGGCTGCTCATCGGCGAGGTGCTGCTCGCGGGCATCATGCTCGTGCTCCCGCTGCTGCTCTACCTGCGCGGCTACGATTGGGCGCGTTACGTCGCATGTGTCGGCTTTGGCGCACTCGTGGGCTTGCTCCTACCGGAACCCTTCGTTAGCGAGTACGCGCCGCTGGTGCTCATCCTGGCGCCGCTACTCGCGCTGATCCTCGCCACACCTGTGTGGGTGGTCGGGACTGCGGCGCTCCAGCTGCTGCTACTGCTGCTGCGCGCGGATTGGCAGGGGATCTATACCACGCCGGTGGCCTTGCTTGTCTACTGGCTCTGCGTGGCGAGCCTGGTGGTGGCACGCCAGGTGATCGACGGTGCCCGCGCCAGGGCTGAGGAGCAGGCCCGGCTCCTCGACGCCGAGCGGAGCCAACTGGAACTCCGGGTAGCCGAGCGCACCAGCGAACTCGCCGAGGCGAACGCCGAGCTACGGCGAGCCAATCAGCTCAAGGACTTCTTCCTGGCGAGCGTGAGCCACGAGTTGCGTACCCCGCTGAACATTATGCTCGGCAGCATGGAGTTGCTCAACGAGGAGATCTACGGGCCGCTCAACGAGCGCCAGCGGCAGACGCTCAGCACCATGACCGAGAGTGGCCAGCACCTGCTCTACCTGATCAACGATCTGCTCGACCTGGCGAAGATGGAGGCGGGATCGTTCCGAATCGATCTGGGCGAGGTGCCTGTTCGCGATCTCTGCGAGCAGTGCGAGCGCCTGGTGAGGGGCCAGATGGAGCGCCGTGGGCTCGCCTTTACGCTCACTCTCGATCCGGCCCTGGGGCTCATCCCCGGCGATTTCATGCGGCTGCGGCAAGTGCTGCTGAACCTGCTGAGCAACGCGATGAAGTTCACGCCCAGCGGTGGGCGCGTAGGGCTGGAGGCGCGGTTGATCGAGGAGGGCCAGCGCGTGGAGTTCGCCGTCCAGGATACCGGGATCGGGATCGACCCCGCCCGTTTTGGGCAGCTCTTTCAGCCCTTCTCACAGCTCGACAGGCGCCTGGCGCGGCAGTACGAGGGCACTGGTCTCGGGCTGGCCCTTGTTTCCCAGATCGTGACCCACCACGGGGGCGAGGTGGGAGTGCAGAGCGAGTTGGGCGCCGGGAGCCGCTTCTGGGTGCGTCTGCCTAGTGGCCCGCTTCCTGAAGCGCCCCGGTTGGAATGGGCTTCGGCGCCGGAACATCCTCACCAATAAAGTGTGCGGCGCTTTTCGCCGCCTCGAGGATGGTCATCAGGCCGCTGCCCGGGTGAACCGCCCCGCCGATCCAGTAGAGCCCTCGCGCGCCACGGTGGCGGATGTGCGGGCGTAGCGGGCCGAGCTGGTTCCAACTGTGGATGAGGTTAAAGACCGATCCCAGGTAGGTGCGGTGCTCGTCGCGCCAGGTCTCGGCGGTGTAGCAGTGCTCGGCCACGATGTGGTTCTCGACGCCATCGTAGCCGAGTTTGGCGAGCTGGCGCAGGATGAGCTCGCGATAGGGGCCTTTCCGCGCTGCCCAGTCGACGGGGTAGCGCAGGTTGGGGATGGGTACCAGCACGAAGAGCGTACTGTGGCCCGGGGGGGCGTTGGCCGGATCGACGATCGTGGGGTTGCAGACGTAGAACGAGGGGTCCTCCTCGTCGAGCACAGCACTCCGGGCCCACAGCGGGTCGTGGCGGCGAATATGCGCCGAGAGGTAGAGTTGATGGTGGGGCAGGTGCTCCCAGCGCCGGTTGACCCCGAGGTAGAGCATAAAGGTGGAGCAGGAGAACTCCTTGCGCTCCAGCCAGCGATCGGTGTAGGGGCCACGGGCCTGGGCTGGCAGCAGGTGCTGCACGGCGTGGCCAAAATCGGCGTTGACGAGCACCGCATCTGCGGCGACGCGCTCACCATCGGCAAGGAGCAGGCCAGTGGCCCGGCCGCCCTCGACGAGTACCTGGTGGACCGGGCGGCCCAGATGGATCTGCACGCCGAGATCCTCGGCGGCGCGGGCCAGCCCGCGCGCGAGCGCTCGGAAGCCGCCCTCCGGGTGCCAGATGCCGTAGTGGAACTCCAGGAAGGTCACCAGGCTAAAGACACTGGAGCAAGCGGTGGGGTGCATCCCCAGGTACTTGGCCTGGTAGCCCATCGCGTAGACGAGCCGCTCGTCGGGGAAGAAACGCTCGAAGTGGGTGTAGAGGCTCTCCCAGGGACGAAATGGGAGCGCGGCTGCCACTTCCTTTGGCCGCAGGTAGCCAAGCGGTGAGCGCACCGGTGTACCCAGGTAGGGGCCGTAGCCAACCACCTCCTTGCGCAGGTGCTCGGCGTACCAGCGCTCGAAGGCGGCGGGCAGTCCCGGACCAAACTGTGCCAGCTGGGCCTTGAACGCGGGGAGGTTCGAGCTCAGATCCAGGTGCGTGCCGTCCCAGAACCTGATGCGGGTGTTGGGGTCGAGCCGGATCAACCGGACGTAGTCGGCAAAGCGCAGGCCGCAATCCTGGAACAGTTGCTCGTAGAGATGGGGCACCTGCAGGATCGTCGGGCCGGTATCGAACTGGTAAGGGCCGAGCTCGAGGCCTCGCATGCGCCCGCCCACCCGGTCGGCCGCCTCGTAGATGGAAACCTGGTAGCCTGCGGCGGCGAGGCGCATGGCGGTAGCCATCCCCCCCGGCCCGGCGCCGATCACGGCGATCTTCGTCACAGTTCCTCCCGCGAGATGATGAGCCTGGCATCCTGATGATGCGGCATATCGCCCCCCACGCGGCCGCTCACGGGCCGTCCGCCACGGTCAGGCGCGGTAGTACGATCAGGAACAGAGCCAGATGCGCAAGAGAAAGGCGCCCCGGCGGGGCGCTTACCGGGCTGCCCACCGCCGTGGCAGGCGGGGATCTCAGCGCTCTATGAGGAGTATACCACCGGTAGGTGACGTGTGCGGCGCACCCTTCTGTTCCGGTTGCGGTTTCCCATCCTGCCCGCCAGCCCACCGTGAGCGCCACCGGCGGCCGATCGCGCCGCCCCCTGGACGCCCGGCTGCGCGGGCGGGACAGGCCTGATACGCCGCCCTCTGCCCCGCTCATACCTGCGGAACGGGACGCCGCACCCGCGCTTGAGGGGTACGGCGTATCGTTTTGCCAGCGAGCCCATCGTGGGCATCACGGCCACCGCGTGAGCTCGCGCAGGTGGGTCCGCTGAAGCAGGCTCGCGGCGGCCCTACGCTTGCGTGAGGGCAGTGGGCGCTTGCGAGCCAGCCAGCCGGCGCCAGGCGTCAGGTGTATTTGTCGGGGCGGAGCACGCGAACCTCAGTCGTGTAGGCGATCACCGAGTAGTCGGCGAAGTAGTGCGTCTCCAGGTGGGCCAGAATGCTGTCGGCCGTCGCGGTACCTACCAGGGCCTCGATCCGCACCTGAGCACCGTGCCAGAACTGGCCGGCAATCCCGCGGGTGCCGCGACCATGGACCTCGCTCAGGGTGTAGCCGCTGGCGCCCAGCCGCATCACGTCGTCGATCAGGCGCTCACGGAGCAAACCCTCGGCGATGATCGTGAGCAGCGTGACAGTGGTTGGTCCCATCGGTGGTGCCTCCTCCATTGAAATGCTAGGCTCCGGGCGGGAGCACCGGGCAGCGGGCCAGCTGGTCGCAGAACCACTGGGTATAGGCGTAGAGGAGCGGCAGGCCAAGGAGCAGATTGAAGGGCAACGTAATCCCCAGCGACGAGGTGAGGTAGATGCTCGGGTTGGCCTGAGGGAAGGTCGTGCGGACGGCGGCCGGGGCGTCGATGTAGGAGGCGCTGCCGGCAATCGCCGCGAGGATGAAGGCACCGCCAACGGAGAGCCCGGCCAGGCTTCCCAGGGTGGCGCCGAGCAGCCCCATGAGCACGGGCATCATCGTTCCGAAGACAAGCATGCGTGGGCCGACACGGGCGAACTCGCGGAGCTGCCGGGCCGCCACCATGCCCATCTCGACCAGGAAGAGCACCAGGACGCCACGGAAGAGCCCCTCGGGCCCCTGGCTGAAGACCACGGCAATCCGCTCGAAGCCAGGCTCGCCGATGAGCGCGCCGATCACCAGGCCACCCATCAGCAGGATCACGCTGCGGCCCGTCAGCGTCTCCTGCACCACCTTGCCGATCGCGTCGCCTCTACTCTTGAGCCCCAGACGGCCCCAGAACAGGGCGACGATCATGCCCCATTCGGCCAGGGCGGCCATCGTCGGGATGAAGCCCTCGTAGCCCATCCCGGCCGCCTCGACGACGCCGATCCCGGCGGCGAAGGTGACCGATGAGACCGAGCCGTAGAGCGCGGCTACCCCGGCGGCGTTCGCTACGTCGAAGCGGAAGATGGCGCGCAACACGACGTAGCAGAGGCTCGGCAGCAGGAAAGCCAGGAAGATCGTCGCCAGAGCAGGCAGGGCGAATGCGGCGAAGGTGGTGCCCGCCAGCTCCACGCCGCCGTTCAGGCCAATAGCGAACATCAGGTAAAAGGCGATGAATTTGTAGGCCGGCTCGGGGAATTCGACATCGCTCTTTACCAGGGTGGCGAGCATCCCTAGCAGGAAGGCCAGGGTGAGGGGCGAGAGCAAATTCTGTTGCAGGATACCGAACGTCCCGGCCAGTTCCATAGCTCCACCCGTGTTCCTATAGTACGAGAGAGATAACGTGAATATAATATCACGAAAAAATCTTCGTACTTCGGAAGAACGGGTAGTTACGGCCTACCCGATCCGGGGGGATCATTGCCAAGGATGGCGAGCAGGTCACGGATCGGATGGTGCCGCTGGGCGGGGTGGCGCATCGGGGTGTCGGCGTGGATCTCGTAGCGGTTCTGGCGGCCATCCCGGGTGTGGCTCACATACCCGGCTTCGTGCAGATCGCGCAGAATGCGCTGGACTGCCCGCTCGGTAATGCCCACCTGTTCGGCAATCTCGCGGGCGGTTGCGCTACGGTTACGGGCGATCACAAGCAAGACCTGCGCGTGGTTGGTCAGGAAGGTCCAGGAGCCCTGGCGTTTCGAGTCTTCCATGGTTTGTGTTCAGTGTGAGCGCCTGTGGCGCTGGCATGGCGCCAGCGCTCTCCTGTCAATCCAGAAACTCCGCCGGGAGGGCATCGCCCCAGCGGGCATCGCGAGCCTGGCGCCAGCGCTCGCCGGCCGAGCGGGTGATGGTCATCTGCTGGAGTCCGGAAGTAGTGCAGAGCGTCAGCCCGATGTGGCCGGGGCGTACCACCGGATGGCGGAGAATGCGCGCCCCGATCGGTACTCCGGCTGCCCGGCCAACGGCGACATAACTGTATTTCTCATCCTCGTAGCTACGTTCGGCGCCCTTCGCCGCGCGCTGGGCCCGGCTGCGGGCGAGGCGCTGCGCGAAATGGCACCAGTCGCTGGCGGGGAGTGGGCAGGCATCCTGGTGTGGGCAGGGGGCCAGGATCTGCGCCCCGACCGCCTGGAGTTGCTCGCGCGCTGCGCGGATCACCGCCCAGCCGTGTGGCGTTCCGGGCTCGACGAGCACGAGCGCCATCCGCGCCCGTTCCCAGAGTTGTGCCACCAGCGCTGGCCGTGCCGCCTCCGGTAGCTCACCCAGGACATAGGTTGCGGTTACCAGGTCGTGGGCTGGCGCGTCCCACGTTCCGAGCAGATTGGTCTGCTGCCAGGTGGCCCGTTGCAACGCCGGAAGCCGCGCGGAGCGGGCCAGGCGCTGGCCGAGCTTCGTCAGCGTCTCGTTTTGCTCAAGCAAGGTTGCCGTCTCCAGATGCTCCCAGGTGATGGCTGCGGCCCAGAGCGCCGCGCCGGTGCCAGCGCCGGCATCCAGCAGGGAGACTGGCGCGAGATCGGGGCGGGCGGCGGCCACGGCGCCGAGGGCAGCGGCTGCCGCAGCAAAGGTCGCGGGCATCCGAACCGTGGCGTAGGCGAGCGCGGCGCGCGGGGTGAGGGTTCCCGTGGCCGCGTAGGGGTGGCGGTAGTGTGCCGAAAGCGTCGCTCCCTCACGGGCAAGGGCCGGCCCGTCGTTCCCGTGTAGCTCACGCTCCAGTGCCAGGCGGAGGGCATTCGGCAGCTCCATGCTTTCCTTTGCTGCAAGACGCAGACCAGCGTGCCGCAGGGCTTGCGTTGCCGTCCTATAATATACGCTATCCAGACCCTGCTACCCCGGCGAAGCGCGGCCCGTGGCTGTGCCGCCGGACAAGAGGAGTTGCTATGGCAGCCTTCCAACGGCCGTCGCGGGTGGCCCTGATTCTGCTTGCCCTCATCCTCGCCCTAGTGTTTGTGATCCTCGCCTTTGCCGCGCGCCCGGCGCCTACGGCGCTCGCCCCCGCGCGCGAGGCGGCAGCGCCAACGGAGGCGCCGGCCGCTCAGGTGATGGCCGCGCTGCCGATCGCCGGAAGCGGGGCGCCAGCCAGTGCCCCCGCCGACAGCGCGACGCTGCTGGGCCTCGGCGCCGCGCCGGCGTCCGCTCCGCCCGCCAGCGCGGATGCTCAGAGCGCCCAGGGATGGGGCAGTTGGGTCGAACTGCCGGGTGCGGCGATCACCTCCGCGCCTGCGGCTGTCTCCTGGGGCGGCGGCCGGATCGATGTCTTCGCCCGTGGGAGTAGCGGCGAAGTCGTGCAAAACGCCCGCGATGGGAACGGTGGCTGGACGGGTTGGGCCACCCCGAGCGAGTTGCGGGGCCTGGTGCTGCGTTCGGCTCCCTCATGCGCCTCCTACGCCGTCAACCGGATCAACTGTGTGGCGCTGCGCGAGGGCTACGACGGTGTGCACCAGTTCTGGTGGGACGGGCAGCGCTGGGGGCGCAACGATCTCGGCGGCGATGCCTCCTCGGCGCCGGCGATCGTCGCATGGGGTGGCGGGCGGCTCAGCGTGCTCGTCCGCAACTTCAACGGGACGGTCATCCACCGCTACTGGCAGCCAGGCCTGGCTGATTGGTCGCCGCCGAACTGGGAGCCGCTGGGCAACAACATCCCGATCTTCTCTGCCCCGGCCTGTAGCTCGCGGGCCGCCGGCATCATCGACTGCTTCGCCGTCGGATCGGGTGGGCTGCTCATGCAGCTCTACTATGACGAGACGGTTGCCTGGGGCGGGCGCTGGGTTGGCTGGAGCCAGCTCCCCGCGAACGCAACGACCCAGAGCAATGCGACGCCCAGCGTCGTGGGCACCAATCCGCTTCTGCTCGATGTCTTCGTGCGCGGGCTCGATATGCGGCTCTACCAGCTGACCTACAACGGCCAGTGGCAGCGCCCCGCCCTGGTGGATAACCGCACGGCCGTGACCCTGGTGACGGGGCCGGGCTGCGCCCGGGTGGGGACGAGCCGGATCGACTGTCTCGGCCAGTTCATCGACCCCCAGCGCGACGCCTACCTCGGCCTCACGCCGCTCCTCGCGGTGAGCTCGCAGAACCGGCGCTAGTCGGGGGGGCCGCCGTTCCTGCTCGTGGGGCACCCCGACGCTGGCCCCAGGCTGTCCTGGAACACTCTCGAACAGCTTGAGCCATCTGCAAGGGTGGCTGGAGTGTGGCAGTACGCCGTTCGCCTGCGGCGCTCGGGTTCCTGCTGATCGGATGGCGCTAAATATCGGGCGGAGGTTCTGGCTCACCCATCATATCGCCGTACCACCGTTCGAGCCACTCCATCGCCTCGTAGAGCCGGCCGGAGGGCATGCGCCGGTAGGAGGCGATCCCGAAGTTGCGGTAGAGGCCACTGAGGGCGCCCCAGTACTCGTTGCGGCGCGTGCGCTCGCCGAGGGTGCGGGCCACCTTGCGCACGGTCTGGGCCACCCGCGCTGCGGCGGGGTCGTCCACCGCGGCAGCCCGAGCCGCCCAGGGGTCGGCGCCAGGCTCCTCATCGCTGCCCGGTTCGTCGAGTTGGCGCTCGAGCAGCAGCTGCTGGCGAGCCATGGCGGCGATAGCCATACTGCCCACGTAGGCCTGCTCGGCGTGGCCCTGCTGGGCTCGGGGCGGCAGGAGGAGATCGCCGCTGTCGAAGCCCTGGGGGCGGAAGGCCTGCCACAGCACCGAGGCCGCCTCGCGCTGGAAGAGCTCCAGCCGCGCCCGTGCTTCGGGGTCGCCTACCTCACCCGGATCGATCGTCGTGAGCCAGAGTGGCAGCAGCTCGACGCGCAGGCAGAGCTGTACCAGGGTGTCGCCCTCGTCCGTCTCGATCTCGAGCCTGCGGGCACCGCTCGCGAGCAGGGCGTGGCTTCGCACCCGCCGCTCCTCGCGCTGGACCATCAGGCCGAGCCTGGCGCAGAGATCGGCCACGGGCACGTAGGTGCGGTTCGGGTCCAGCTGGAGCCAGGCGATCACGTCGTCGGCGTAGAACCAGATCATCGCTGCTCTCCTCCGAGGTGCGCATCTCACCCGTACAGGGTACCCCGAGACGGGCCTCTGGGCAAGCTCAGGAGGGGCAGCGCACGCGGCCTTTGCTCTGATCTAGCCGTGGCGTTGAAGCCCACGACGTGTGGCGCGCAGGTTGGTACGCCGCACCCGGCTCCCGGGCCGTGTCGCGGCCACAACCACCCTGCGCTCCACGTATGATAGTCGCCAGGGTCGTTCGGTAGCCCGGTCGGACGCAGCGTATTCTATGGGTTGCGAGGGGGCTTGCAGCCCCTCCACGCCTCCCCGCCGATGCATGGTATCAAGCTGGCCGTGATAGTACGGAGGCGCCCGGGTGATATTGTGTGGCAGCAGCGTGAAGCGCCTGTGGGCCGTCCGTAACCAGCCATTCTGAAAGGTAGCACAGCCATGCCACTCTGGGCCAAACTGTTTCTCCTCGGCATCGGGCTGATCTTTCTGGGCGCGGGAGTGGCGATCGGGGTCTTTGGCACGCGTGACGCGCTGGCCCGGGCCGCCCTGGCCGAGCGCCTTGCGCCGAGAGGCGCAGCCGCCATCGAGGACACGCCGGTTGGGGCTGAGGTGCTGGTGGAGGGTGCGCTCAGCCCGCGCAACCGGCCCCGCTTCCGCGAGTTCGTTGCCTATACCGTCGAAGAGTACCGTGGCGTCGACGACGACGGCGACCCCGAGTGGGCACTCATCGATACGGTGACACCACCGCTGATCATTGAGGCCGGCGGCCTGGTGTCGGTGGGCAACGAGGACTACCGCCTGGAGCACTCTCACGCCGAGTACCAGGACCCCGGCCCGCTCACCAGGGGCGACCTTGCCCGCGAGAGCACGAAGCGCTACCGGGGCCTGGTAGCAGGGCAGGTGGTGACGGCGATCGGTACGGTGGCTGAAGGCCCCGAGGGCAACGAGCTGCGCGCCGAGCTCGTCTATGCCGGTACCCGGGCCGAGTACATCGCCGGCCAGCGCCAGGCCGCCGTTTTTCTGCCGGTCTTCGGCGCGCTCTTCGGCCTCGTCGGCGCCATCGTCGCCGGGTTCGGCGTGTTTGTGCTGCTGCGGGGCTAGTGGGGCGTCTAGGGAGAGACGCCCCGATGGGGGATAGAGACGCCCCAGTGGGACGTCTTGGGAGAGACGCCCCGGTGGGGGATAGAGACGCCCCAGTGGGGCGTCTGTACCGCCCGGGTGGGGGATAGAGACGCCCCAGTGGGGCGTCTTGGGAGAGACGCCCCAGTGGGGCGTCTTGGGAGAGACGCCCCAGTGGGGCGTCTGTACCTACGGGGTGTCCCGGTGGGGGGCCCGGGCGTGTGGGACGCCCGGGCGCCGCCGCAATGCCGCCGTAGTCTGCGCGCATCGCGTGGGGGACATCCGGCGCTATGCTGAAGGCCCAACCGTTACGCTAGCGCGGCCCACCTGGCTGGAGCGTGACCCTGCCCTGTGAGCCGGGATCGACGCCAGGGGCGCAGATCAGCAGCCCGGGCAACTGTCCGAGGCGGCACTCCACAGGCGTGGGGGCGCCGGGGGCCCTGCGCACAACCAGGGTGTCGCCCGGGTCGGTCGAGGTCGCCAGCACCGCCAGGTACTCCTCGATCGCTGGCGTGGAGCGGGCCTCGTCGGCGAAGATTCGGTTGAAGGGCTGCGTGGTGGCGCCTGTGCGGGCCGGCCCGCCCCAGGGCGCGGAGATGACGAGCGCCAGCAATGCCGCGCCCGCGCCGCCGGCGCCTGCGAGCAGCAGGCCGCGCAGGCCCCGGCTCCCCGTGGGGCGCTTCCCGGGCCCCTGGCGCTGCTGTCGCTCGCGCTCGGCCTCGGCGAGCAGGTCGTTGTGCTGCAGGGTGCGGGTGGTGTAGAGTTGGTCCGGATGCATCGTAGCCTCCTCGGGTGTTGTGCGCTGCGGTTCACTGGCTCCAGTAAAGCAGGCGGCGCCGGCCGCGTACAGGCCCCGAGCGATAGCGCAGGCGATACACTTTGTAAAGCGCCATTAACAAGCGATAGAGAAAGCGATACAAGGGACGGCGCCACCTTCACAGCAGCGCGCCTGCGGGCTAGAATGACCCTCATCTGCCGTCGGTTATCGACATCAGGATGGCCCGCTATGGGAGCGATTCCCTTTGGCCGCCAGGTGCGTGAGCGCCGCCGCGCCCTCGACCTGACCCAGGACGAGTTGGCCCGCCGCGTCGGCTGCGCCGCGATCACCATCCGCAAGATTGAGGCAGGCGCCCTGCGCGCCTCGCGGCAGGTCGCCGAGCGCCTCGCCGTCTCCCTGGCCGTCCCGCCCGATGAGCGCGCCGCCTTTGTGCGCGCCGCCCGCCTGGTGCTGCCCGCTGACCCCGTCACCGAGCTGCTGCTGGTGATCGACCAGTTCGAGGAGTTGTTCACCCTCACCCCCGATGAGGCAACCCGCGCCCGGCTGCTGGATAGCATCGTCACGGCCATGCTCGATGAGCGCTCGCGGCTGCGGATCGTAGTGACACTGCGGGCCGACTTCATCGACCGACCACCCGTGAGCCGACGGTGGAGGTGGCCCACAAGGCCCTGATGCGCGAGTGGCCGCGTCTACGGGGCTGGCTCGACGCCGCCAGGTCCGACCTGCTGGTGCAGCGGCGGCTGGCCCAGGAGGCGGCTGAGTGGGAGCGTGCCGGGTATAGTGCCGGCTTCCTGGCAACTGGGGCGCGGTTGAGCCAGTATGAGGCCCCGGCAGAGGGAACAGCGGTCAGCACCTGATTGCCAGCACGGGCGCCAACAGCGCCACGCTCTTCACCCTCGACCTGGCCGAGCTAATCGCCCTGGGGCGCGAGCGTCTCACGCGCACCTGGATGCCCGAGGAGTGTCGCCAGTACCTACAGCTGGAGCAGTGCCCGAGCGGGATCTGACACTCCGGCCCCTAACGGGTGCGGGGTTCTCGGTTCTGCGGCCTGCCCACCGGCAGCGCCTCCCCGAAGGCGGTGCCCCCGCCCTTCTGCACGATGTTCAGCGCGGCGTTATGGTCACGGTGCAGCGTACACCCACAATACGGGCAGGCGTGCCACCGCACGGCAAGCCGCTTGGGGACGCGCTCACCACACCGCGCACAGGTCTGCGACGTTCCGGCCGGGTTGACCTCCACGACCACGTGCCCTTTCCCTCGCGGCCTTGGCGCGCAGCACCGTCACAAAGAGGCCCCATCCGGCATCGCTGATCGACTTGGCGAGGGGATGATTCCGCGCCATCCCCTGGATGTTCAGTTGCTCGACAACGATCTGGTCGTACGCGTTCACCAGGGCACGAGCCGTCTTGTGGGCGAAGTCCAGCCGCGCCCGACGCGCCTTCAGATGGGCCTTCGCCAGCAGTTCACGCGCCTTGCGACGGCGGTTGCTCCCCTTCACCCGCCGCGACAGCCGCCGCTGCGCGCGCCGCAGCCTCCGCTCGGCAGCCCGATACAGGCGGGGGTTGGGGATATGCGTGCCATCCGAGAGCGTCGCGAAGCGCTCCAGTCCCACATCCACGCCGACAGCCTTGCCGGTTGGCGGCAAGGGTTCGGGCGCAACTTCACAGGCGATGTGGGCGTACCAGCCGTCAGCCTTCCGCACGATGGTGCGGGTTTTGGGCGTCCCCTGGAGGGGCCGGTCGCGCACGATACGGACGGCGCCGATGTTGGACAGGACAAGCCGCCCGCGCTCCAGCGTGACCCCGTTGCCCCACTGGCGGTAGGTGAAGTTGTCGTACCAGCCCGTGCCCCGAAAGCGGGGATAGCCAGGGGTCCGACCGGCGTTGCGGCGACGAAAGAAGCCGTCAAAGGCGTGCTGGAGGCGATGCAGTACGTCTTGAAGCACCTGGGAGTGGACGCGCTTGAGCTGGTGCCAGGTCCGTTTGAGCTGCGGCAGGGCGGCACACTGGCGGGCAAAGGCTAACGTTTCGCCCCGCTCCTGATAGGCCAGCTTCCGCTCGGCTCTGGGCTGCCGCACGGCTCAATCAGCTGCCCGTCGTCTTCAGCGAGAACTTCAACGTCGGTAGCGTTCTCGAAGGCGTCCGCTTCGTCAATCCCTTCGAGCCGGCGTTGCAGATCGCTGACTGGCTTGGAGTATAAGACAAGGCTGCGGATTGCAGATTAAGCGCAGTGGCAAGCCGCGCGCGTTGCCTGAGGCGATAAACAGAACAAAACAGCAATCAGATTGTCCCACCGCCCCGCCCACGCGCCCGGGGCGGTTGTTCTTTGCGTGCTACAATACATTCAAAAGCCCGTCCCGATCCTGCAATCCCCGTTTGCCCGCCGCGCGCCAGCGCCGCGTCGCTGCGTACTGTGGAGCCGAGCGCCCCGGGCGCCGGATGAAACCCTATGGCAGCAGAATCCCCAGCCGCGACCACCAATCGCCAACCCTGGCTCGGAGTGAGGAGGATACGATGAACCGCACCCAACTCGTCGAGGAGCTGCGGCGGGTGGTCGGTCCCGGTGGCGTGGTCGACAATCCCCACGCCCTGATGACCTACGACGCCGATGGCTGCGTGATGGACACGGGTGAGCCCCACGTGGTCGTGCTGCCCACCACCGCCCAGGAGGTGAGCGGCGTGGTGCGCCTGGCCGCCCGCTACGGTGTGCCGATCGTGCCTCGCGGCGCGGGCACCGGCCTCTCTGGCGGCGCCACCGCCATCAGCGGCGGGATCGTCGTCAGCACTGCCCGCATGGACAAGATCCTCGAGGTGGACACTCGCAACGGCCGCGTGCTCTGCCAGCCCGGCGTGATCAACTGGGAGCTCTCTCAGTATCTCAAGCCCTATGGCTACCAGTTCGCCCCCGACCCATCCTCCCAGAAGGCCTGCACCGTCGGCGGGAATATCGCCAACAACTCCGGTGGCCCCCACTGCTTGAAATACGGCATCACCGCCAGCCACGTCCTCGGTGTCGAACTGGTGCTCCCCGACGGCGCGATCATCTGGACCGGCGATGGCAGCCCTGCGGCCCCCGGCTACGACCTCACCGGCGTCGTCACTGGCAGCGAAGGCACGATCGGCCTCGTCACCGCGGCCTGGCTCAAGCTCACCCGCCTCCCCGAGGCCCTGCGCGTGGTGCTGGCCCTCTTCCCCGACATCGCCGGTGCGTCTGCATCCGTCTCTCAGGTGATCGCCGGGGGCTTTCTGCCCGCCGCCCTGGAGATCATGGACCGGCTGGCGATCAAGGCCGTGAACGATATGTACCGCCTCGGCCTCCCCGAGAGCGCCGGCGCCGCCCTGCTGATCGAGGTGGACGGCGTGGAAGACGGCCTCGATGCGCTGCTTGATGACGTGACGGCCGTTTGCCGGCGTAACGGCGCGATCGAGGTGCGCCCCGCCCGCACGCTCGAGGAGCAGAACCAGGTCTGGGCTGCCCGCAAGAATGCCTTTGGCGCCATGGGCCGCCTCGCCCCCACCTACTACCTGGTCGATACGGTGGTGCCGCGCACTCGCCTGCCCTACACCATGGAGCAGGTCGGTCGTATCTCCCAGGAGTACCGCCTGCCGATCGCCAACGTCTTCCACGCCGGCGATGGCAATCTCCACCCGATCATCCTCTTCGACCGCCGCGACAGGAGCCAGAACCAACGCGCTCTGGAGGCCGCTACCGGCGTGATGCACGTGAGCATCGAGCAGGGCGGTGTGATCTCCGGCGAGCACGGTATCGGCGTCGAAAAGCAGGATTATATGACCCTGCTCTTCACCACCGATGATCTCGCCGCCATGGCTGGCCTCCACCAGAGCTTCGACCCCCACGATCTTTTTAACCCCGGCAAGGTCTTCCCCAAGGGCCGGGGCTGCGGCGAGCTCGCGGCGCTTCGGCGGGCGGGGATCGAGTGGAGCGCATTGAAGGGGGCGTAGGGGAGGTGAGGGGATAGGGGAGGTGTAGCCGAATCCGTGCAGCTCCAGCACGGTGTGCGGTAGAAGCGGGCCTTTGATGCGGCGATGCACGTCTTCGAACTGTCGTGTGCGTTTCCTCTCACGGAGATCTGCTCGCTAACGGACTAAATCTGCCGATTATCGCAATGTCATCCAGTAGTCTTGCTTGCCCCTTGTCCACTTCTCCTGGTATGCGAGGAGCCAGCGATGAATGGCGGAACGCTCTCCAGCCAACTCGAGTCGATTGTCGGCACGGCGCACCTCGCTGACCCGTCCCCGTACGCCGTCCATGGCCGGGCGCCGCTGCTCGTGGCCTCACCGGGCAGCGTCGAGGAGCTCGCTGCCTGCGTCGCCGTCTGCCACACTGCCCGCGTTGCCGTGCTCCCCTGGGGCGGTGGGACGAAGCAGGGCTGGGGGCGCCCCCTCACCGCCGAGCGCTTCGTGGTGCTGCGTACCGCGCGGCTCGATCGGGTGCTGATCTACGAGCCCGACGACCTGACGATCTCCGTTGAGGCCGGCATGACCCTGCAGGCCCTCACGGACGAGCTCGCCCGCAATGGCCAGATGTTGCCTCTCGACGCCCCCTGGCCCTCCCGCAGCACCATCGGTGGTGTGCTCGCGACCGCCGTCGATGGCCCCCGGCGGCTGCTCTACGGCACCGCCCGCGATCTGCTGATCGGCATCCGCGTGATCGAGGCCACCGGTCGGGTGAGCAAAGCAGGCGGGATGGTCGTCAAGAATGTTAGCGGCTTCGATCTGATGAAGCTCTACCTTGGCAGCCTGGGCACGCTGGCGATCATCGCCTCCGCCAATTTCAAGCTTGTTCCCCGCCCCCGTGCCGCCGCGACACTCGAGTGTCGCTTCGCGGGTCCCGAGGGTGCCCTGCAGCTCGCCGAGTCGATCGCCGCGAGCCAGCTGGCTCCCGCCGGTCTCCAGTACGTCGAGGGCTGGCTGGATGCGCCCGCCACGCTCCTGGTGCGCGTGGAGGGCCTACCTGCCGCTGTGGAGCGCCACGCCCGCGATCTCCGGGCGCTGGCTGGCGAGGCGGGAGCGCTGGATGTCACCCTGAACGATGCGCCGGTCGAGCAGCAGCAGTGGGCCGCGTTGAGCCAGCAGGCTCACCCACTCGATCCGGCCCCCGGCCTCCTCGCCCTGCGCCTTGGTTGTCTTCCCGGCTCCCTCGCCACCGCCCTGGCCGATGCCCGCACCCTCGCCGCTCGGTACGCGGTGGCGCTCCGGGTGCTCGCCTATGCCCTCAGCGGGGTCGCCTACATGCGCGCCGAGGCCGCCGACGGCGATGCTGAGCGCCTGCGCGGTTGGCACGGGGAGTTGCTGGCCCGCTGGCCCCACCTGATGATCACCAGCGTCGCGCCTGGCCTGGCGGCCGAGTTGCCCGTGTGGGGCGCGCCGCCCGCCAATCTCGAGCTGATGCGGCGGATCAAGGCCGAGTTCGACCCTGAGAACGTGCTCAACCCTGGGCGCTTTGTCGTCTAGGAGACGGTCCTGGTCCAATCGATAATCCCGTATGCGCCTCACTGATCTGATCGCCGAGTTGCGCCGTGCCCTGGGGCCAGAGGCCGTGGTGGTCGAGCCCGATGCCCTGCGCACCTACGATGCCGACGCTAGCATGATCGTCGCGCATCCCCCGCAGGTCGTGGCGTTGCCCGCCGATGCTGCCCAGGCCGCCCGTGCGGTGGCGCTCGCGGTAAGCGCCGGGCTCGCCGTGGTCCCCCGTGGTGCCGGCACCGGCATCGCTGGGGGCGCCGTGCCCGTGCGCGGCGGCCTGCTCCTCAGCACCGCTCGCATGGATCGGGTGGAAGCGATCGAGCCCCGCTCACGCCGTGCCCTCGTTGGATCGGGCGTGGTCAACGCCGAGCTCAACGCCCGCCTCGCGCCGCTCGGCCTGCAGTTCGCACCTGACCCATCCTCCCAGCGCGCCAGCACGATCGGCGGCAACCTTGCCACCAACGCCGGCGGCCCTCACTGCCTCAAGTACGGCGTCACCACGAACCACGCCCTCGCCGTCGAACTCGCCCGCGCCGACGGCTCGCTGATCTGGACGAGTGATGGCACGCCCGACGCCGCCGGCTATGATCTGACCGGTCTGGTGGTGGGCAGCGAAGGCACGTTCGGCCTTGTCACCCGGGCGCTGGTGCGCCTCACGCCACTGCCCGAAGCCAACCGCGTGGCTCTGGCCCTCTTTCCCAGCGTCGTCGCTGCCTCGGCCGCCGTCAGCCGGGTGATCGCCACCGGGTCACTCCCTACTTCGCTGGAGGTGATGGACCACAACGCCATTCGCGCCGTGAACGGGGCCTACGCTCTCGGCCTGCCTGAGGCGGAGGGCACCACCCTGCTGATCGTTGAGGTTGATGGTGTGGAGGATGGCCTCGATGAGGCGCTGGAGGCCATCCTCGCCATCTGCCGCGCGCACGGCGCCTTCGAGCTACGGCCCGCCCGCACCCCCGCCGAGCAGGCCCGCGTCTGGGTCGCCCGCAAGTCGGTGGCCGGCGCCATCGGGCGCCTGGCCCCCGCCTATCTGCTCGTCGATACCGTCGTGCCCCGCACCCGCCTCCCGCTGATGATGGAGCAGATCGAGCGCCTGCGCCACGAGCACGCGATGGAGATCTGCAATGTCTTTCACGCCGGTGATGGCAACCTGCACCCCCTGGTGCTCTACAACCCGCGCGACCCTGACCAGGTTCGGCGTGCCCACGCGATCGCCGGCGCCGTGCTTGAGTTGAGCATCGCCCAGGGCGGTGTGATCAGCGGCGAGCACGGTGTCGGCCTCGAAAAGCAAGAGTACCTGCCACTGCTCTTGAGCCGCGCCGAACTCCAGATTCAGGCCGCTGTGTACGCTGTTTTCAACCCCGGCGACCACTTCAACCCTGCCAAGATCTTCCCCTCTGGCAGCGGTCCCGCGCAGTTGGCCGAGGAGCGGCGAGCGCGGATGCGGCAAGGGCGAATGCAGCAGGGCGATGGGCCTGTCGGGACGCAGCAGGCTGCGTCTCCGTACGAGCCCGTGGTCGCGCCTGAAACCGTGGAGCAGCTCGCCGCCGTCGTAGCGGCCTGCCACCGTGCCGGGGCCGCCATCGTACCGACAGGTGGCCATCGTGCGCCGGCGGCCGCTGCTCAGCCGGCGGTGATGCTGGCACTGCGCCGCCTCAATCGCATCCTCACCTACGAGCCCGACGACCTGACGATCGGGGTCGAGGCCGGGATGACCCTCGCCGAGCTCCAGGCTATTCTTGCCGCTCACGGCCAGATGCTGCCGCTCGAGGTTGCCGATCCCGCGCATGCAACCCTCGGTGCGCTCGTTGCCTGTGCCGCCGAGGGCCCGCGCCGCCTGGGATACGGCACGCTGCGCGACTGGACCCTCGGCCTCACCGTGGTTGAGGCTGACGGAACTGTGGTGCGCCTCGGTGCCCAGGTGGTCAAAAACGTCACCGGCTACGACCTGGTCAAGCTCTTTGTTGGCAGCCATGGCACGCTCGGCGTGATTACCGCCGTGAGCCTGCGCATGTTCCCCTGCCCGCCCGCCTCCGCGACTGCGGTGCTCGAACTCCCGGATCGGGGCGCCGCCTTTGCTCTGCTCGACGATCTGGCCGCCGCCCGTCTCCTGCCCACCGCCGCCGACTACCTGGAGGGCGGTGCGCTGCCCGCGCCGAGGGCGGCGCCGGCACTCCTCTGCGTGCGGGCCGAAGGTCTGCCTGCCGCCGTGGAGCGCCACATGCGCGAGCTCGTCGGGCTGGCGGCCCGCCACGGCGGCGCTGCGTCCGAGGTGCGCGGGGAAGAGGAGACAGCGCTCTGGACGGCTGTGGTCGGGCGAACCGCCCCGGCCGAAGCCGAGGATACAGCCTGCCTCAAGCTCTGTGTGCCGCCGGCGGAGCTCGGTGCGGCGCTGGCGGAGGCTCAGGCAGAGGCTCAGGCCCGCGCCGTCACCCTCGTCGTCACCGCCCGTGGGCTCAGCGGCGTGGCCTACCTGCGCGCCGCCGGGCCGCCGGTCGGGCTGAGGGGCCTCTTCACGGAGCTTGTGAGGCGCCGGCGCCACGCCCACCTGTTCGCCGGTGCCCCACAGGTTGTCGCCGGGCTCCCCGTGTGGGGCGCCCCGCCGCCCGCTGCTGAGCTCATGCGCGCTCTTAAGCGCGAGCTCGATCCGTACGGTACAATGAATCCAGGGGGAGGCTTCGCCTGGGTCGATCCAGTCGCGCTGCATACGTGAGCCCGGTTTGCGACGATGCCCCGGAATGGGGTTCAGGCCGAAACCGTGCCCGATCGTTTGCCGCATCCGGACGGCTGTGCCGGGGTCGGCAGGTGTGCCGTCTGACGCCACGAAAGGGATCGTGTGGTAGTCTGCCTGCCCTTGCATGCCCTGGGGGAGCCTCGCCTGCCACACCAGGATGGCCCCTCTGCTTTCTGCTACCCTCGGCCTATCTGTGCCGTGCCGCTCGGAGCCAACCGCCAGGGACCGCCACCTGCCAACCGTGGAGAAACCGCACATGGAACGTGTGTCCGCCGATCAGCCTGTGAGCATCCCGCTGATCCCTTTCAGCGCCAAAGACAGGCCCAGCACCGATATCATCAACACCTGCGTACACTGCGGGCTCTGCCTCTCTTCATGCCCTACCTACCGTGAGACAGGCCTGGAGATGTCTTCGCCCCGTGGCCGGATCTACCTGATGAAAGCCGTGGACGAGGGGCGGATCGGCCTGGAGAGTGAGGTCTTTCAGGAGCAGATGAGCCAGTGCCTCAACTGTCGTGCCTGCGAGGCCGTCTGCCCCTCGGGTGTGCAGTACGGCGCCATCCTCGAGGCCAGCCGCGCCCAGATCGAGCAGGCCCGCGCGGCCGGGAAGATCCCGGCCCGGCCTGGCGTCCCGTCTGAAGTGCCCGACAACCCGGCCCTTCCTCCGCGCCCCCTCTGGCAGCGCGCACTTCGCGGCGCCGTCTTCGGGGGTCTCTTCAAGCACATGGGCCTCTTCCGCGCCTTTACCGGCTCCATGGTGCTCTACCAGAAGAGCGGCGCCCAGTGGATCGCCCGCAAGAGTGGCATCCTCAAGCTGCTCGGCCTCGCTGAGACCGAGACCATGCTCCCGGCCCTCAGCGGCAAGATGATCGCGCCCCGTGGCCAGATCTTCCCTGCCGAGGGCCAGCGGCGCTACAGCGTGGCCCTGGTCACGGGCTGCATCATGAGCACCGCCTTCGCCGAGGTCCACGAGGCCACCATCCGCGTGCTGCAGAAGAATGGCGTCGAGGTGATCCTCCCACCCGGCCAGGGCTGCTGCGGCGCCCTCCACACCCACGGCGGCGATCTCGACGGCGGCCGGGAGTTGGCCCGCATCAATATCGCGGCCTTCGAGGGCCTCGGGGTGGACGCGATCATCATCAATGCGGCCGGCTGCGGCGGCACGCTCAAGGAGTATGGCCACCTGCTCCACGACGATCCGGCCTGGCACGAGCGGGCCGTAGCCTTCAGCAAGAAGGTCCGCGACATCCACGAGTTCCTCGCCGGGATCGAGCTCAACCGGGCCGCCCTCGGCCGCCTGGAGATCAGCGTGACCTACCAGGAGCCCTGCCACCTGGCACACGCCCAGCGCATCAGCGCCCAGCCCCGCGCCCTGCTCAAGGCCATCCCGGGGCTTGAGCTCCGCGAGATGCACGAGAGCGCCCTGTGCTGCGGCTCCGCCGGGATCTATAACGTGACCCAGCCCGAGATGGCGGCCCGCCTCGGCGCCCGCAAGGTGACGAATGCCCTCGCTACCGGGGCAGCCGTGATCGCCACCGGCAATCCGGGCTGTGCGCTCCAGCTCGCTGGTGAGCTCCGTCGCCGGGGGAAGGACGTGCAGGTGCGCTATATTGTTGAGCTCCTCGACGAGAGCTATCGCCGAGGGCCCGCCCCCGCTGCCTAACAATTGCACAGCTTTTCCCTACGCTGGCCCCCATCGTTGCGATGGGGGCTTTCGCTTGCACAGGGCTTGTTCAGCTTGCGTAAAAAAAGGCACATATGCTAATATAACCCCGCCGTAGGGACATACTTATACTGCGAAAAACGGGTTAGCCCTGGCCGACCCCCAACCCACACGTGTCTTTCCCTACCGCCACGCTTCATGCTCATTCCTCCCGAGCAGGGTCGTAAGCGTCGAAAGATCTCAATGCTCCCCCAGACGACGCGGGGCGATCTGCTATAATAGGCGCTGCGGCTCGTTCCTCCCTTCACAAAGTACGCGCCGGGGGTTCCTCCGCCCGCCCGCCTAGTCTGGCTGCTGCCGATGAGTGACATCACCCTCCACTCGACCGAGCGCGAGCTCGCTGCCGTACGTGCCCGCCTGCAATCCGCCCGTGGAAAGCAGTTCTGGCGCTCGCTGGACGAGCTCGCCGATACGCCGGCCTTCCACGAGTTGCTGCGCCGGGAGTTTCCGGCGGGCGCCGCTGAGCTGAGCGATCCGGTTACGCGGCGCACATTTCTGAAGCTCGCCGGGGCCTCGCTGGCCCTCGCCGGGCTCTCTGGTTGCACCGCCGCCATCCGCCAGCCCCAGGAAAAGGTGGCCCCTTTCGCCCGCGCCCCCTACGACCAGGAGCCGGGCATTCCTATGTACTACGCGACCGCCACCAGCCTCGACGGCTTCGGGCTGGGGGTCGCGGTGCGCAGCTACGATGGCCGCCCCGTGAAGCTGGAGGGCAACCCCGCGCACCCCGCAAGCCTCGGGAGCACCGATCTCTTCGCCCAGGCCGAGATCCTACAGCTCTACGATCCGGACCGCCCGGAGACGGTGTTGAACCAGGGCCTGATCAGCACCTGGGACCAGTTCCTCATTGCTTTCGGCGAGGTGATGCAGCTCCAGCGCGCGCTCCAGGGCCAGGGCCTGCGCATCCTTACCCCGACTATCACCTCCCCGACCCTCGCCGGGCAACTGGCCGAGTTGCAGGCCACCTTCCCCGCCGCGCGCTGGGTTCAGTACGATCCCGTCGGTCGCTCCAACACCTACGCCGGCGCCGTCCTCGCCTTCGGCGAGCCTGTCGAGCCGCGCTACCGCTTCGATCAGGCCCGGGTGATCGTGGCCCTCGATGCCGATTTCTTCTCCGAGGGTCCTGGCCGGGTGCGCTACGCCCGCGATTGGAGCGCTGGCCGCCGTGTCCTCGCCGAGACGGAGGAGGTCAGCCGACTCTATGCCATCGAGCCGGTGCTCTCGAATACCGGTATTGTGGCCGACCATCGCCTGCGCCTGAAGGCCGCTGAGGTTGGCCAGGCCGCCGCCTACATCGCCGGCGCTCTCGGGGTGGCCGGCGCACCCCAGGCTACCCTGCCCGCCGAGGCAGGGCCGTTCCTCGATGCGCTGGTAGCGGATCTGCGGGCCGCTGGCGCCAGGGGTGTCGTCCTTGCCGGTGAGGCCCAGCCGCCCGCCGTCCACGCCCTCGCCCACGCGATCAACGCGGCGCTCGGCGCCGTGGGCACCACCGTCGAGTATACCGACCCGGTGATTGCCAACCCCGCCGCCGGGGCCGACCAACTCGCCGGCCTGCGGAGCCTCGTCGATGACCTGAACGCCGGTGCGGTGGAAGTGCTCGTGGTGATAGACTCCAATCCGGTCTACACGGCTCCCGCCGATTTCGCTTTCGCCGAGGCGATGGCGAAGGCGCGCTTCAAGGTGGTGCTGAACTACTACAACGATGAGACGGCTGCCCTCGCCGACTGGTTCGTTCCCGCGACCCACGCGCTGGAGAGTTGGAGCGATGTGCGCGCCTACGATGGCACCGCCACGATCATTCAGCCGCTCATCCTGCCCCTCTACGGCGGTCGCAACGCCCACGATCTGCTCGCTGCCATGCTTGGCCAGAGCGGCCAGACCGATTACGACTTCGTGCGGGCCTACTGGCAGGCCCAGCGTGGCCTGGAGGGCGAGGCCTTCGAGACCTTCTTCAAGCGCGCCCTGCACCAGGGGCTCGTTCCCGATACCGCCCTCCCCGCCCGGGCGGTTACCCTCCAGAGTGGGATCAACTACAACCTGCCCGCCGTGGCCGAGGGCCTCGAACTGATCTTCCGGCCCGACCCGTCGATCTACGATGGGCGCTATAGCAACAATGGCTGGCTCCAGGAGTTGCCCAGGCCCACTACCAAGCTCACCTGGGACAATGCGGCTCTGGTGAGCCCCAATACGGCCATTCGCCTGCTTAATCTGCCGATCAGCCCCAATGAGCTCGCCACCGAGGACAACGAGGTGGCCCAGCGTAACCTCGAGCGCCTCTCCCAGGTCAATGGGACCCTGATCGAGTTGCGCTACCGTGACCGTACGCTCACCTTGCCGATCTGGATCGTCCCGAGCCACGCCGAGGATACCGTGACCGTGACCCTGGGCTACGGCCGTGGCGAGCTCACCGGCCGGATCGGCGCCGGGACGGGCTTTAACGCCTATAGCCTGCGCACCAGCGATGCGCCCTGGTTCGGCGGCGGCCTTGAGACCCGTGTTCCCGGCGGGGTCTATCAACTCGTCAGTACCCAGGACCACTGGACCCTCGAGGGCCGCGATATCGTTCGCTCCGGGAACTTCGAGGAGTTCAAGCTCAACCCCAAATATATCGCCGAGGAGGTCTACGTCGAGGAGTATGGCCGCACCCAGCCCGGCTTCGACCCGGAGCAGCCGGGGTATGAGAGCGTGTTGCCCCAGGGACGTGGCCAGGTGCTGCCCGGCTTCGACTACAGCGTCGGCAACCAGTGGGGCATGGCGATCGATCTGACCGCCTGCATCGGCTGTAATGCCTGCGTGGTGGCCTGCCAGGCCGAGAACAATATCCCGATCGTCGGCAAGAGCGAGGTGGCCAAAGGCCGCGAGATGCACTGGATCCGCATCGACCGCTACTTCGCCGGCGCCAACTTCGACAACCCCGAGACCTACGTGATGCCGATGACCTGCCAGCACTGCGAGCAGGCTCCCTGCGAGCTCGTCTGCCCGGTGGCCGCCACCGTGCACGACGCCGAGGGCATCAATAATATGGTCTACAACCGCTGTGTGGGTACCAAGTATTGCTCCAATAACTGCCCCTACAAGGTGCGCCGCTTCAACTTCCTGCAGTACCAGGATCTGAATGAGCCGACTTTCAAGCTGATGCGCAACCCCGAGGTGACGGTGCGGAACCGCGGTGTGATGGAAAAATGCACCTACTGTGTCCAGCGCATCAACGCCGCCCGTGCCCGCGCCAAGGTGAATGGGAGCCAGTTCGTCGCTGATGGCGAGGTGACGAGCGCCTGCGCCCAGGCATGCCCTACCCAGGCGATCATTTTTGGTGACATTAACAACCCCGCGAGCCAGGTGGCCCGCCTGAAGACACAGCCCCATAACTATACGGTGCTCAACTTTCTCAATACGAAGCCGCGCACGAGCTATATCGCCCGGATCCACAACCGGAACGCGGACCTGGCTGGTGAGGGCGAGGCCTGAGCATGAGGGATGGAGGGAGTGGAGCGCGCTCCGCCCCCTGCACGCCGAGCCGGCCTCGTGAGCGTACTAGAAATGAGCGTCCAGGTATGGAATCTGCCGCGCGTACCCTGAACCCGTCTCGCCTCGCCCGTGTGGCCTGGATCCCGCTCTGCCTCCTGCTGGCGGCCTGCCACATCGATATGTACGATCAGCCGAGGTATACGGCCAACCAGCCGAGCGACTTCTTCGAGGACGGTCGGGCCATGCGGCCGCCGGTGCCGAATACCGTCCCGATGACCGATGAGCCGCCCGACTCGGTCATGCTTACCGGCCGTGCCAATGGCGAGCTCGCGGTTGAGTTGCCCATGGAGCTCACCGCCGAGCTTCTGGAGCGTGGCCAGACCCGTTATAACGCCTACTGCGCACCCTGCCACGGCCTCGCCGGCGATGGCAATGGCGTCATCGCCTACCGAGGTGGGATCCAGGTGCCTAGCCTCCACAATGATCGTCTGCGGACGGTGCAGGTCGGTTACTTCTTCGATGTGATCACCAACGGGATTAACCGGATGTACAGCTACGCCAACCGCATCCCCCCCGAGGATCGCTGGGCCGTGGCGGCCTACGTCCGGGCGCTGCAACTCAGCCAGAATGTCGATGCGAACGACCTGACCGCCGAAGAGCGCCAGCAACTCGGGGGGCAATAGATGTCTGCACAGATCTTCCCGCGTAATGCCAATGCCCTCGTCTGGGTGAGTATCATTGGCCTCGTTCTGCTCATCGGCGGGATCGTGGCGGCCCTCGTGGGGCTCTACCTCTCGCCCTGGTATACCGAGGTGGGCGTGGCAAAGGAGCAGCCCGTTCCCTTCAGCCATAAACACCACGTCGACCAGCTGAAGATCGATTGCCGCTACTGCCACGCGACGGTCGAGCGGGCGGCGCACGCCGGGTTTCCCTCTACCGATACCTGTATGTCTTGCCACTCGCAGGTGTGGACAAATAGCCCTCTGCTCCAGCCCGTGCGCGATAGCTATCAGAGTGGTGAGTCGGTGGTCTGGAATCGGATCTATGACCTGCCCGACTTCGTCTATTTCAACCATAGCGTGCACGTGGCCAAGGGGATCGGCTGCGCCTCCTGCCACGGCCGGATCGACCAGCAGCACCTGACGGCCAAGGCCCAGCCGCTCTACATGGGCTGGTGCCTCGGGTGCCACCGCAACCCCGAGGATAACGTCCGCCCGCGCGACGAAGTCTTCAATATGGCTTTCGACCCCCGATCGTTGCCGCTCGAACAGCGCGTCGCGCTGGTGGCGGAGTATCAGATCCCCACCGACGGTCGCCTGACGAACTGCTACGTCTGTCATCGCTAGAGGAGCGATCGCATGAGCCACGGGCACGGACATGGCCACGCGGCTGGTGAGGGCGCCGCGCCGGAGAGTATCGCGGCTGGCTATGAGCTCGCCGATACCCGCGCTCGTCCGCTGGTGATCGGGACGATCAGCGTCTTTGTGCTGCTGGTTGTTACCGCGATCCTGATGGGCGTGTTGCTGCTGCTCGCCGGTAATGCGCCCACCGACCTCAGTAATACGCTCAATCCTACCGAGGTGGCGCGGCAGCTTCCGCCCGAGCCCCGTCTCGAGCAGAACCCGAATGTTGACGGCGACCGGCTGCTGCGCGAGGCCACCGAGCAACTCGAGAGCTACGGGTGGGTGAATGAGCGCGAGAACCTCGCCCATATCCCGATCGAGCGCGCGATGGAGTTGCTCGTGGAGCGTGGGATTGCCCCCTTCGGCACCGGCCCTGCCCAGGGCAGTGGGCAGTGATGGATCGATCGCGCCATTCTCGCCGCGTTGTGCTGACAGCACCTCGTGGCCGTACAGCGGTTCGTCGTTCGCGGTTCGGCTTGGCTTGCTCTACGCGGATACGCCTGGATTTGAGCGCCGTATGATGATTGTCCGCCTGCTGTTACTCGCGCTGCTCCTCGCCGCCGTAGCCCCCGGTGTGGCCACGGCCCAGGGCACCCCCGACGATCCCCTCAGCAAGGTGCGGCTCGAGCAGCGCCTCGGCGAGCAGTTGCCCCTCGATCTGCCGTTCGTGGACGAGGCAGGCCGCGCGGTGACGCTCGGCGATTACTTCGGCGAGCAGCCCGTGGCCCTCGCCCTGGGCTACTATGAGTGCCCCATGCTCTGCTCCCTCGTGCGCGATGGCATGGTGCGGGCCCTCAGCGATGTGACCCTCGATGTCGGCAGCGATTACCAGGTGGTCTATGTGAGCATCGACCCCGCCGAGACGCCGATGAACGCCGCGAATGCCAGGGCCACCGCCGTCTCGCGCTATGGACGCCCCGGGAGCGAGCAAGGCTGGCATTTCCTCACCGGCACCCAGGATAGCATCCAGCGCCTCGCCGATGCGGTGGGCTTCGGCTACTACTACGATGAGACCATCGACCAGTATGCCCACGCTGCCGGGATGATGCTCGCTACCCCGGACGGTACGCTGTCCCGCTACTTCTATGGCGTTGAGTTCAACGCCAGCGATCTGCGCCTCGGCCTGGTTGAGACCTCCGGGAACACGATCGGTACGCCGGTCGATCAGTTGCTGCTGCTCTGCTATAGCTACGATCCGGCGACCGGGAAGTATACCGGCTTCGTGATGACCCTCGTGCGCGTCGTGAGCGCGCTCTTCGTCCTTGGCCTGGTGGCTCTGATCTATGCGCTCAGCCGTGGCCCCGGCGCCCCCGGCGCGCCCCACGGTCCCGCAAGGGCGCTCGGCTAGGCTCCTAACAGTTGGCCGCCGCTTGCGGCTACGGCAGGCTGGGAATGGCGGGCGTGGCCCGCCCCGGATTAGGAAGCAGTATGCGCGACTTCCCATTGTTCCCGGAGCAGGCCTCCACCTTCGCGGGGCAGGTCGATCTTCTCTACTGGGTGCTGATCGGGCTCAGCCTGATCTTCGGTGGGGTGCTGCCCTTCATCATCCTCTACCTGATGGTGCGCTACCACCGCAGCAACCAGCGCGTCGACCGTACGAACCAGGTGCACTCCAACCTGCCCCTCGAGCTCACCTGGTCGATCATTCCGCTCTTCCTGGTGATGGGTGTCTTCTTCTGGGGCGCCTTTCTCTTCGTGCAGATGCGCACGCCGCCCGCGCGGGCCCTCGAAGTCTATGTCATCGGCAAGCAGTGGATGTGGCATGCGCAACACCCGAACGGTAAACGCGAGAATAATGAGCTCCACGTGCCGATCGGTCGCCAGGTCAAGCTGATCATGACCTCGCAGGACGTGATCCATAGCTTCTACATCCCTGCCTTCCGCGTGAAGCAGGATGTGCTCCCCGGTCGCTATACCACCATGTGGTTCGAGGCGACCCGGGAGGGTGAATACCACCTCTTCTGCGCCGAGTATTGCGGTACCGAGCACGCCCGGATGGGTGGCCGCGTGGTAGTAATGAGCGCTGCCGCCTACGAGCAGTGGCTGGTGACGCCCGGTGAGGTGATCCTCCCCGATGGGAGCGCCGGTAGCGCCCTGCCTGTTCCCCAGCCTGGCCAGGATCAGGGTGACCCGATGGCCCTCGTCGGAGGCCAACTCTTTGCCAACCTCGGTTGCGCCAGTTGCCACCGCGATGATGGCGCCGGCGCCGGGCCGAGCCTGGTGAACCTTTATGGCAATCAGGAGCGCCTCGTTGATGGGAGTAGTGTTCTCGTTGATGAGAACTATCTCGCTGAGTCGATCCTGAACCCCCAGGCCAGAGTGGTCGATGGCTACCAGCCGATCATGCCATCCTACGATGGGCAGCTCAGCGCCGATCAGGTGAACCAGCTGATCGCCTATATCAAGTCGCTCTCCGATGCCGGGGCCCAGGCCGCGACGCCGGAACCATCGCCCCAGGCCAGTGGCCCCACGGCTGAGGGTACCGCCGCGCCTGCCGCCACCGCCGCTCCCACAGCCACCACCGCGCCGACGGCATCGTCCACGCCCGCCGCTGCCCTGGCTACGGCCACCGCTGCCCCAGCGGCGTCGGGCGGCTTCGATGCGGCCCTCGCCGCCCAGGGCGATCAGGTCTTTGCCAACCTCGGCTGCGCAAGCTGCCACAACTCAGGGGTTGGCCCGGCGCTGCAGGGGTTGTACAATAGTGAGCGCCCACTCGCTGATGGCAGTACGATCACCGCCGATGAGGCCTACCTGATCGAGTCGATCCTCAACTCCCAGGCCAGAGTCGCCGAAGGCTACCAACCGATCATGCCGCCCTACCAGGGCCAGATCAGCGACGACCAGCTGGCGCAGCTGGTTGAGTATATCAAGTCACTGGGGAACTAGATCCATGGCCACCACCGCACTTCCGCAGAGCACGTATCTCCACGACGATACGCCCGGCCTGTGGGCCTGGATCAAGTCGTGGCTCTTCACCGTCGACCATAAGCGCATCGCGATCCTCTACCTGCTGAGCATCAATTTCTTCTTCCTGCTCGGCGGTCTCGCTGCTACGGTGGTGCGCATCGAACTGGTGACGCCTCAGGGCGACCTGATGTCGTCCGATGTCTATAACCGGGCCTTCACGCTCCACGGCGTGATTATGGTCTTCTTCTTCCTCATCCCCGTCATCCCGTCGGTCCTGGGCAATTTTCTCGTTCCGCTCATGATCGGGGCCCGCGATCTGGCCTTCCCGCGCATCAACCTGCTCAGTTGGTACCTCTACATGTTCGGCGGCATCTTCGCCCTCTCGGCGGCGGTGCTCGGCGGCGTGGATACCGGCTGGACGTTCTATACCCCCTTCAGCTCCACCTACTCCAACTCCAACGTCATCCTCACCATCGCCGGCGCGTTTATCATGGGCTTCTCGTCGATCGCCACCGGGCTCAACTTTATCGTTACCATCCATAAGATGCGCGCCCCCGGGATGACCTGGTTCCGCCTCCCGCTCTTTATCTGGTCCCATTACGCGACGAGCCTGATCATCGTGCTCGCAACCCCGGTGGTCGGGATCACGCTGCTCCTGGTGGCGATTGAGCGAATCTGGGGCGTGGGGATCTTCGATCCGGCCCTCGGCGGCGATCCGGTGCTCTTCCAGCACCTCTTCTGGTTCTACTCCCATCCCGCCGTCTATATTATGATCCTCCCCGGCTTCGGGGTCATCTCTGAGCTGATCGCGACCTTCTCGCGCAAGCGGATCTTCGGCTACGAGTTTATCGCCTTCTCCAGCATGGCGATCGCCATCCTTGGCTTCCTCGTGTGGGGCCACCACATGTTCGTGAGTAGCCAGTCGGTCTACGCCAGCCTGATCTTCAGCTTCATCACCATGCTGGTGGCGATCCCCTCGGCGATCAAGGTCTTTAACTGGACGGCCACGCTCTACAAGGGCTCGATTAGCTACCGGACGCCCATGCTCTACGCGCTGGGCTTTATCGGTCTGTTTGTGATCGGGGGCCTGACCGGGATCTTCCTCGGTGTGGTGGCGGTGGACATCCACGTGACTGATACCTATTTCGTGGTGGCTCACTTCCATTATGTGATGGTCGGCGGGACGATCATGGCCTACCTCGGCGGCCTGCATTACTGGTGGCCGAAGATGACGGGCCGGATGTACAACGAGGTCTGGGGCGGGATCTCGGCCCTGATCGTTTTCGTTGGCTTCAATATGACTTTCTTCCCCCAGTTTGTGCTGGGCTACCTGGGCATGCCCCGGCGCTACCACGTCTATCCTGAGGAGTTCCAGATCCTCCACGTGCTCTCTACCGCCGGGGCCAGCATTCTGGCGATCGGTTTCATCATTCCAATCATCTACCTAATGGGCTCGCTGATCGCCGGTAAGCCGGCTGGCGATAACCCCTGGGACGCGACCGGCCTGGAGTGGCAGACGTCCTCGCCCCCCCCGACCCACAACTTCCACGAGACGCCGATCGTCACCACTGAGGCCTATGCCTATCCGCCCGAGGCCGCCGAGCTGGACGCCCGGAGCTGGCGGCCCGGTAGCCCGCTGTAACTGCACAACGGAGGAGCCGTCGGCGCGATGGACGGGCGCAGTGCGCTGCGCCCCCGCACCACCGGAACCGGCTCCTGGTATCGGTAGGAGGAGCGCTACTTTGGCCACAACAACGCGACCAGCAGTGCCCACGGCGCAGGCCCACGGCCACGCCCATCACGGCCCCGAGCTGCGCCACCACTTCGAGACGGCGCGCCAGCAGAAAGAGGCGGCAACCCTCGGCATGTGGGCCTTCCTCGTTACCGAGGTGATGCTCTTCGGCGGCATCTTTATGGCCTATATCCTCTATCGATGGGCCTTCCCCGATGTCTGGGCCGAGTCGGCCCACCATCTCAACACGCCCCTCGGTACCGTCAATACCGTGGTGCTGCTCGTGAGCTCCCTCACCGTGGCGCTCGCCGTCCATGCCGCTGAGTCGGGCAATCGCCGCACCCTGCTCACTATGCTCGGCATCACCTTGCTGCTCGGCTTCGCCTTCCTCGGGATCAAAGCTTACGAATATAGTGAGAAGTTCTCCCACTGCAACGGCTACTCGACCCCGCTCAACTGGGTGACGGGTACGGACCAGCACGCCGTGGACGAGTGCCTGGTGCCTGGCCGCGCGTTCATCTTCCCGGTGGAGCACGGTGCCGAGGGCGCCCCAGCGGGCGCTGCCGCCGAGGGCGTGGCCCACGGCGAGGCTGCGGCAGTGCAGCCCGGCCTGAAGAGCCCCTACCAGCTCTTCTACTTCCTCTACTTCGTGGCCACTGGCCTCCACGCCGTGCACATGATCATCGGGATCACGATTGTCTCGATCCTCGCCTTCCTATCCTGGCGCGGGCTCTTCACCCCCAGCTACTTCACTCCGGTAGAGATCGGCGGGCTCTACTGGCACCTGATCGATATTGTCTGGGTATTCCTCTTCCCGCTCTTTTACCTGGTGCACTGATGGCAACGACAAATCCCACCCACAGCGCCGATGGTCACGGGGCAGGTACCCACGACGAGCATGCCCACGGCCATATCGGTCGTGGCACCTACTTCCGCGTCTTCGGCGCGCTCATGGTGCTGATGATTCTCACCGTTGTGGCGTTCTATGTTGAGCCGCTGCTCGGCTTCAACCGGCTCGTCGGCGTGATCATCGCCATGGCGATCGCCTGCACGAAGACAGCGTTGATCGTGCTCTACTTTATGCATATTAAGATCAGCGAGCGGATCACCCAGCTCTACGCCGCAGCCTCTTTTGTGGGCTTCGCGCTCCTGGTGATCATCGTAATGATCGATTATTTCGCCCGTGGCTGGCCGCCCGCGCCCGGGCCGCTCCCCTGATAAGAGAAGAGACGCCTCCCCGAGGCGTCTGAATGCCGCCCCCGAGGCGTCTGTATTGCCCCGATGCTACCCCGTGCGCGCGGGTGGGCCCGGGGGGCTGCCCTGCGTTGCTGTTCGCGCTGCTCTCACGGCCGCGAGCAGGTCGGTGAGGGGCATGGCGTCGAGCGAGGGAATCACGACGTCGGCGGGGGGGAGCGTGAGCTGGCCGGTGAGCGCGCTCGGCACGGCTACAACCGGGCAGCCGGCGGCGCGGGCTGCCCGGATGCCGTTGGGCGAGTCTTCGAGCACAAGGCAGCTAGCGGGGGGGTACCCCAGGCAGGCGGCGGCGCTGAGAAAGAGTGCCGGATCGGGCTTGGTGCGTTCCACATCGTCGGCGGTGCGCAGGCAGCGGAAGCGTGCCCGGATGCCCAGGCGCTCCAGCCAGCCGCCCACCCAGCGCAGACTGCTGCTGGAGGCCACCGCGCACGGCATGCCCAGCGCGTCGGCCTGGTCGAGGAGCTCGGTGACCCCGGGCAGCAAACCCTGGCCGGCGCTGAGCTGTTCCTTGAGGTGCTGGCGGCGGGCGGCCAGGGCCTCGGCCTCGGCGCGCAGGGCCGCTCCACGGGCTGGATCGGCTTGCGACACGAGGCCCAGCAGGTGCTCCAGGGCGTTGAAGCCATGCGTCGTGCCCAGCGCGCCCGCCCACTCCTCCAGTGCCAGGCTAAACCCGTGCTCGGCATAGATCTGCTGCCAGCTCGCCAGGGCGGGCGTTTCCGTATCGACCATCAGGCCGTCAAAGTCGAAGATCAATGCTCGGATAGGCGGCTGGAAGCGGGGAATGGGAGATGGGGAACTCACAGGCTTGGGCCCGGGCATGCGTTTCACCATTTCGATCGTCTGGGCGCTGGCTCGATCATCCCCACCGCACCCTGTTTGACAGCCTGCCGGTCAATGATCTCATGTTCGAGGCTGCCGGATCGAGCTCGGATGCTTCCTGATCCCGCTCAGGCTCCGGAGTCGGGGCGCCTGGCTCCTCGATCGACTGAATCTCCCCATCTCGCAGGTGCACAATACGCTCGGCATGGCGCGCGACCCCCATGTCGTGGGTGACGAGCAGCATGGTGAGCCCCTCCTCGCGTACCAGGCGCTGCAACAGGTCCAGGATCTCGCCACCGGTGCGGCTGTCCAGGTTGCCAGTGGGCTCATCGGCGAGCAGGAGCCGGGGGCGGTTTGCGAGGGCCCGGGCGATCGCGACGCGCTGTTGCTCGCCGCCGCTCAGTTCGGCCGGGCGGTGGTTGGCGCGCCGGCCCAGGCCCAGTTGCTCCAGGAGCTCGTGGGCGCGGGCGCGCCGTTCGGCCAGGGGTGTGCCAGCCAGCATCAGCGGCACGGCCACATTCTCCCAGGCTGTTTTGATCGGCAGCAGGTTAAAGCTCTGAAAGATGAAGCCCAGCGTATCGCGGCGGTAGGCCACCAGCTCGGCGTCGCTACTGCGGCCGAGTTCCAGGCCGTTCACCCAGACCTCGCCGCCCGTGGGGCGCACCAGCCCGCCGATCAGGTGGAGCAGTGTGCTCTTGCCGCTACCGCTGGGGCCAACCAGCGCCACAAACTCGCCCGGCGCCACCGTGAGGTCCACCCCGCGCAGCGCGTCCACGAAGGTTTTGCCCATCGCATAACGCCGGGCGAGGCCCAGGGTTCGGATCAGGGGTGGAGTACTCATACCGTGATGATAACACGGTCGCGGTAGTGCCGCGCCCCTCCCGCGACGATAGATGGGCCGCCGTCCTATTCGAGCCCCTCGGCCACGCGCAGCGCCTCGTCGCTGGAGATGGTGCCAGCTACCACGTAGCGGATGCCGTCTTGCTCCCAGCGCAGCAGGCTGCCCTGGCCGTCGCCACCCGTGATCAGGGTGCCGGTCGCCCCGCCCACCGCGACGGTGCGCACCTCGCTGCCGGCGGGCGGCTCGCGGTCGCGGCCGACCTCCTCGTTGCTCTGCACGACACTGACGCTGCCGCTCTCGCCGGTGTAGTTGAGGATCACGGTGCCGGTGCCGATCACCCGCACTTCCACCAGGCTCATGCCCGCCGGCAGGTAGCCGGGCTCGCGCAGCGCGAAGCTCACGGCGGTGCGGGCCTCCTCCAGCGTGCTGGCCCGGGGCTGGAGCCGGCTCACCAGCTCGGCGGCCTGCACGACCTCGGCGCCAGGCGGCGGGGTGAAGCGAAAGAGCTCAGCGCTCAGGCCGGTGTTGGTTTCGATATTGCGCACCTCTACCGATCCCTGCCCGAAGTCGCTCGCGTCGAGGGTGAGCTTGAGCGGGATGGCCAGCGCCTCGTCTACCCACATGCTGCCTTCGATCACGCCGTCGAGCTGCAACTGCGCGCTTGTCTCAGCCTTTGGGGTAAAGTCTACCTTCCAGGTGGGCTTGCCGGCAATCTGATCCTCGCCTACCACTGTGAGCTCCAGAGCGTCCAGGCCCTCGCCGACGATGCGCTGGAGCGCGTCGGCGGCGCCAGCCGGGTCGGTCGGACCTCGCTCGCCCATCTCGCTGGCGCTACCAGTGATCACGGTGTTTTCGGCCGGGTTGTACAGCCAGAAGGTCTCGCCGTCGCTCACGACCAGCGTGTCCTTGAGGCCCTCCTCGCTAGCCTCCAGCACCTGAATGCGCAGGCGCGCGAGCGGCTCTCCCGCCGCGTCGGTCTCCCCGGTCTTCTCCATCCAGCCCTCGACCACGAGGCTGCCGGAGCGCTCGGGGGAGGTGAAGTCGATCGCGACGATGGCGTGGGCGTCGTTCGTAGCCGCCCGGGCGGCCTCCATGCGGTCTACAATCTCCTCGGCCGTCGGCAGGCTCTGGCCGCAGGCGGCCAGCAGCAGTGCGCCGAGCAGCGCGACGATCAAGAGCAGGTGGCGAGCCATAGCTGATTCTCTCCTGTCCGTGCCGCTTTCGTCTGGAGGCCCGATCATGGTGGGCCCCACGGGCGGCCAACGCTTCCCAGCCTGTTGTAGCACGGCGGCGTTCGTCGATCCAGGCTCTGCCGGTTATGCAGCTGTTACCAATTGTGAACGTGGCTACTTTGCGCCGACAGGCCACCCGGGCATGCGACAGGGCGCCCGCTGCGGGGTTGCTCCCCGGGAGGGCGCTCGAGTGTTTCGCCCATATCGGCCCCATTGCGCACCCCGTCTGGGTCCTCGGACTGATGAAGGCCCCGCGCGGCCCCCGCTACAATGAAGTGACCGCACACACCAGATCGCAGCAAAGAGCCTGTCACGGCAACGCTGATGAGCCGGTACGTTTGGAAGCGGTACTCATCAGAATCGGCCTGGCACACCACAGCCCGCACGGGCGAGAAAGGGGCAGCAACCATGTCGCTCGCCATCCCATCAGACGCGACTACAAGCGCCGCGCCCGGCGGGCTGTCCATCCGCGCTTTCGAAGGAACCGCTGCCGACTACGCGGCCGTCGTGGCCTTGAACAATATCTGCTTTCCGGAGAACCCCGACAGCGTCGAGGAGTGGCGCCACTGGGACTCCACCCGCACGGCGCGCATCAAGCACCAGCGCTGGATCGCGGAGCTCAACGGGGAGGCGGTCGGCTTCGGCGAGTATGGCCAGTCCGAGAGCATGTACCACCCGCAGAAGTTCCGGCTCTCGCTCGCAGTCCATCCGGCCCACCAGGGCCGTGGAATTGGCCGCGCGCTCTACGGGCACATCCTTGCCGCGCTGGCGCCGCACGACCCGATCTCCCTGCGCGCCGAAGTCCGCGCCGATATGGCCCGTGCGGTTCGGTTTGTCACCGAGCGCGGGTTTGTCGAGGATATGCGCTTCTGGGAATCGTACCTCGAGCTGGCCAGCTTCGACCCGGCACCCTTTGCCGGCGCCGAGGAGCGCGCCCTGGCCAGTGGCATCACCATCACCACCGTGGCTGAGCTCCAGGCACGCGACCCGCACTACCGCCGTAAGCTCTACGAGCTCGATCAGGCTGCCACCGCCGATGAGCCCCACCCCGAGCCGATCACGCCAGTCCCACAGGCGACGTACGAGGCCTGGGTGTTCGACGACCCGAACTACCTGCCCGAGGCAAACTTCATCGCTCTTGATGGAGATCGCTACATCGGCATGAGCACTCTTGGCGCCAACCAGGGCGACCCGACGGAGCTCCACGTGGGCTTCACCGGGGTGCTGCGGGAGTATCGCGGTCGCGGAATTGCGCTGGCCCTCAAGCTGCGGACAATTGACTACGCCCGGCGCCGGGGCTTCCGCCGGCTCGTCACCAGCAATGCCTCGATCAACCGGCCGATGCTGCGCATCAACGAGGCCCTGGGCTTCGTCAAACGGCCGGTCTGGATCAGCTACCGTAAACTCATCAAACAGGAGTAGCGCGCCGCCCGGGCTCTCCCGTCCGGATGCCGGCTCCCAGTACCCCTATGCACAACCTTCAGTTCCGCCCCTTCAGCTTCAGCGACGCCGACTACGAGGCCGTAATCGCCGTTCGCAACGCCGCTCTCCCCGATTACATCGAAACTGTCGAAGACTGGCACCACTGGGACCAGACCCGCCCGGCCCACTGCGTGTTCGAGCGCTGGGTGGCCGAGCGCGAAGGCCAGATCGTGGCCTACGGTAGCTTCTCACACATGTCGGGCATGTTCCACCCCCAGAAGTTCTACCTCGACGTCTTCACCCACCCGGCCCACCAGAGCTGCGGGATCGCCGGCCAGCTCTACGAGCACCTGCTCGGGCGCCTGGCCCCCTACAATCCGATCCTGCTGCGCGCCGAGGCCCGCGAGGACCATCGTGCCGCCATCCACCTCCTCCAGAAGCACGGCTATACCGAGGAGATGCGCTTCTGGGAGTCGCGCCTCGCCGTCGCCCCCTTCGACCCCTCGCCCTGGGAGGGGCACACGGCGAAGGTTCTTGCCCAGGGGATCACGATCATCACGCTGCGCGATCTGATGGATCGAGGCGGCGACTATCGCACGCCGCTGTACGAGGCGATCACGGAGATGGCCCGGGATGTCCCCTCCCCCGATCCCTACACTCCGCCCGGTTTTGAGCAGTGGGCAAAGACACACCTTGGGCATCCCAACCTGCTGCCGGAGGGATATTTCATCGCGCTGCACGAGGGCCGGATCGCGGGCGTGAGCCAGCTCTGGCTCGGTGCCGAGCCCGATGTGCTCTACACCGGGCTCACGGCAACCCGCCGCGACTACCGCCGCAAAGGTATCGCCCTGGCCCTGAAGCTGCGGGCGGTGGCCTTTGCCCAGCAACGTGGCGCTCGGGAGATCCGTACCGGTAACGAGACGCGCAACCGGCCCATGCTCAGCATCAACGAGGCCCTCGGCTTCGTCAAACAGCCTGTCTGGGTGTCGTACGCCAGACAGCTCTGACATAACGGAGTCCTCGCGCGCGTCAGAACCCTATCAGCTGGCCGTGGCTCGCGGTTTGTGCGCTCGTCGCCTGGCCGCCAGAACCGGCCAGCTGCTCGACACAGGCTGGTGCTATGACACACCTCATCATTCGCCCGTTCACGGGGAGCAATCGGGACTATGAGGACCTGGCGGCGATCCGCAAGGCCTGCTACCCCGATTACCCCTTTACCCCCGCTGAGTATCGCCGTTGGGACGAGCAGCGCGAGGCGCGTCTGCGCTTCGCCCGCTTTGTTGCCGAACTCGATGGCGTGGCTGTCGGTGGGGCGCTGTACGAGAATGTTCCCTGGATGTACCACCCGCAGAAGTTCTTTGTCGGCGTCTATGTGCATCCCGAGTGGCAGCGCCAGGGTATCGGCAGCGCCCTCTACGAGCGCCTGATGCGCGAGCTAGAGCCCTATGGACCCCTCGCGCTGCGCAACACGCTGCGCGAGGACTATACCAATGCGCTCCGGTTCTTCCAGCGACGCGGCTTCGTCGAAGAGATGCGAACCTGGGAGTCGCGGCTGGACGTGCGTCGCTTCGATCCCTCGCGCTTCGCTGGTGTGGAGGAGCGGGTATGCGCCGGTGGCATCCGGATCACCACGGTGCGTGAGTTGCTCGACGCGGGTGATCCGGTCTGGCCGAAGCTCTACGAGCTCGATATGATCGCCTCGCGCGATGTGCCAATGCCAGAGCCCTTCACCCCTCCGCCCTACGAAGCCTGGCTGAAGTTCTTCGAGGGAAACCCGAACCTCCTGCCCGAGGCCTACTTCATCGCCCTCGACGGTGAGCGCTACGTCGGTCTCAGTAGCCTCTGGCGACGCGAGGCCGATACCCTGCTCGATACCGGTTTCACGGCCACCCATCCGGAGTACCGGCACCGCGGGATCGCTTTGGCCCTGAAGCTGCGGGCCATCGATTATGCGCGCCGCGTGGGCGCGCCGTTCATCCGGACCGACAATGCCTCGACCAACCGGCCCATGCTCCGGATCAACGAGGCCCTGGGTTTTGAGAAGCTCCCCCCATGGATCACCTTTGTCAAACTGCGAGAGGCGCCCTGATGACACTTCCACTGGTGCGGCTGGAGGGCACCCCCTTCGAGCAGGGTGTGCAGCACGGCGAGGCCCTGCGCGAGCAGATCGGCCACAACCTGGAGCTCTACTTCGCTCGCTTCGAGCGCGAGTTGAAGCTCACGCGCGCCGAGACCCTCACCCGGGCCGAGCGCTACGCCGCTGCTCTGGCCGTCCAGAGCCCCGCCTATCACGCCGGGATGCGCGGCATCGCCGAGGGCTCGGGTTTCGCTTTCGCCTCTATCGCGGCGCTCAACGTGCGCTACGAGCTGTTCTATGATGAGTTCGTCGAAAAGCCGCTGCCCGATGGCTGCACCGCCTTCGCGATCTTGCCCGACGCCACCGCCGACGGCCATCTCTACCTCGGCGAGAACTGGGACTGGATCGCCGGTGTGCGCGGTGCTGTGCTCCACACGCGCGAGGCCGATGGCCTGCAGACCCTCGCCTTCAGCGAGGCCGGGATCTTCGGCGGCAAGATCGGCCTGAGCTCACGGGGCCTTGGCCTCGCCATCAACGGCCTCACCTCTCACGACGACGACTGGTCGCGGCTGCGGCGGCCCTTCCATACCCGCTGCTACGAGATCCTGCGCAGCGCCGACCTGGATGTGGCCGCGCGCGTGGTGACCGGTGAGGATCGTTCCTGCTCCGCGAACTTCTTGCTCGCTCAGACCCCCGGTCGCGCTCTGAATATCGAAACCGCCCCCGGCAGTGCGGTGGCCAGGCGTTGTTCGGGAGGGTGCCTGGTACACAGCAACCACTTCATCGATCCGGCGGTTCTCGGCGTGCGTGAGCGCAATGTCGAGCCGAATCTGCACTCCTACCACCGCCTGGCCCGCCTGGAGGCCCTGCTCGCCACAGAACGTCCGCTCGCCCTCGCCGACATCCAGGCCGCCTTGCGCGACCACCAGGGCCACCCCTATTCGGTCTGCTTTCACATCGACCCGGCTGAGCCGCCCGAGGAGCATTATGAGAGCGTGGTTTCGGTGGTGATGGATCTGCACGCGGGGGCGCTCTACCTCACCGACGGCCCGCCCTGCCAGCAAGAGTACGTGCGCTATACCCTCTCGGCATAACGGGTGGGCTGCCAATCGGAGGGGGGGCCGGGTGCCTCCGCCCTCCGCCTCAAGCCCGATGCGCTGCTCCCCCGAGCTCGGCTACACTCAGCCCCGGAATGAACTGCCTGCAGGCGCAAAAGGAGGTCTCATGGGTAGCTACACAACCACCGCCACTACCTCTGAGTGGGCCTGCATGTCCCGCTGATCCCTAGCGCTTCCCTGAGCCTGATGGGTTGGAGGTGCCGGAGCAAGGCCTGCCGTGAAAGCGGCAGGGCTGCGTGATCCGGTCGCTCCCTGCCCGACGCGCCTCACCTGCGCCACAGCGGCCAGATGCCTCTCAGAGGTCTTCGGTCGCTGTCGTGATTCCTTGCAGTGTTGAGGAGCGTATGACGCGCAATCTGATCATTCCTGGCCCCTGGGACGACCCCGATGACGAGACGCCGGCCTACGGCACCCGCTTCAAGGCCCACAAGCAGCGCAAGGCTCAGGCCCGTGCCGGCGTCGCCAAGCAAAGCTTCGAGTCCAACGCTGATGTGCAGCGCTGGCTGCGCGAGTCCAGCGAGGGCGAGGGCGCCAGAGCGCCCTTCGCGCCCGATGCGCTGGTTGGCCGGCGTGATGGCCCCTGGGTACTCTCATCGCTCACCAGCTTCTACGAGCAGGAACTGATCACCGATGTGCTGCGCGAAGTGAAGAGCGGCAAAGAGGCGACGGTCTTCTGCTGCAGTGGCGGGCCGGCCAGCGGCGCCGAGCTCCTGGCGGCCAAGATCTACCGGCCGCGCATGTTCCGGAGCCTCAGCAACGACGCCGTCTACCGCGAGGGCCGCACGGTCCGCAACGAGTCGGGCAAGCAGGTCAAGCTCACTGGCAAAGGCATCCCGAGCCGGGCGAGTGCAAAAGGCCGAGCCTTCCAGGTCTCCAGCTGGATCAGCTACGAGTATGCCACCCAGGAGCTCGCCTACCGGCTTGGCGTGCGCACGCCCCGGCCCTACGCCCAGACGGGCAATGGCCTGCTGATGGCCTACATCGGCGATGCCCACACCGTCGCGCCGAGACTCGCTGAGATCGAGGTCGATCGGGGCGTCGCCCAGGATCTCCTCGACGGGCTCCTGGAGGATATCGAGCGCCTGCTCGGCGCTCATCGCATCCACGGCGACCTCTCGGTCTACAACATCCTGGCCTGGGAGGGCCAGGCCTATCTCATCGACTTCGCCCAGGCGGTCGATCCGCGCCACGGCGACGATGCCCGCGCCCTGCTGGCCCGCGACGTAGCGCGGGTCGTCGCGGCGCTCGCTCCCTTCGGGGCCCGCGCTGACGCCCACGCCATTGCCGACAGGCTCTGGTGGGCCTACCTGCAAGGCTAGCATCCGAGACGAAGGGGTGCCGGATAAGCATGGACGTGGCACGGTGCACCGTGCCGCGTCCTTGACCTAGCCCGTTGACGGCTGCCGCCCTTGCCGCTACCATAGCGGCGTTGCGCGGAACGGGTGCGCCAGGGGCGTTGCCATGCGCTCCTGTATTGCGCGGAAGCGCGCCGTGATGCGGATGTCCCCGCACATACACGCTGAATGGATACACGATGTGGCTGATTGTCGGCCTGGGGAACCCTGGCGAGCGCTACGCCCGCACGCGGCACAACATCGGCTTCGAGGGGCTCGACACCCTGGCGCGGCGCCACGGGCTTGAGTTTCGCGGCAAGCGCGCCAACAGTCTGATCGCCGAGGGCATGATCAGCGGCCAGCGTGTGGCTCTGGTCAAGCCGCAAACCTACATGAACCTCAGCGGCCAGGCCGTCTCAGCGCTACGTGGCTGGTACAAGATCGATCCGGCCAGGGAGTTGCTGGTCGTCTACGATGATCTGGACCTGCCCTTTGCGAAGTTACGGCTGCGCGAGCGTGGCAGTGCCGGCACCCACAACGGCATGCGCTCGATCGTCCAGCAGCTTGGCACCACCGAGTTCCCGCGCCTCCGCATAGGGATCGGCCAGCCCCCCGGCAAGATGGACGCGGCGGCCTATGTGCTGGCTCGCTTTAGCAAGGAGGAGGAGGCCGAGCTGCCAATGCTCCTCGATACGATCGCCGACGCAGTAGAGCTGGTCATCCGTGCGGGTCTCACTGTGGCGATGAATACATACAACCCCGCGTAGGATCGTCACTGGCCGTCAATGGTGTGCGGGCGCCACGGGAGGATCGTTGATCCCTGGTGGCGCCCGCTCCGCTATCCACAACCCCAGACCCCGAGCGCCTGGTGGCAGATCAGGCCGCGAGATCGTAGGCGCGCGTATCGTGCCAGGTACCCCACTGCTCTTCACTGGCTGCGTCGTTCTCGACGATAACGATCGGCCCGCTGTCGTAGCTCCAACGGATCAGGTCGTCGATCGAGAACCAGCCCATCCGGTAGCGGCTCTGGTCAGCCGGGTTGAGCCAGAAGCAGATCTGCCCATCGATATATTGCCAGCGCTCAAGGGAGCGCCACTCTTTGCCCTGGTCGCGGAGCGTTTGCTTCACCTGCTCAAAGAGGTTGAGCAACTCGCTGAGGCGCAGTCCGGTGGTACGGCGCAGCTGAAGCATGCGCTGGTTCACGGCGTCGCGCAGCTGAGCGAGCTGATGATAATCAAGCGCCTCGAGATCGTACACGGCCGTCCTCCTTCCATCAACGCCCCTATGCGCTTCAGTATGCGCTATCCGTGCCCCGAAGGCATCGCCCGTGGTGATGAAACCTCTCCCCTCCAAAGGGCCTGGCAGGAACTCCACCTTGCGGTGGATCGGCCAGAGTGCGGCATGCTCGCAGCCCTCGCTGGAAAGCGCAGGGCACCGCTACCGAGGAGCTGTATCAGCTAAAAATCACCTGATTATCAGGTTTGTCGTGGGCTATCCGGCTGGTAAGTGCGTGCGATTTCTGGCTTCAGGAAGGGAAATTGTGCTACTCCGTTCGTGTTCAGCCAGGCACTTGCACAAACCCCATGCCAGTGCTATACTGCGCCGCGTTGGTGGTCTCACTCCTCGCGAGGCAGACCGGACAAGTCGAGAGGCGCTCGGACCCACAAGCGAACCGCGCCGGTGACAAACCGGAGACGTCGCCAGGTTGGAGGGGCAACCCGCCGCCTGGTTTTTTGTGGGGGTGCTCCTCCTGGACAACTTGTACAAGCACGCTAGTAAAGTTCTAACACATACTAGTTGCACAGCTAGCTAGAATGTGTTATACTCTGCTGAGTGCTGAAAGTCTCACTCCTCGAGAGGTAGACTTCCACAACCGAGGGAACAGGCTCGACAAGCGAACCGCGCCGGTGACAAACCGGAGACGTCGCCAGGTCGGAGGGGCAACCCGCCGCCTGGTTTTTTGTCGGCCAGAACCTCGGGCGCGCACCTGAACAACTGAACCGTGATGATGTACGAGGGTCCACGACGTGGGTAGGTCTGAGGAGACTCAGGCTTCATTCACACAACGCAGAGTTTGATCCTGGCTCAGGACGAACGCTGGCGGCGTGCCTAATGCATGCAAGTCGTACGCAGGGAGCGTGCTCCGCTGCGTGGCGCACGGCTG
>SFCB01000049.1 GCA_004367505.1 Chloroflexi bacterium OHK40 | reverse complement strand
GCCCCCGTGCAAGCGGGGGGCTGGGTTCCCGCGAAAGCGGGAACCCAGCCCCTGGCGCGCTTGTGTCACGCCCGCACAGGCGGGCGGCCAGGGAGCGGCGCCAGACGCTAACGCAGCCCGAAGCCTTCCCCCTCAGCGAGGGCCTCTGCCACCACCTCTGCTGCCGTGAGGGCGGCGCCGGCGGCCCAGGCGGCGGCGAGCTCGGGGGTGGCAAGCCGCGTGCGGGCGGCGGCGACTTGGGGAGCGTCGTCGGGGCGGCAGTCGGGCCAGTCGGGGCGGCTGCCGGCGCCCATGGCCTCGGCGGCGCCCCAGAGCCGGGCGGCGTGCTCTGGGGCGCCGCGGGCCTCGGCCAGGGCGGCGAAGCCGATCAGGCAGGTGGCCACGCCGAACCAGCCGAGCTCGTGGTAGTGGGCGATGCTCTCGCGGAAGGCGGCCTCGGCTCCCGCCAGGTCGCCGGTGCGGTGGCGGAGGTGGCCCTGGCGCGCCCGGGTCGCGGCCAGGCCGCGCGTGTGGGTGATACTCTGGTAGAGGGCCAGGCTCTCGTGGAGGAGCGCCTCGGCGCTTGCCAGGTCGCCCCGCTGCTCGGCCAGCGCGCCGCGCAGCCCAAGCAGCCACCCCTGTCGCGGCGGATAAGCGTGGACGAAGGGGTTCGCCAGGGCCTCGGCTATGAGTAAGTCGCCGGCGTGGGGGTCGCCGCGCCAATAGGCGACCAGGGCGAGTCCGCCGAGGGCGTGGTCGAGCTCGATCAGCTCGCCCAGCCGGCGGGCGTACTCTAGTAACTCCGTGAAAATGGCCTCGGCCAGGGTGAGGTCGCCGCGGGCCAGGGCGACGAAGCCGAGCAGGCCAGTGGCGTGCATCGTCGAGCGCAGGTCGCCGCCGGTGGTGCCGATCTGCCGCGCCTCTTCCAGGAGCGCCTCCGCACGCTCGAGGTCGCCGCGATCGAGGGCGTTGCCGCCGAGCTTAAAGAGCGACATTGTCACCACGTTGGTGTCGCCGCGGGCGCGGGCGCGGCGTAGTGCTTCTTCCAGGTGCGCTTGCCCTTCCTCAGGGTAGGCGAGTGAGCCGTAGCTGATGAGCGTGTAGCCGATCTCGAAGATCGCCATCGTGATCCCGTTCTCGTCGCCAAGCTCGCGGAAGATCGCCAGGCTGCGCCTGAGCTTCGCGAGCCACGGAGCGGGATCGCCTACGACCCGAACGCCCGCGCCGAGCTCGAGCAGGACGAGGGCCTCGATGTGCCTGTTGCCGAGCTGCGAGCCAATCGCGGCTAGCTCCTCAACCAGCAGGTCGGAGCCAGTGTAGTCGTGTTCCTGCGAGGCCATGTAGGCCCCGCCGTAGAGCGCCCTGGCCCGCTCCCGCGTGGGCGCCGCGACCTCCGGGTCGCGCAGGATCTGCTCCGTCCAGGTGCGCCCCTCGCGCCGGCGGCCCTGTAGCTCCCAGAACCACCAGATCGCTCCTGCCAGGGCTAGCCCGAGTCCACGGCCACCCGGAGTCTCGGTGCTCCAGGCGAGGGCAGCCCGAACGTTGTCCAGGTCGGCTTCGAGACGGTTGATCCAGGAGCGAGACTCGAAGTCGTGGAAGTGAGGTGCGGCCCGCTCGCCCAGGTCGGCGTAATAGGCGGCGTGGCGCGCCCGCAATTCCGGCCACTCGCCGGCTGCGGTGGCCAGTTCCTGCGCGTACTCCCGTAGCGTCTCCAGCAGGCTGAAGCGGGGCAGGCCGTCCAGGCCGGGGCTTGAGCGCACCAGGTGGCGCTCCACCAGGGCCGCCAGGATGTCCTGGACAGGCCGCTCGTGGGTTGCGAGGTCGGCCCCGAGCGTCTCGGCCGCCTCCAGATCGAAGCCGCCCACGAAGGCGCCGAGCCGGCGGAAGAGCGCCTGCTCGTCCGGGGCCAGCAGGCTGTAGCTCCAGTCGATCGTAGCCCGCAGGGTGCGCTGGCGGGCGGGGGCGTCACGCGCGCCCTCCACCAGGAGCTCCAGGGGCCGGCTGATGCGCTGCAACAGGGCCTCGGGCGTGAAGATGCGCACCCGGGCCGCGGCCAGCTCGATCGCCAGGGGCAGGCCGTCGAGTGCGCGGCAGATCGCGGCAACGGCCTGCAGCCCGGAATCCTTGAGATGCAGGCCAGGTCGGGTGGCCCGCGCCCTGGCAAGAAAGAGCTGAACCGCCTCGGTTGCGGCCAGCGCCTCCGGGTTGCCCTCGTCGGCTTTGTCTGGCAGGCCGAGCGGCGGGACGGGGAACTCATGCTCCGCCTGAAGGCGCAGCGGGAATCGGCTCGTGACAAGCAGGCTCAGGTTGGGCACGGCAGCCAGGAGCGCGCCGAGCTGCGGCCCGGCCTCCAGGAGTTGCTCGAAGTTGTCGATCACCAGCAGCCGGCGTCGTCCGCGCAGGTAGGCCACGAGCTGGCTGTGGCTGTCGATGTCCGCGCGCTCGCGCAGCCCGAGGGCCGCGAGAATGGTGGGGATCAGCCGGGAGGGGTCGCCCAGCGGCGCGAGGTCGACAAAGCAGACACCGTCGGGGAACTGCTCGATCAGCTCGGTGGCCACCTGGAGGGCCAGGCGGGTCTTCCCGGTGCCGCCGGGGCCGGTGAGGCTGACGAGACGGGTGGAGGGGTTGTGCAAGAGCGACCAGACGGCGGCAATCTCGGCGGCACGGCCGACGAAGGCGTTGGGCGGCGCAGGGAGCCGGTGGGGGCCTGGCGGGGCGAGGGCGGGCGGTGTGTTGAGAGGCTCTGTCACCAGGGGGAGCCGATCGACGCGGCCGATGCCCCGCGCGGCGCGGAGAAAGGTCTCACGCTCAGCTGTGGTAACGGCGAGGGCCTCGGCGAGGCGGGTGGCTAGCTGAGCCGAGGGGCGGCGCTCATCGGCCTCGAGCTTCCGCACGGTGACGGGGGCGCAGCCGACCATGTCGGCCAGCTCGCGCTGGGTCAGGCCGCGAGCCAGGCGCCGCCTGCGTAGCCAGTAGCCGAAGGAGTCGGTGGTGTTCATCAGTGATGCTGAGCCCGTGGCGCGCTACGCTACTGACGGGTGTTAGGCGGCAGCAGACTGCGCCTCTATCCGGGGCCGCGCCGTATCACATGGCAGTTCACACAGGCAGCCGGGTTGTGGGCGCGGTAGGAGGCGCCACGCGTCCAGACGGTGGAGCTGCTTACGCCCAGGGCGAGCAGCAATGCGCGGCACGGGGCAAGGCCCACGGTCACTCTCTCCCGGCACGAAAGGCAAGCGAACGCTGCGGATCAACGGCCATCACGGGAATGGCGCTTGTGGTTGTAGGATAGCACCGCTGTAAACCCCGCCTGTGCTGCCCGTGGTGCGCCGCGCTCGGCCGGATCCGCGTGGCGGCGTTGGTCCTGCATACGCTATGACACGCCCCACCGGCGCGCGCTGCTTTCCCCCGTAGGGAAGACCAGGCGCGGAAAGGCCGGATGTGTGGACGTACCACTGTCCCTTCGCTCCCGGACGTTTTGCACGTTATTGCGTCGCCAGATGCAGCGCTCGTTGGCCTGCCCGCGCTGAGGTTGGGCCAGCGCCGCCTGGCCCGCAACATGAGCGACAAGGCTGATGCGCTGGCTTATCGCCCGCTGCGCCCAGCGCGAGCAGCCAGCGGCCTGGACGCTCCTGCGGGCTGGTTCAGATCCCGATTGGGTATAACCCTGTGCTATAGTACCGGGCGACCGAGCTGCCACAAAGGAGACCCGCGCATGTGCATGCGCCTGCTTGCTCTGCTTCCGCTGCTTCTGGCCGCCCTCGCCGGTTGTGGCCCTGCCACGCCGACCGCCCAGGCGCCTACCCTCGCGCCGGTCGGCTCGCCGCCGCTCGCCGCAACCCAGGCGCCTGTTGCCACGGCGACCCCGCAGCCCGCCACGGCGACCCCGCAGCCCGCCACGGCGACCCCGCAGCCCGCCACGGCGACCCCGCAGCCCGCCACGGCTGTACCTGCGGTGAGTGCGCGGGCCGGTGGGCCACCGGTGCGTCTGGTGATCCCGGCGATCGACCTGGATCGTAGCCTGATCGCGGTTGGCCTGGACCGCAACCGGGTGCCGGTAGTGCCCAATCACGACATCGGGTGGTACAACCTGAGCGCTGAGCCTGGTCAGGGCGAGAACATTGTGCTCTGGGGCCACGTGCTCCGCTTTCGCTCCACGCCAAACATCCCCGCGCCCTTTGCGCGGCTCAAGGAGCTGGAGGTTGGCGCCCCGCTCACTCTCTATAGCGCCGATGGCACTGCCCATGCCTACGTCGTCGTCGAGAAGGTTCTGGCCACCCCTGACCAGGTGAAGTACATCCTTCCCCAGGGCCGTGAACTGGTCACCATGGTCTCCTGCATCGGCGACAAGGTCGTGGTGGATGGCAGCGTCGAGATGACCCACCGCCTGATCACTATCGCCGCCCCCGCCGGTACGTAGACCCGCCCGCCAACACACGCCAGGGCCGTTCCCGAGGGGGTGGCCCTGACACGATCTGGGTGCTCCAGGTAGGCCGGCCCGTGGGAGGCTCAGGCTGCTGCCCCTGCCACGAAAGCCAGCTCTGGGCGCGTATCGTCTGCCACGGTGTCCACCGAGGGCACGTCGGGGAGGGCCAGTTCGAAGCGTCGCGGAGCCCGCACGATGGTCTGGGATTATCCCTCTGCCGCAAAGCGATAGCCGACCCCCCACTCTGTCTGGATGAGTGTGGCGGCGGCGGGATCGACTGCGGCGAGGTGTGCCCGCAGGCGGCGCACATGCACATCTACCGTGCGTGGGTCGAGGAAGCCCTCCTGACCCCACACCTGGCGCAGCAATGCGTCGCGACTGAAGACCTGGCCAGGATGGCGGGCGAGGAGGGCGAGCAGATCGAACTCGCGGGGGCGCAGGGCCAGGAGCGTGCCGTGGAAGGTGGCCTGGCGGCGGGCCTGGTCGATCTCCAGGCCGGCGGGCGCGGGCGGCGCCTGCTGTGCGGCGACCCTGGCCCGCAGGGCGGCCACCTCGGCGGCGCGGCGCAGCAGCGCCCGAACGCGCGCGGCCAGTTCACGCACGGAGAAGGGCTTGACGACATAATCGTCGGCGCCGAGTTCGAGGCCCACCACGCGGTCGATCTCATCGCCGCGAGCGGTGAGCAGGATCACCGGCGTATCGAGGCCGGCCGCCCGCAGGCGCCGCAGCAGCTCGAACCCGTCGATGCCGGGCAGGCCCACGTCGATCAGCAGCAGATCGGGGGGAGGGGTGGCCACGGCAGCGAGGGCAGCCTCGCCGCTCTGCGCCTCCAGCACAGCGAAGCCCTCGCGCTCCAGACGCTCGCGGACTGCGGCCACGATCGCGGGCTCATCATCGACGATCAGGATGCGTTGCATAGTCGTCGTGCCTGGGCGGGCCGCGATGGTCGCGCGATAGGGGGCAGTGCGAACGGGCCGCGCAGCCGCCACTCGTCTTGCGGCGGTCGCTCCGGCCACGCGGAAGACTACCCGGCGTGCCCACTGCCGAGGTGCCAGGCCGTGCCTGAGCGCTCGGACAGCGGGCGTCGGTGAGCAGATCAGGACGAACGGCGGCCGAGCTCGCCCTGTTGCCAGCGGATATTCCCACGGAGCAGGAGGTTGGAAGAGCGCAGCTTGTAGGCCAGATCAGAGGCGAGGTTACGCATCACGCGGTAGCCGATACGAGGGTTACGCTCGCAGAGCGTGGCAAAGTCGCGCTCCTTGATCACCAGGAGCGTACAGGGGTCCACACAGGTTACGGTAGCAGAGCGGGTCGCGCCGCCGAGCAGCACCATCTCGCCAAAGCTCTGGCCCGTGTAGAGCATATTGATCGTGCTTGGCGCCTGCGTCCCATCGGGGAGACGCGTCGTAATCGAGACGCGCACACATCCGTCGAGGATCACCATCAACTCATCGCCGTCTTCGCCTTCCTGGAAGACGACCTGGCCCGCGCCCATGCGGCGGCCCTTGCAGGTCGCGGCGATCTGGAGGAGGTCTTCGTCGCTCAAGCCGCTAAAAACCTCGACGCGCCGCAGGTGCTCGACGACGTTGCTACTCATAGCCTCTCCCAGCAGACAGCTCGCGGTGGGCGCTTAGTATACCATATGAGGCCGGACGCGGTGATGTCAGGGGAGATCGGGTGCGGCGTCTTTTTCCGCACGGCACGGCCCGCCCCCGCTTGCGCGGGGGTGGGCGTCACCGACGGGGCGGAAGCCCGCGCACATTATGATGCGATCTTCTCGCGCACCACGACCGTGTGGCCCATGGGCGCTGGCCTGCGCGCAGGCGATCCAGGCCGGCACAATCGGCACAGCCGGGTGCCAGCCAGGATTATCCCCCGCCCCATCCTTTGGAGATCATCGTCTCCTCGCCGGCGCGGCGCTGGGGGATACGGTAGATGAAGCGCACGATCTGGTCGGCGGCGACGAACATAATGATCAGGGCCTGTACAATCTTGATCACGTCGATCGAGAGGCCTGCCCGCACCTGCATCAGGCGCGCGCCGGTGAGCAGCCCGCCCCAGAGCAGACCGGCGAAGAGGATGCCGATCGGGTTGGTGCGCGCAAGCAGGGCCACCGCGATCGCGTCGAAGCCAAGGCCGGAGAAGAAGTCGGCGTTGAGCGCGTAGCGAACACCCATCACCTCGCCCGCGCCGGCGATGCCGGCCATCATCCCGGAGAGGGCCATAGCCAGGACGATCGTGCGTGGCACGCTGATCCCCGCGTAGCGTGCCGCGTTCGCGTTCACGCCCGCAGTGCGCAGCTCGAAGCCCACCGTCGTGCGCTTGAGGAACCAGTCGGCGAGGAACACCAGCGCCACGGCGATGAGGATGCCGAGGTGGAGCATCGTCGTGTCGCCAACTGGAATGCCGGGCATGCGGGCCGAATCGGCGATGAAGCGGGTGCGGGCCCCGCTCGCATCAGCCGGGTCGCCGAGGATGTAGGGCGTCTTGCTCTTGATCAGCCAGTCGGTAAGGCGAATGGCGATATAGTTGAGCATGATCGTGTTGATCACCTCGTGGGCGCCGGTGCGGGCCTTGAGAATGCCGGCGATCGCCGCCCAGGCGGCACCACCGAGGGCTCCAGCGATGATGCCCAGGGGAATGTGCAGGACTGGCGGGAGCTGTAGCACGGTACCCACCACCACCACGCACACGGCCCCCGCGTAGAGTTGCCCCTCGGCCCCGATGTTGAAGAGGCCGGCCTTGAAGCCCAGGGCCACGCCCAGCCCGCAGATGATGAAGGGCGTGGAGCGCACAACCGTATCGGCGATCGCCCGGGGGCTGCCGAAGGAGCCCTGCCAGAGGCCGATATAGGCCGCCAGCCAGTCGCCGCCGGTCAGACCGATCATCAGCGCGCCAAGGACGAGGGCGGTGAAAACGGCGAGTACGGGCACCAGGAGGGGCGAGTAGCGTTCGTAGATTGCGCGGAACCCCGCAGGGCCGGAGGGAGTGCGTCCTTCTACTGCCTGGGCCATGGTGTTGTCCCTCTGCTCACTGCTGCGCTGTTCCGGCCCCGGCCATCAGCAGGCCAAGCTGCTCGCGGGTCAGCTCGCCGTTCTGCACGGTGGCGACGATCCTGCCATGGTACATCACCGCGATGCGGTCGGAGAGTGCCAGGATCTCATCAAGCTCGGCGGAAACGACCAGCACCGCCACGCCCTCGTCGCGCTTGCGGATGATCTGGTTGTGGATGAACTCGATCGAGCCCACGTCGATCCCACGGGTGGGCTGCGCGGCGATCAGCAGCTTCAGATCGCGGGTGAACTCGCGGGCGACGATCAGCTTCTGCTGGTTGCCACCAGAGAGTGAGCTGGCCGGCACATGCACGCTGGGCGTACGCACATCAAACTGCTTGACCAGTTGCTCGGCGTGCCGGGTGATCGCGGCGTCATCACGGACGATCCCTCTGGCGAAGGGCTCCAGGTAGTAGAGCTCCAGCACCGCATTGTCGGTGATCTGGTAGCTCGTCACGACCCCGTCGCGCTGGCGGTCTTCGGGGATGTGGGCCACCCCGAGCTCACTGATCCGACGGGGCGTCGCGCCGGTCGTGTCCTGCCCCGCGATGCGCACCACTCCGGCCTCGGGCACCCGCAGGCCAGTGAGCGCCTGCACCAGTTCCGTCTGCCCGTTCCCCTGTACCCCCGCGATGCCGAGGATCTCGCCGGCCCGTACCTCCAGGTCCACGCCATTTACGGCCATCAGGCGCCGATCGTCGCGCACGCACAGGCCGCGCACCTCCAGCACCGGGGCGCCGGGGTGAGCCGCATCCTTCTCCACCTGCAAAAGCACGCTGCGGCCTACCATCATTGCGGCCAGGCTCGCCTCGCTCGCCTGGGCGGGGGTCGTCTCACCCACGACACGGCCCGAGCGCAGCACCACGATCCGGTCGGCCACCTCCAAAACCTCGCGCAGCTTGTGGGTGATGAAGATCAGCGACTTGCCCTGGCTCGTGAGGGTACGCATCACGCGGACCAGATCGTCGGCCTCCTGGGGTGTGAGCACGGCCGTGGGTTCGTCGAGGATCAGGATGTCGGCGTTGCGATAGAGCGCCTTGATGATCTCCACCCGCTGCTGAGCGCCCACGTCCAGGTCAGCCACGAGGGCCTCCGGGTCCACCTCCAGGCCGTACTGGCGCGAGATGGTGCGGATCTGCTCGGCGGCGCGCCGCAGGTCGAGGATGGCGCCACCCCGCGTCACCTCGTTGCCGAGGATCACATTCTCGGCAACCGTCATCACTGGCACGAGCTGGAAGTGCTGGTGGACCATCCCAATGCCGCGCTGGATCGAGTCGTGGGGACTGCTCGCGCGGATGGGCTCACCGTTCACCAGGATCTCGCCCTCGTCCTGGTGGTAGAGCCCGTAGAGGATGTTCATCAACGTCGATTTGCCGGCGCCGTTCTCGCCGAGCAAGGCGAGCACTTCACCCTTGCGCAGCGTCAGCGAAACCTTGTCGTTGGCGATCACGCCCGGAAAGCGCTTGGTGATGCCACGCGCCTCCAGCACCACCGGGCGGTCCTGGCCGTTCTGCGTCACGGGCTACCTCATCGGTTCGCGCACCAGGGAACTGCCGCTATTGTAGCATATGCTGCTGCCCTTGCACGCTGCGCCCCCCCGCACTACAATGGGACGGGCGTAGCCGGGCGCCCCGCCGCCCCCGGCGGCGCACACAGGGGCGCACCCCGGAGGACCAAACACCATGGCCGAGCTGCGGCAGAACCTCGCCACCCGCGAGTGGGTGATCATTGCCAGCGAGCGGGCCCGGCGCCCCAACGCCTACGTCGAGCTGAGCGACCGCCCCCGCACTCACGAACGCCCCGAGCACGACCCGACCTGTCCCTTCTGCCCTGGCAACGAAGAGCTCGACCTGGAGCGCGACCGCGACCCGGCCACCGGCCCCTGGACGACACGGGTAGTGCTGAACAAGTACCCGGCCCTCAGTCTCGAGGGCGCCCTGGCCCGCCGCTTCAATGGCGTCGAGCGTAGCATTACCGGCGTGGGTCACCACGAGGTGCTGGTCGAGCATCCCTTCCATAACACCACCCTGGCGCTGATGACCGACGAGGAGATCCTCGCGGTGCTGGAGATGTACCTCCGCCGTGGCCTGGTGATCGGTGCCGACCCACGGGTGGAGCAGATCGTCTTCTTCAAGAACCACGGCGAGCGCGCGGGCGCCTCGCTCCACCATCCCCATAGCCAGATCATCGGCATGCCGATCGTCCCCGGCGATATTCGCCACCGGATAGAGGAGGCCCGCCGCTTCTTCGACGATACCGGCCAGTGCGTCTTCTGTACGATGGTCGCCGACGAACTGGCGCGCCGCGAGCGCCTGGTCGCCGTCAACGAGCGCTTCGTCGCCTTTGTCCTCTACGCCGCATCGTCGCCCTTCCACATCTGGATCCTGCCGCGCCAGCATCGGGCAAGCTTCCTGCACGTCGATCGGGCCGATCTGGTCTTGCTCGCTCCCCTGCTGCGGGATGTGCTCTTCCGGCTCTATGCCCATCTGAACGATCCCGATGTGAATGTGCTCATCCGCTCTACGCCTACGAAGGAGCCCGAGAATGGCTACTTCCACTGGTACGTGGCGATCGTGCCGCGCCTGAGCCGCAGTGCTGGCTTCGAGCTCGGCAGCGGTGTCTGGATCAACCCCTCCCTCCCCGAGGAGTGCGCCGCCTTCCTGCGCGGTGACATGGACGGATCCTAGCGCGCCGGTAGTGGATGCGCGCGGCCCGCCGTCACGCATCCGTCGAGACACGCCTCCGCTCCGGCGCTCCTCCGGATGCTGAACGCCGCGCCCGTGGGTGACACGCTATCGGCCCTGGCGCTTGACAAGCCGCGCGGCCACGTGGTATGCTGCGCTCGGTTTCGAAGTTGTCATCAATGCCCAAACCAATGGTTGCTCGGTTTGTGAACATCCTCCTCCTTAGCGGCCTCGTACTCCTCCTTATCGGGTGGAGCAATAGCCGTTAACGGGAGGGGACGCCGAGCCCCAGCAGACTGAGCCAGACTGAACCTCCCGAGCAAGCGCCGGGAGGTTTTTTCGTCGGGTTTGCTCACCGCCGCCCCACCTGCGCAACGCCTCGCGCCGGTGGTCGCCCACAGCGCTGTGGGTCGCGGCGCTCCGCCTCAACGCTGTGGCATCGCCGGTCCGTCGGCCCGCTTCTCTCTGGTCCAGGGGTCCTCAATCGAAGCTGCTCTGCCACGTCGCCACGGCAGCGCAAGACGGCACGCCGTCACGCGCCAGGCCTCGCGCTGCCATCAGTTGGCCCACCCTCAGGAGGCACTATGTCCGAGACCCGTACCGGCGCCCAGATTATGTGCGAGGCGCTCATCCGCGAAGGCGTCGAGGTGATGTTCGGCATCCCCGGCGGCGCGATCATGCCGTTCTACTACGCGATGTGGGAGTACCGCGACAAGCTGCGCCACGTGCTCTGCCGCCACGAGCAGGGCGCCGGCCACGCCGCCGAGGGCTACGCCCGCGCCACCGGTCGGATCGGTGTCTGCATCGGAACCTCTGGCCCCGGCGTGACGAACCTCGTTACCCCGATCGCCGACGCGATGATGGACTCGACTCCGCTGCTCGCGATCTGTGGCCAGGTTGGGAGCCACGTGCTTGGCAAGGACGCCTTCCAGGAGACCGATATTACCGGTATCACGATGCCGATCACCAAGCATAACTACCTGGTGAAGGATCCGAATGACCTGGCTTATGTCTTTAAAGAGGCCATCCACATCGCCACCACTGGCCGCCCCGGTCCCGTGCTGATCGATATCACCAAGGACGCCATGCAGAAGAGCGTGGTGCCGCGCTGGGACCAGAAGCTCAATCTCCCTGGCTACAAACCCACCTACGCCCCGAACCGCAAGCAGGTCCGTGAGGCGCTCAAGCTGCTGCTCAGCGCCAAAAAGCCCCTGATTCTCGCTGGCAACGGGGTGATCATGGCTGGTGCCGCCGAGGAGTTGCGCGCCTTTGCCGAGAAGCTGCGGGTGCCGGTGATCACCACCCTCCACGGGATCGGCTCCTTCCCCGAGGAGCACCCCCTCGCCCTCGGCATGCCCGGCATGCACGGCTGGGTCCACGTGAACCGCGCCATTCAGGAGTGTGATGTCCTCTTTAATATCGGTGGCCGCTTTGATGACCGGGTCACCGGCAAGGCCAGTACCTTCGCGCCCCACGCCCGCGTGATCCACGTGGACATCGACCCCTCCGAGATCGGCAAGAATGTGAAGGTCACCGTGCCGATCGTCGGTGATGCCCGCCTCACGCTCCAGGCGCTCCTGGAGGAGATGCCCGAGCGAGAGGCGCTCGCCGAGCTTCACGCCCACGCCTCCGATTGGATGGAGCATATCCGCGAGCTCCAGGAGAAGCACCAGGGCAAACAGCAGTACGTCAACCGCGCCCAGACGGAGCGGATGGCGCTGCCGCCCCACGATGTCTACGATAAACTGAACCGGGCCCTCGCGCAGCGCGGGCGCTACCGCGTGGTGACGGATGTGGGCCAGCACCAGATGTGGGCCGCCCAGTTGCTCGACTGGAACGCCGGTCCACGCACCCATATCACCTCCGGCGGCGCCGCCACGATGGGCTTCTCCGTGCCCGCCGCCCTCGGGGTGGCCATCGCCCACCCCAACGATACAATCTGGGTCGTCTGTGGCGATGGCGGCTTCCAGATGACCAACCAGGAGATGGCGACGATCGTCCAGGAGGGCATCAAGAATATCAAGATCGCGGTAATCAACAACGGCTACCTCGGGATGGTCCGCCAGTGGCAGGAGCTCTTCGAGCAGAAGCGCTACAGCGGTACGCCGCTCAGCGGGCCCGACTTCGCCAAACTCGCCGAGGCCTACTACTGGAAGGGGCTCACCGTCGAGCATTCCGATGAGGTGCAGGCCGCCATCGACGAGGCCTACGCCACCGATGGGCCGGTGCTGATCGATTTCCGCGTCGAGCGGGAGGTCAACGTCTTCCCGATGGTGCCCCAGAATACGTCGATCGGCGACATGATCACCGAGGCGCCGGCATCCTGATGCCCCAGCGACAGATAGGAACAGGGTAAGCATGAAGACCCACACCATTGTTCTCCTCGTCCAGGATCGTCCCGGTGTGCTCAGCCGTGTGGCCGGCCTCGTGCGGCGGCGCGGGTACAACATCCAGAGCCTCGCCGTTGGCCACAGCGAGCAGCCGGGGATCAGCCGCATGACGATCGTCGTCGAGTCCGACCACGTGGAGCAGGTCGTCAAACAGCTCTACCGCCTGATCGAGGTGATCAAGGTCTCCGATGTCACCGATGACCCCACCGTCGAGCGTGAGATGGTCGTCGTCAAGCTTCACGCGCCCGCCGGCGTGCGCCACGAGATCGTCTCGATGTGCGGTGTCTTCGATGCCAAAATCGTCGATGTCGGCACCAATACGATGATCGTCGAGATGACTGGCACGCCCGCCAAGGTGGAGAACTTTATCGAGGTGGTGCGGCCCTACGGATTGAAGGAGATGATGCGCACCGGCCGTATCGCGATGGTACGCGGCGCCCGTGGCCACAACGCCGGTGAGTATGTCGAGAGCGCCAACGGCGCGGTTGTGCCCGCCCTGAACTGATACACCCTGCATCCCGGGGGTGGCTCCAGGCAGTTGTGCCCTGTGTCCCCCCGGTTGCACCAGTAGAATGAGAGGATGTCGTCTCCCATGGCAGAGCTCTACTACGAGAACCAGGCCGACCTCGAGCGCCTCAAGGGTAAGCCGATCGCGATCATCGGCTTCGGCAGCCAGGGTCATGCCCATGCCCGCAATCTCGCCGACAGCGGCCTCGACGTGCGCGTGGGGCTCTACCCCGGCTCCAAATCCTGGGCGAAGGTTGAGGCCGCCGGCCTCAGGCCGATGACGGTGGCCGATGCCGCCCGTGAGGCCCGGATGGTGATGATCCTCACCCCCGACATCGGCCAGGCCGATATTTACCGCGACCATATCGCCCCCCACATGGAACCGGGCAAGACGCTCATGTTCGCCCACGGTTTCAACATCCGCTTCGGTCAGATCCTCCCCCCTCCCGGCATCGATGTCAGCATGGTTGCGCCCAAAGCCCCCGGCCACCGCGTTCGCGAGGTCTATACCCAGGGTGGCGGTGTTCCGGCCCTCGTCGCCGTCCATCAGGATGCCACCGGCGGCGCGCTGCAGGATGCCCTGGCCTATGCCAAGGGGATCGGTAGCACCCGCGCCGGCGTGCTCACCACGACCTTCGCCGAGGAGACCGAGACCGATCTCTTTGGTGAGCAGGTGGTGCTCTGCGGTGGCGTGAGCGCGCTGGTGAAGACGGCCTTCGAGACCCTCGTCGAGGCTGGCTACCAGCCCGAGGTGGCCTACTTCGAGTGCATGCACGAGCTCAAGCTGATCGTCGATCTGTTCTACCAGGGTGGCCTGAACTATATGCGCTACTCGGTCAGCGATACCGCCGAGTGGGGCGACTACACCGCCGGCCCCAAGATTGTCACTGAGGAGACCCGCGCCGCCATGCGCCAGATCCTCGCCGACATTCAGTCGGGCGCCTTCGCTGAGGACTGGATCGAAGAGAACCACAACGGCCGCCCACGTTTCAATGCCCGCCGCCAGGCCGATATCGCCCATCCTATCGAGCGGATCGGGCTGGAGTTGCGCCGCATGATGCCCTTCGTCAATCCCCGCGAGGTTACGCCAGGCTCTGGAGGGGCGTAGCCAGAACCGGGAACCAGCATACCGGGGAACGAGGGCGGAGGACAAAGGACGAGCGCGAAGGACGAGGGATCGCCTGCCGAGTATTGGGCTCGCTGCCAGGAGGTTGGAGCCGTCGGGTCAGCCGTGCTCCTTTCGCAAGCTGATCCTCTGGCAGCGAGCACAGGCAGTGGTCGCGCACCGGACGCATCTGTCACATCTATCGGAGCGAATAGCGCGGAGCAGGCGCTTCACGCCATATGCCTGGCGCCATTCACAGCCGGCGACTACCGGTGAGACCCTCGGCTGCGGGTGGCGGGCTCTCGGTTCTCAATTACGCAACGGGAGTAACGTGAAATGGACCCTCACGTAGGCCACGTACGGATCTTCGACACCACGCTGCGGGACGGCGAGCAGGCCCCCGGCTGCACGATGACCCTGGAGGAGAAGCTGGAGGTTGCCCGCCAGCTCGCCCGCCTCAACGTCGACATCATCGAGGCTGGTTTCCCCGCCGCCTCCCCCGGCGACTGGGCCGCCGTCCACGAGATCGCTCGCGAGGTTGGTACTCCCAATGGCCCGGTGATCGCGGCCCTCGCCCGCGCCAACCGCGACGATATCGAGAAGGCCTGGGCCGCCATCCAGCCCGCCGCCAAAAAGCGCATCCATACCTTCATGTCCACTTCGGACATCCACCTCGAGCATCAGTTCCGAAAGACCCGCGCCCAGGCCCTGGAGATCATCCACGAGATGGTCACCTTCGCCCGCTCGCTCTGCGAGGATGTGGAGTTTTCGCCTATGGACGCCGGTCGCTCTGATCGGGACTTCCTGCGCGAGGCCGTCGCCGTTGCCGTTGCCGCCGGCGCTACGACGCTCAACATCCCCGATACCGTCGGCTACCTCACCCCCGACGAGTACGGCGCCATGATCAAGGACCTGGCCGAGAACGTGCCTGGCATCGAGCACTGCATCCTCTCCACCCACTGCCACGACGATCTCGGTGTCGCCGTCGCCAACTCGCTGGCCGGCGTTCGCGGCGGTGCCCGGCAGGTCGAGTGTACGATCAACGGTATCGGCGAGCGGGCCGGCAATGCCTCCCTCGAAGAGGTGGTGATGGCCATCCATACCCGTGGCCAGTTCTACGGCGTGCGCACCCAGATCAACACCCGCGAGCTCGCCCGCAGTTCGCGCCTCGTCTCCAGCTTTATCGGGGTGCCCGTGCCGCCCAATAAGGCTATCGTCGGCGCCAACGCCTTCGCCCACGAGTCCGGCATCCACCAGGACGGTGTCTTGAAGTATCGCCAGACCTACGAGATCATGAGCGCCGAGACCGTGGGTCTCGATGGTAACGAGCTCGTGCTCGGCAAGCACTCTGGCCGCCATGCCTTCCGCACCAAGCTCAAGGCCATGGGGGTGGAGCTGGAGAGTGAGGAGGAGTTCCAGCATCTCTTCGAGCGCTTCAAGGATCTCTGCGACCGTAAGAAGCGTGTGGATGACCGCGATATCGAGGCCCTGGTGACGGGCGAGCTCCAGCACACACCGCAGATCTACACTCTCGACCACGTGCAGTACAGCTCCGGCCTCGGGATGATCCCCACCGCCACGGTGCGCCTGATCGGCCCCGATGGCCAGCCCCGGGTGGATAGCGATCAGGGCACTGGCCCGGTGGACGCGATCTACAAAGCGATCAACCGGGTTATTCAGCGCCCCAGCGAGCTGATCGAGTTCTCGATCAATGCGATCACCGAGGGGCTCGATGCGGTCGCCGAGGTGACGGTGCGCATCCGCGAGCAGGGAGTGCCTTCCCGCGAGGAGCAGAGCGAGAAGATCGGCGCTAGCACCAGCACCACCGCCGTGCTCACTGGCCGGCGTGTCGCCCAGCAGATCTTCAGCGGCTATGGCGTCCACACCGATACGATCGTCGCGGCTGCCCACGCCTACATGGCTGCCCTGAACAAGATGCTCGCCGCCCGCCAGGAGCGGATCAAGGCCGAGGCCGTGGCCTACGCCGCCGGCTACGCGAGTGACCCCGGGGGGCTGCCGGTTGATCTCTTCGGGGGAAGCACGCTGGGGTGAGGGGACAGGGGACAGG
>SFCB01000139.1 GCA_004367505.1 Chloroflexi bacterium OHK40 | reverse complement strand
GGTCCCAGGTGGTGACCTCGGCGTTGAAGATCTGGCGCAGCTGCTCGAGGGTGATGTTGTCGATGAAGTCGTTCTCGGCGCTCACCACCACCGCGAGCGCGTCGGTGCCGACGCGGAACTCCAGCGGCTCGCGGCCGTTGGCGGTGCAGGCCGCGACTTCGTCGTCCTCGATCGGGCGCGCGGCGTTGGAGATGTCGGTCTCACCGGCGATGCAGAAGCGCTCGAAGCCCGCACCAGTGCCGATGCTGTCGATGGTGATCTGGCCGGTGTAGCCGTCCTCGGTGAACACCTCGGCCATGCGCTGCGTCAGCGGAAAGACGGTCGACGAGCCGGCGATGATGATGTCGCCCGTCACCGTCGCCGGGTCCACCTCCGGCAGGACGATCCCTTCACTGGTAGCGGGGGCGCTAGCCGTGGGCGCGGCGGTGGCAGCCGGGGCCTTGGTGGCGGCCGGGGCCTCGGTGGCGGCCGGGGCCTCGGTAGCGGCGGGCGCAGCGGTTGGCGCCGGGGCATCTGTGGCGGCAGGGGCTGGGGCCGTGGTAGGCGTTGTCGTGGCGGCACCGCCGCAGGCGGCGAGCACCGGGATCATGAGCGCAACCAGCAGCAGCATTCCAAGGCATCGCGACGTCCAGGCCATACGAAAATCCTCCTCACGATAGAGTACGGGCGTCAGCTTTTAGCACACAGTCAGCTACGAGAGGACGAGCCTCACGCGGGGGCACAGCACAGTGCAAGCGTAGTGAGTTGGGTGCCGAAGCGACGCTCCAATTCTACGCCCGCTCGATTAAGCCCTTATCGTGAGCGTGTTAAATCTGTGTTAAGCGGCAGCAACAGGGCGACGAGTGCATGTGCACACCCGTCGCCCTGTTGCTGGTTCGTTCGTTCGCCCCCGGCGGGCGTGTATTAACTCCCGATCCGGCGGCTGTCGAAGGCCTGGATGGTGATCACGCTGGGGCGCGGCAGGCCCACACGGTCGGGCCAGGTGCTGATCGGCTCCTCGAAGGTGCCGCCCTCGCCAGGATGCTGGATGGCCAGGAACAGCGTGCGCTCGTCGGGGGTGAACTCGGGACCGCAGACCTCGGAGCCAGCGACGGTGGAGAAGAACTGCTGGAGGTTGCCGCGCTCGGCGCCCTGAACGGGCACCGCGAAGAGGCCGTCGTTGTACTTAATCGCTCGGGCAGCGCCGTCGGTGGCGATCCAGAGGTTACCGGCGGCATCGAACATCACGTTATCTGGCGCGCCGATCGGGCTGACCTTGCTCTTGTCGTAGCCGGCGAAGAAGGTGCTGGGGTCGCTGGGCAGGCCGGCGAGGATGAAGATCTCCCAGCGGAAGGTGGTGGCGGCGTAGTCGTTATTGGTCTCGGTGATCTCGATGATGTGGCCCGCGCTGTTGCCGGCGCGGGGATTGGCCGCGTCGGTGGGGGCACGGCCCTCGCCGCCACGCTGCGTGTTGTTGGTGAGGGCGACGTAGATCTTCTTCGTCACCGGGTTGGGCTCAACGTCCTCCGGGCGGTCCATCTTCGTGGCGCCCAGGAGGTCGGCGGCGCGGCGAGCGTTGATGACCACATCGCCCTGGGAGCCGAAGCCGTTCTCCCGCGTCAGCGGGCCCTGGCCGTAGACGAGCGGCAGCCACTCGCCGCTGCCATCATCGTTGAACCTGGCCACGTAGAGCGTGCCCTCGTCGAGCAGGTTCATGTTGGCCATGCGGTCGCGGGGATTGTAGGTGCCGGCGGTGACGAACTTGTACACGTACTCGAACACCGCGTCGTCGCCCATGTAGCCAACGACTTTGCCGTTCGGAGCCACGCCAAAGTGCGCCCCCTCGTGGCGGAAGCGGCCGAGGGCGGTGCGCTTCACCGGTACGGCGTTGGGGTCGTAGGGGTCGATCTCGACCATCCAGCCGTGACGAAAGCCCTCATTCGGTTCCTGGGCGACATCAAAGCGCGAGTGATAGCGCTCCCACTGGCGCTCGCTCGTCTCGGCGGGCATGCCGTAGCGGCGATGCACGGCGTAGCGCGGGTCGCTCTGGTTGAACTTGCTAAGGTTGCCGAAGTACTGGTGGAAGTTCTCCTCACCGCTCACCACCGTACCCCAGGGTGTCTTGCCGCCGGCACAGTTGTTGAGGGTGCCGCGCACAGTGGTGCCGGTGGGGTCCTCGCTGGTCATCATCCAGGGGTGCCCGGCGGCAGGCCCGCTGATGCGGTGGGGCGTCTCGCCGGTGACGCGGCGGTTGTAGGGGGAGCTCTTCACGTAGCTCCAGGTGCCGTCGGGGGCGCGCACGATCTCCACCACCGACATGCCGTGGGCGGCGATCGCGACGTCGACCTGGTTGCGGGTGGGGTTCTTCGGGTCGTAGCGCGAGAACATTAGTTCCTCGTTGGTGTACTCATGGTTCACCACGAGGAGGCCCCGGTTGGAAACGCCGGAGCCGTAGGGCAGGGGCAAGAAGCCGAGGAAATCGCAGTTGTAGCCGAACTGCTGCGCCTGGGCGGCGGGCGTCTGTTCCCAGACGTTGTGGGTGGGCGCGCTGGCAGTGAGGGGCTCACCCCAGCGAATGAGGGTGCGCGCGTAGTAGCCCTCAGGAACCGACACATCGTCGAAATCCGGAGCCGTCGGGGAGACTGTGGCGAAACGGGGGGTGCTCGTGCGCTGGGCGGCGGCAGCCTCCGGGTCCATGGCGGCGGAGCCGATGATTGCCACAGAGGAGGCGATGGCGGCGCTCTTCAGCACATCGCGGCGGCTCAGCCGGCGGCTCATCACGTTCTCGAACGTGTCGCCGATGCCCTCCGTCGAGCGCACAATCCATTTGTCCTTCTCGTCGTGTCCACCCATCGGGGAACGCTCCTTCTAGCATCGTTGACCCACTCTCAATGCCCGCTGCGGCACATAGCTAAGCGCGCGCACCCGCGCAACGTGATGATTGCGTCGTGGCCGTGATCAGCTCTGTGCCTTACAATGGGCTCAGCGATCATACTTGCCTCTGATCAAGCCTGTGTTATTCGAGCATTAATCTTGTATTAAGTTATGTCGTAACGCTTCCAGGAAGCCCCTGATGCTGCTGATTATCACGCCTAACCCTGCCCTTGACCGGACGATGGTCTTCCACGGCCTGCACCTCGGCGCCGTGCAGCGTACGGATGAGGTGGTTGTTGCTGCTGGCGGCAAGGGCTTCAACGTCGCCCGTGCCGCACAAGCCCTCGGCCAGCCTGCGCTTGTCTGCGCGCCAATCGGCGGCCTGACCGGTGATCTGGTGGCGCGTCTGGCCGAGGCCGAAGGGCTCCCGGCGCGCTGGACACGCCACGGCGCCGGCGAGACCCGCACCTGCATCCTGCTGGTGGACCGCGCGGGTGGCGATGCCACGGCGCTCAACGAGGCCGGCCCCACTCTCGTGCCCGCCGACTGGGGCGCCTATGTCGCCGAGGTGCTCGCCCTGGCGCCGGGTGCGGCCCTCGCCGTCATCTGCGGTAGCCTCCCGCCCGGAGTGCCGCCCGAGGCGCTGGGCGGGCTCGTCGCCGATCTTGGCGCGCGGGGGATTGCCGTGCTCGTGGACAGCAGTGGCCCGGCGCTGGCGGCCGCACTGGCGGCTGGCCCGTGGGGCATCAAGGTGAACGGCGGCGAGCTTGGTGCCGTGCTGGGTACGCCGGTGGAGGATGTGGCCGGCGCCGTGGCCGCCCTGCGCGAGCTGTGTCTACGCGGCGTGAGCCTTGCCGCCGTCTCGCTCGGCGCGCAGGGCTGTGTGGCTACGGATGGCAGCAGTAACTGGTGGGCGCGGCCACCCCGGGAGCCCGTGGTGAGTAGCGTCGGCAGCGGCGACTCGCTGCTGGCCGGGCTGGCGACGGGGCTGCTGCGTGGGATGCCCTTGCCAGGCGCCCTGCAGCTGGGAGTGGCCTGCGGCACCGCCGACGCGCTTACCATTGGGGGTGGCCTGATCCGGCAGGCCGACCTCAGCCGCCTGCGATCGGCGGTGTCGGTCATGCCACTGGTGGAGTAGGGTGTACCGGTGGGTGCGCATCATTCCGGGGGCCGACCCGGCCCCCGGCGCCCCTCAGTTGCCCGTCTCCCTCAGACAGCGCGCCAGCGTTGCGGCCTGGTCGGCCCGGAGGTAGCAGGCCCGCGCCCCGTTCGGGCTGTAGAAGGTGAGGTCACCGCCGGCGCCGAAGATCAGTTGGTAGCCAGCCAGTTCACGGATGCGCTTCTGCTCGGTGGCCAGAAGATCACGCAGTGCTCCCGCATCCGCACTGCCCAGGGCCACCACCGTGTGGCCGCGCACAACGTGGAAGATCTCCAGGGCGGGTTCGCCCCCAGGCGTGATCGTCACTTCGTAGTCGCCGATCAGGGCAGTGTGCATGGCCCTCTCCACAATCTGCTCCTCCCACGCGGCCTTCGCCAGCCTGAAACGCTGGCCCTGCCCCTGCGCTCCCCGGGTCATTCAATCGCTATCGGCATTGCCCACGTCCACGGTTCGGTCCCGCACCGCCACGATCACCTGCCACTGGCTCTGCTCGCCGAATGGTTCCGGCGGCAAGACCGCATCACCGAAGGCGCTCACGGGGTGCAGGCCGGCGCCGCGTAGCAGGGCCGCGAGTTCGGGAAAGCCGTACAGGCGGATGCTATCGCCGGGGTGGGCCACGTCGAGGCCCTGGGCCGCGTCCAGGTAGCGGTAGCTGAGCGAGAGGACAGCGTTGCGGGGCTCGAAGCTCGCCTCACGCAGCACGAAGCCCGGCCCCACGGTGTACCAGCCGTTGCGGAAGCTCTGCAGGTAGGCGCTGATCTGGTAGGGGTTGATGCACTGGAGCAGGAGCCGACCGGTGGGGGCCAGGGCGCCGGCGCAGCCGGCAATCACGGCGGTGTTGGTGGCATCGTCGAAGAAGCCGATGCTGCTGTTCATCACCAGGATGGCGTCGAAACGGCCGGCGAAGTCGGCGGGGAGGGCGCGCATATCGCCGAGCACGAAGCTCACGCTGAGCCCCTCCTCAGTGGCCCTGGCCCGCGCGTGGGCCAGCACGGGGGCCGCCGCATCCAGGCCCACCACCGTGAAGCCCCGGCGGGCCAACTCCAGGCTATGGCGCCCTCCCCCGCACGCCAGGTCGAGGATCGTCTCGCTACCGCTGAGGCCAAGGGCCTGGACGAGGAAATCCACCTCGCGCCGCGTCAGATCCTCGGCGTAGTCGCGGTAGTGGGCGAACTCGTGGACTTGCAGCAGCTCTTCCCACCAGTCGCGGAGTGCTCGATCACTCACAGATCCACCTGCCGGGGCATGATCGGCAGTTCATCGACGCGCAGGCTGGGCGGGAGCGTACAGACCCAGAGGATGGCCTGCGCCACGTCCTCCGTGGTGAGCAGCCGGCGCCGCAGCGACTCGTCGGGGTTGAGCGGGGCGAGGTCGGCGTTGATCATGCCGGAGACGACATTGGTAACAAAGATATTGTAGGGCCGCAGCTCCTGGGCGAGCGACTGCGAGAGGCCAGCGAGGGCGAACTTTGCGGCGCTGAACGGGCTGATGTTGGCCACGCCCACGCGGCCCACCCGCGAACCGAGGTTGACGATCGTCCCCTCGCGCTGGCGCTTCATCTGCGGCACGACGGCGCGGGTCGCGTAGAAGACCCCGCTCAGGTTGGTGTCGATCACGGCGCGCCACTCGGCATCGGTGAACTGCTCGACGGGCGAGATCTTCATCACACCGCCGGCGCAGTTGATCAACATGTCGATCCGGCCGAGGAGCGACAGGGTCTGGTCGGCGAGACGCTGGACCTGCCCGGGGCTGGTCACGTCGGTGGGGATGCTGAAGCCCTGGCGGCCCTCGGCGGCAATCTCGGCCACGAGGTGCTCAAGCCGGTCGTGGCGCCTGGCGGCGGCGATCACAGTGGCGCCCTCGCGGGCAAAGAGCCGGGCCGTGGCGTAGCCCACGCCGCTCGAAGCGCCGGTGATAATGGCGACACGCCCTTTGAGTTTCATGCGCTCCTCGTCGCGCGGGTGGTCGGGTCTCTTTTGATTATAGACCAACTTGACGCCGCGCGCCGAAAGGCGCTCCGGTGCGTGCGTCTTCTGCGACGGGGTAACCATCCGCCTGGGATCGCGGGCGGCTCGCCCGCAATCGCTCGGAGGCAGGCGAGCCGCCCATACTTCCAGGAGAATGCCGAACAGATACTCCGGTGCCGCCCTCGGGCCAGGCGCGGCTCGCAGATCCCGGTGATCGGCTCGCACATCCGGTGGCTCCGGTCCGTTCTCCCTGAGCGGGAGGCGTAGCTTGTCCGGATGCGGCAACCGGCCAACTACACGCATGGCCTGGCTTCCCACAGACCTGCGGCGGGATGGGCGTGGGCGAGGACCGCTGGCATTTCCGAAGGACCGGCGGCGACACGGCTGGCTGGTCCCTCCCGGCTTGCGCCTCTCCTTGCTCGGCGTTGTAGCCCTCGTTTGTACCGTTTTGCGGTACCACGGGCGTGGACGGCTGTGGTTGACTGGAACATCCACTGTTTGCATCCGAGTCGCGCCGGCTCCGGACGGATGGGGTGGGCGCCAGATGCGTAACAGGTTTCGCCCCCTCGCGTGTGCGAGGGGGAAGGCCATCGTATTGTCTGGATAAGGGGGGAAGCCCATGCTCAGCGTCAGCCGCACTGCCCGCCGGATCGCCCTGGCCCTGGCCCTCACGATCGCCGCGCTGGCCCTCGCCCCGTGGGCCCGCGCCGGCCAGGAGCCCACTGTTGAGGAGGTCACGTTTACCGACACCGTCCCATTTACAATTAGCTCCGGACCGGCCGGCTGCCCGCAGATCGAGAGCGACATCTCGGGTGTCGCCGAGATCCACCACCGGTTGCGCACGATCACCTACCCTGACGGGAGTCGCCGCATTGTGGACGAAGGCAGCTCCAAGGGCTACGCCACCGATGAGCACGGTCGCCGCTACCGCTACCGCTACGAGAATCTGGCCATCGTCAGCGTGGCTCCGAACGGGCCGCTGGCGCTTGTCGAGATGCGCGATCTGTTCACCCTCCGTGGGGGCGGCGGGGCCAACCGCATCGATGCGAGCTTCCACTGGCTCTGGACCTACCAGCCCACCGACCCTGGCGATCCCTACGCCAGCTTCGTCTTCCCCCCCGCCGACAACTGGATACAGCTTGAGACCAGAGGCGACCCGCTCACGTGCGACCCGATCTAGTGGCCGGCCACGCCTCCCACGCTTCCAGCCTGGGGGAGGAGCCCCACTCCCTCCCCCAGCGACTCACGGACGGATAGCAGGTTTGGTCGGAACGGTGGTTCACGGCGCTGGGTTTCCGCGTGCGCGGGAACGACACCTCTGGCGCGCGTGGGTCACGCCCGCGCAGGCGGGCGTCCAGGAAGGGGGGGCCGGCGAGTCACCCCCCGCGCAAGCGGTTTAAAGGCGGACAGTACGTAGGTTCGCGTAGTGATGTACCGCTCGCCCCTGAAATGCTCGGGGAGAGGAGCAGGGGGTGAGGGCAAGCAGGCGACTTGTGGGTCATGGATAGCTGTGGGGGAGGGGCTGGGGGTGGGAGGACTGCCGGCGAAGCTCCGAAACGCTGTACGAGCAAAAGCCTGGGCCAGGGAGGGACCAATGCGCTCCCGCAACATCCTCGCGTTGATCATCCTGGTGGTGGCATGGGGCGCGGTGCTCGGCACCACCTACGCCTCAGGCCCGGATCGCCGGGGCAGCCGACTCGACCGCGAGCTGCAGGCCGCCCTCGCGCAGGCCGGCTTCAGCGGCACGATCGAGGCCACCCTTGAGGAGCGCCTCGGGCGCGCCCTCGACCGCCGCCTCGCCGACGTAGGGCGGCTGCTCTGGTTCGACACCATCATCGGTCTCAACGACGACAACACCTGCGCCGGCTGCCACGCCCCGGCCGCCGGCTTCGGCGATACCCAGTCGATCGCAATCGGGATCGAAAACAACGGTGTGGTGGGGCCGAACCGGGCCGGGCCGCGCAACATGCGCCGCTCGCCAATGGTGATCAATAGTGCCTTCTACCCCGCGCTGATGTGGAACGGCCGTTTTTTCGCCCGCTCCGGTGATCCGTTCGACAACCGCGCCGGCTTCAGCTTCCCGCCCCCGGAGGGCGACTCGCTCTCCGGCCTGGACCACCTGCTCGTCGCCCAGGCCTTCATCCCACCCACCGAGCGCACCGAGGTGACCGGCTTCGCCTTCGAGGGCGACAGCGACGCCATCCGGGCAGAAGTGCTGGCGCGCCTGAACGCCACCCCGGCCTACCGGCGGCTGTTTGGCCGCATCTATCCCGAGGTTCGCGCGGGCGGGCCGATCACCTTCGCGATGTTCGGCCAGGCCATCGCCGAGTTCGAGCTCACACTGACCTTTGCCAACGCCCCGATCGACCGTTACGCCCGCGGCGAGCTGGACGCGCTCTCCGCCGAATTGAAGCGTGGTGCTCTGCTCTTCTTCGGCAAGGCCCGCTGCGTGCAGTGCCACAGCGTGGCTGGGGCCTCGAACGAGATGTTCAGCGACTTTCGCGGCCACAACATCGCCGTGCCGCAGATCGCGCCGAGCCACACCAACAACGCCTTCGACGGCCCCGGCGCCAACGAGGACTTCGGGCTGGAGCAGCTCACGGGCGATCCGGCCGATCGCTACAAGTTTCGCACTGCGCCGCTGCGCAACGTGGCCGTCCAGCCGACCTTTATGCACAACGGGGCCTACACCAGCCTGGAAGGCGCCATCAGGCACCACCTGGACGTGGCCGAGGCGCTGCGCCGCTACAGTCCGGCGGTCCAGGGCCTCGACGCCGACCTGGCCGGCCCGCTCGGGCCCATCGAGCCTGTGCTGGATCGGCTCGACCCGCTGCTGGCCGAGCCGATCGCCCTGCGTGAGGCCGAGTTCCGCCAGCTGGTGGCCTTCGTGCGCAACGGGTTGCTCGACCCGCGAGCGCGCCCCGAGCGCCTGCGGCGCCTCATCCCCGAGGCCCTGCCGAGCGGTAGGCAGCCGCTCGTGTTCGAGGATCCGTAGCGGCCCGTAGCGCGGCGCTGGCTACCCAGACCGCCGCGATGGGTTGAGCCGCCCGACCGCCAGCGGCAGCCTGTAGCACACGTGTCGCCTGTTGCGGTACCACGGGTGCAGCGGCTTGTGGCTCGCTCGCGCTATCGCTCACCCACAAGCGAGGAGATGCACGATGGTCCGAGGTTCGGTTCGACGAGTAGCGCCCGTGCTCGTGACATTGCTCGTCGTTGCCCTCACGGGCTGCGGAGGGGCTCAGCCGGCCCCACCAGGATACCGGGCTCACCCACGCCTGCGCCCAGCGCTGCGCCCACCCCCTTGCCTGAGCCCTACGCTGCCACCAGTGCCGGCTACGGGTGGTTCATCGATCGCTTCGAGGGGGCGCTGCGCCAGGAGAGCACCGGCTACGTCCCCGGCTACCTCAGCGAGTTGATGCGCTTCCCAGAGCGGGAGCTGACTGTCATTCTGCTCAGCAACACTGAGAGCCTCGACGACCCGTTTCTCGCCATGGAGCCGATCGCGCGCTGGGCCCTCGCCGATTGAGGATCGAGCCACGAACCTGCCGGACGGCCGCCGACCCCGGCCCTGAGCCAGGGCTTCGAACGAAAACGGGGGGCGCTGGGCTCCCGCACAAGCCCCCGTGCCAGCGGGGGGC